>NZ_OY781063.1:933750-1245001 GCF_963676285.1 uncultured Sphaerochaeta sp.
AATCATGAAGATGTATAGCATCACAGACCGACGTATCCAATTCTGGGTACTGACGCTAAGCGGCTAGCACCTGTTCCCAAAGAAACATACGTACCAACGTACGATGGAGAGCACAGCTATGTATGCATTCAGCGTAAACGGAAATCAGATCACCTACAACGGTGAGGACAAGAAACTCCTTAGATTCCTCCGTGAAGACTTGAATTTGACCGGCACCAAGGACGGTTGCAGTGAAGGTATTTGTGGTACCTGTACTGTCTTGGTGGACGGAAAGAAAATGAAGGCCTGTACGATTCCCCTTTCTAGGCTTGAAGGAAGAGCAGTTACCACCATTGAGGGTCTCTCGGCCCGGGAAGCAGAGGTATATGCTTTCTGCTTTGCCGAAGCGGGAGCGGTTCAGTGCGGGTACTGCACCCCCGGTATGATCATCAGCGCAAAAAGCCTGCTCGATACGAATCTATCCCCTACCCGAGAAGAAGTGACTAAAGCGATCAGGGGGAATATCTGTCGGTGTACTGGCTATAAGAAGATAGAGGAAGCAATCCTGATGTGTGCGGAGTTCTTCCGCGAGAACCGTTCGGTCCCTACAACGGAGGAAGAGCCAAAGCTCGACAAACGGTACCGCCGTGTGGATGCTGAGCCCAAGGCATTGGGAAAAGGTCTGTACGCTGATGACATCAGGATACCCGGCATGCTTCATGCAAAAGCTGTCCGCTCTGCATTTCCTCGTGCAAAGGTCCTCTCCATCGATGATGCAAAAGCAAAGTCACATCCTGATTTTGTCCGCATCATCACCAGTGTTGAAGTACCTCACAACATCATCGGACACATCAAGCAGGACTGGCCGGTACTCATTCCTATTGGCGAGATTACCCGGTACACCGGCGATGCCATCTGCCTTGTCGTTGGAAAAAAACCTGAAACATTGGAAGAACTTGCAAAGTTGGTAGAAGTCTCCTATGAAGTGCTCCCCCCTGTTCTCGATATCTATAAGGCACTCGAGGAAGACTCCCCAAAGGTGCATGAGGATGGGAATCTACTCTCGCTGGAACACATCCACCGTGGCGATGTAGAGAAAGCTTTTAAGGATAGCCCCCATGTCATCACACGCACCTATAAGACGCCGTACACAGAGCATGCATTCATGGAACCTGAGTGCGCGGTAGGCCTGCCTGAAGGTGAAGATGGTGTTCTTGTTCATACCTCCGGCCAATCCATCTATGATGAACAGCATGAGATCTGTACGATGCTTCAGCTACCAGCGGAGAAAGTACATTGTCACAGCATGCTCGTCGGTGGCGGGTTCGGCGGCAAGGAAGATATGAGTGTCCAGCACCATGCAGCGCTTGCTGCCTGGACACTCAAAGCACCAGTTAAGGTAAAACTGACCCGTCAGGAGAGCCTACAAGTCCATCCAAAACGTCATCCAATGGATATTGAGATCACGACCAGTTGTGATGATAAAGGCCACCTTACCGGAGTAAAAGCAATCATTTTGGCCAATACAGGAGCCTACGCCTCCCTTGGAGGTCCGGTACTTCAAAGAGCATGTACCCATGCCTCCGGTCCATACAACTTCCAGAACTTCGAGGTTATCGGCAAGGCAATTTATACGAATATGGTCCCCTCCGGTGCCTTCAGGGGTTTTGGAGTCACCCAAAGCTGTTTTGCGGTGGAGTCAAACATAAACCTGTTGGCTGATGAATTGGGCATGGATTATTACGAGATTCGGAAAATCAATGCACTTAAGCCAGGGGATATCATGCCGAATGGACAGATTGCGGGAGAGGACACCGGTGTCATTGAATGCTTGGAGGCTGTAAAGGATGCCTATTACTCCTCCCCCAGGGCAGGTATTGCCCTTGCATTCAAGAATAGTGGGCTTGGGGTCGGATTCCCTGATACTGGCCGCTGCATTCTCTCGGTTGAGCAAGGCAAGGTACATATAAGGACCAGTGCTGCATGCATGGGACAGGGAGTTGCCACGGTCTGCACCCAGATGCTTGGAGAGACCTGCTCCCTGAAAGCGAACCAGATTGTGGTTGAGGATCCCGATACCGTTAGAACTCCCGACTCAGGCACCAGCACAGCTAGTCGACAATCAGTGTTTACAGGAGAAGCGGTAAGAAGAGCGGCAATAAAACTGAAGGACGATCTACAGGCATCATCCCTTGAGGAGCTGGAAGGCAGGGAGTACTTTGGAGAGTACACATCCATCACCGACCCTATTACCAGCAAAAAGAAGCATCCTGTAAGCCATGTGGCTTACAGCTATTCAGCCCAAGTTGTCATCCTAAATGAGGAAGGAAAACTGGAGAAGGTAGTTGCAGCTTGTGATGTAGGGCAAATTGTCAATCATCAAGCACTCACCGGCCAGATAGAAGGTGGGGTGACCATGGGTCTCGGGTATGGTTTGACCGAGGATTTCCCGATTGAGGAAGGATACCTGAAGGTACGCTATGGTACCTTGGGACTGCTTCGCAGCACCGACGTACCTCCCTTGGAGGTAAAGTTGGTGGAAGGACCAGGAAAGCATCCTGTGGCCTACGGGGTAAAGGGAGTTGGGGAACTAACCACCATCCCCACTGCTCCTGCATGTCAGAATGCATATTATCGGTATGATAAGAAGTTCCGAACCTCCTTACCACTGGAAGATACGCCCTACCGCAAGAAGAAACACTAAGCTCCAAGAGTATTCTAAAAACACCCAAGGTTCAATTCCTTGGGTGTTTCTTTATGATCCCAACCGGGCAGATTTCTCAACCCTGAGAAAATCTTGCAAACCTCGCAGGATTGTGCATCAATTGAGAGGATACATATGTGTCCCTATTCCATACTGAGAATCGAGGTCAGAGAATGCAATGGATTGAGCGATTGAATGAAGCACTTAACTATGTAGAGGAACACCTGGATGGTGAAATTTCCTATGAGAAAGCGGCACGGTTGGCGAACTGTTCAACCTACCACTTCCAGAGGATGTTCACCTATATAGCAGGAGTTCCCCTGGGAGAGTACATCCGTAGAAGAAAGTTGACCAAGGCAGCCCTAGCGCTCCAGCAAGGTGAAAAAGTTTTGGATGTCTCACTCAACTATGGATATGACTCCCCTACCTCCTTCACCCGGGCGTTTCAGACACTCCATGGAGTGAACCCATCTGAAGCAAAGAAGGAAGGTGCAGCCTTGAGAGCTTTTCCAAGAATCAGCTTCAGCCTGACCATCAAAGGAGACCAGGAAATGGAGTATCGAATTGAACGGAAGGACGCATTTCGCGTAACGGGGGTTTCTCTCAAGCTTGTCAAAGACATGGAAGAGAACATGAAAACAATACCGCAGTTCTGGGGTGAGAAGACCATGGATGGAACCATCCCCAAGCTGTGTTCACTCTTGAAGCCAGGGCATGGACTCTTCGGTCTCTGCACCAACACCGATGAGAAAGACTATTGGCTCTATACCATAGGGATTGAACTGGATGAAGGTGCTACCCTTGAAGGGATGGAAACCCAGGAAGTGGATGCAGCGCTTTGGGCAATATTCCCTGGTCGGGGAAAAATGCCTAACGTAATCCAGGATGTTGAGCGACGTATTATGGCTGATTGGTTGCCAACCAGTGGATACGAACTGGCAAAAGGGGTTGATGTTGAGTTGTACCTCTCAGAAGACCCTTCTGACCAAGCGTTCGAGGTCTGGATGCCGATCAGAAAACAAGGCTAATTATTACTAATTGAGAGAGCTCCCTAGGGGGCT
Organism: uncultured Sphaerochaeta sp.; assembly: GCF_963676285.1. Taxonomy (NCBI): domain Bacteria; kingdom Pseudomonadati; phylum Spirochaetota; class Spirochaetia; order Spirochaetales; family Sphaerochaetaceae; genus Sphaerochaeta; species uncultured Sphaerochaeta sp. The sequence continues at coordinate 937,495 of NZ_OY781063.1, forward strand.
CTCTATCATAATTGGACACTTTGTAGATAAATCCATACTTAAATCGTCATCGTTCACTTGGAAGCAATAAAAGCAGATGATATGGTTTATATATGATACTTAAACGAACACGTTTCCTGGGTCCAGATTACACCCTGCACAAGAAAGACATCAGAATAGAAGAAGGAACTATCACTGATATACAGGATTCCTTGCATGAGAATTCGGGAGAGGAAGTCATCGATTGTTCACCCTTCCTGCTCTACCCAGCCCTCGCTGATTGTCATGTGCATACACCAGACACGCTGCTCAGGGGACTCTTCAGCGATATGAGCCTCCATAATTGGTGCAATGAGACAGAACAAGGGCAACTGCAAACAGAGTTGTTTGAATATCTCGACAACAGTGTAGGAACACCAGCATTTGAAACGCTGGTTCTGTATGCCTATCTGCAATATATGAAATCTGGTGTCGGCTTCATCGTAGAGACCGGACAGGCTGATGAGAGCAGTGGAATCCTGGAAGCCTGTGCTGAAAAGATTGGCATCAAGGCCTTGGTTGACTGGTATGACGAGAATCCAAGCCATGAACTTACCTGCACGCACATACAGCGCGGTACCCATCTACCAGAAGAAGAGGACCTGGATGAGAAAGGCCTGCAGGAGGCGATCCAAAGAGTTGAGAAAACTGCTTGGCCCCTTATGACCCACTGCTTGGAGACCCGCTTCAGGAGAGAAGAAGTACTCAGGAAATTTGGCATGTCCACCGTGGAATTGCTGGAGAAGAAAGCCCTGCTCGGCAAGCAAACGATTCTGTTCCATTGTGTGGAGACGTCTGAGAGGGACCGTGCAATGCTTGCTTCAAGCAAGGCAACAATCGTGCACTGCCCAGTTTCCAACCTTATCTCTGGTGCACGTACCATGAACCTCGTTGACCTGTTGGAGAGAGGTGCTCACATCACACTGGGAACAGATTTCCTCACCCATGATATCTGGGAAGTCATGCGCACCACCTATGCTGAGCTGAAGCAGAGTAACAAGAGCGAACACTTCGGGGCAAGCCAGGTCTGGAACATGGCGAGTAAGGCTGCAGCCCCGATAGCTTCTCCCTCAGGCTATCAGGGGAAGATTACCGTAGGAGCTCCCGCCGACATGCTCTTCGTGGAAGACGGGCTTGCTCTCTCCCCGCTAATAGAAACGCCGGGATTCTCCAATGTCGCCTACAATACCTTGATCCATACCCGACCATCCATGATCAAGCACGTTATGCTGGGTGGACGATGGATAATACAGGAAGGTAGGTGCCTTACGATCAATGAGGAAAAACTAGAGATGGAATATTCGGCAATTTTACAAAGTGTCCTCGCCGAGAAGCTCGTCGATCGCCCTGATCGCATCTAGCATTGAGCTCATCCTTCTCTCCAGCAGGGTTCTTTGGGGACTTCCTTGGGCTAGTTTTGCGTATGACCTCTCCAAGGAAGGAATAAGATCCGAGAGAACTGCATGACCTTCCTTGAGCTCATCTATGCTATACGATGAAACATCAGCAAAGAGCACAGCAAACCCTAATCGATATGCACGTAGGCGCCTCTCTGCCAGTACTGTGGAGGAACCCTTTCGCTGAAGAGTGAGCATGGTTTTCTCTAACTTTCCAATGGTAGAGAGAAAGGAAGCTTTCATGAGATCTTCTTCACAACGCAGCATACTCATTTGTATACCGTAAATAAGACTCGCTTGAAAAGCACTATGTCGACACTCTGGAGAGAGTCGACATAGACGTAGAATTGGGTTTCCTACCTAGAATGCACTTCTGTAATATTCCCAGTCAGAGAGTAGCTCCTCAATGATTGAGTTGGTAACAGCAAACCCGTTTTCCATACCAATGGAGAATGCTCCTGATGAAGCATCCAGACTCTCAGTCACACTCTGCCCAGGATGGGGCTGGTCATAGTTGACTACATCCCTGATAACAAGAAGTCGGTCAAGCTTGTTCTCATTCATGGCAACCACACCAAAGGCATTATCTTCCATCTGGGTGACCATATAGGTACCAGCATCATAGGCATCACAAACGTCGTCAGCATGTTCACTGGAGCCTTTTCCGTGCCAGTAGCTGTCACCGGTAACGGAGACTCCTCTACGCACAGCAGGAGTTTCCAGAGCCTCTTCGGCTGAATACAGCTTCCTATACTCCTTGGCGGCTTTCGCGTCGCTCAGCGGGACATCCTGGACAAGGTCAAATGCCCAGTCAACCAGAGAGGGATTGAGTTCAATATATCCGGGGCGATCATACCCAGAAGAACGCAAGAACAGGGAATCAGAGTCTTTCGGATTATCTGATTCCTTCCATGCGTGACCAAGTTCGTAGTCAACTAGGGCATCTGCAATTACCACATCTCCGAGTGTGCCACGCTCTGGGTTCATCCCTGAGCAACCGCTGATAAGGATATATGTATCTCTGAAATCAAATCGATCATCTCGAAGGATGGTAGTCAATGTTGCCGCTGCCTGTGCCTTTCCCATTCCTGCGATGGCTCCAGCGACACCCTCATCATTAACATAGAGTGTCAACGGCATGGTATTCAGTTCATAAGACATTGCACCATCAAAATAGGATTCATAGAAGTGTTGGAACTCCCCTGCGAAGTCTCCCTTATTTTCCCCTACTTCGAACATGCCAAACACCAGCACCTTGATTGGTTGCTTCTCTTCAATCGGTTGTGCACTCACTGTGGACATGGCAAGAAGCAACATTCCTGCAACAAGAACACCTCGTACTCTTAGTTTCATTATTGGACCTCCATCCTTAAGAACTGCCTACAGCGTAGGGAAGGTTAAGAAGAACTACAAGAGGAGTCCAATGTCATATTACTTCACTCGGTAATGTACGTTTTAAAGGATTATCAAGATATTTCTTACAATTTTTATTAATATGTCAATAATATACCGGTGGTCAAAGTAATCTATACATAAAAAATATTTCCTCTTTCGATCTTGAGTTTTTTGATAGGACACCGATAAAAAGAATCTTTTATAACACTATTACAAAATATGTAATTATGTTAATGTTAGGCTATATTAGCACCTGCAATAAAGGAATGTAGCATGACAATACCGGATTTAGAAACATTACATACAAATCTCAAGAGCGTATTGCACCATTGTGTGCAACAACTCCATCTAGGGGAGGTCAAGCCTGCTATTGAGAAAATACTCAGTTCAAAAATTACCTGGCCGGAACTGAGAATCGGAAATCTTGTGGCAAAGGCCCCTATCGTTCAGGGTGGGATGGGAGTTGGAATCTCCCTCTCCTCTCTGGCATCAGCTGTTGCCAATGCTGGAGGTATCGGGGTAATTGCTGCCAATGGAATAGGCCTGCTTGAGAAAGACTACTATGAGGACGGGAGAGCCGCCAACCTTAGAGCATTCAGGAACGAAATCCGTAAAGCCAGAAGCTTGAGTGATGGAATCATTGGGGTGAACATCATGGTCGCTGTGAATGATTTCCACCAACTCCTCGATGTAGCCATAGAAGAGAAAGTTGATATCGTTTTTCTTGGAGCGGGACTCCCGATCAAGAACATCCCGGTAGAAGCACTCAGGAAAGCAGACGTTAAACTTGCCCCAATCGTAAGCTCTGCAAGGGCTGCACAGATGATCTTCCGCATGTGGGAGAAGCTGTATAACGACACCCCGGATGCTGTCGTGGTGGAAGGGCCAAAGGCAGGCGGGCACCTAGGATTTACCGCTGAGCAATTGGATGACCCAGAGTACCAACTCGAGGCCATTGTCCCCACCGTGGTGGAAGCACTGAAACCTTTCGAAGAGAGCAAGGGTGTTGCCATTCCTGTAATTGCAGGAGGTGGTGTCTACACAGGAAAGGATATCTACAAGGTACTAAGCCTTGGTGCGAGTGCCGTACAGATGGCAACCCGTTTTGTTGCAACTGATGAATGTGACGCCGATATTCGTTTCAAGGAAGCCTATGTTTCCTGCACGAAGGAACAAATCGGTCTTATCAAGAGTCCTGTTGGAATGCCTGGTCGTGCAATTCGCAACCAGTTCATCCTTGATAGCGAAGCAGGGAAGAATCCCTCGTTTCGCTGTGCTTGGAAGTGCCTGGCAACCTGCAAAGCAGAGCAAGCGAACTACTGCATCTCCATTGCATTAAACAATGCAAGAAGAGGATTGCTGAACAGCGGATATGTATTTGCGGGAAGCAATGCCTATCGGGTAAAAAGAATTATACCGGTAGCTACCTTGGTTGAAGAGCTGCAGCGAGGATACCAGTTGAATGTGCAAGCCAAGCTGACCGAACTGCTGAACGCAGTGAAAGCCTTGCTTGATGCGTACGGAAAGAGAGAAGCTCTGCTGAAAGAACTCACAGAACGTTATGAGCAAGCGTTGGAAGCACTTCCTAGCCAGAAGGATGTTATTACTGCATTGAAAAAACAGTACAGCAGGCTCGTATCCCAGGAAGAAGTGCTTCGCTTGACGGTGAAGGAGAAACTCGTGCTCTCCTCACACCTGACTCACTAGAACAACTGTTCCTGACCGCTAAAACCCGCTTGGGCATGGAGTACCAGTGCTCCGTGTCCGGGGTGTTTTACGGGATTGAAGGCTTTCATGAAATCATAATAGGCACCCTCTGTGTGGTAGCTTACCTCGCCTTTCAGTTGATATGACTTACCTTCCTCTGTAATGAAAAGCACGGATGCTTTTGTCCCCATATCAATATTATGCTTTGTCTTGTCGAAGTAGTTGTTGGCGATGACAATTTCAGTATCCTGATAGAGATCGGTACAGGTAGCGTAGATGCTGTTGGGCATCCCGCTCTCATCAACGGTAGTGAGTACAACAGCAGGCTGACGGCTCTTCCAAGCCTCAATGATTGTATTTGGTAACATAATGAATCCTCCAACATCTTATACTATGCTTCTTGCCTATCGCTTACAAGCATATTAGTATCAACACAAGCAATTCCTTGCTGAGGAGGCTTGCATGGCAACAGTGAACTATCGTCACTTCCTCAAAGATGTCTTGATCTGTAGCTTAGGTGCCTATGGGGGACCGGAGGCACACTTTGGCGTCTTCCTCGACCACCTGGTGACCAGGAAGCACTATCTAGAAGAAGAGGACCTTGTTGAACTTCTCGCCCTAAACAGTATTCTCCCTGGCCCGACCAGCACGCAGACCATTGTCTCGGTTGGCTACCGAATTGGAGGCCCACTCCTTGCATTCTTCACCTTGATGGTTTGGGCATTACCAGTTGTGCTTATCATGACTGCACTGTCATTTCTCTATCAGATACTTGAAAAGTTGCAGATATCTGGCAAGATTCTCCGCTTTATCGGCCCAATGGCGGTAGGATTCATTGTTCTCGCTGCCTATCGTATCGGGAAAAAAGTGTTGATCGACAAAACCAGTTATGTACTCTTTATGCTTGGTGCAGTCACTACGTATTTTATTCGCTCTCCCTGGATTTTCCCCTTGGTACTCATCATTGGGGGAATCATTTCTGTGCTCAGCAGCAGGGGAACAGACTTATTCCAGAAAACACAGCTCAATCCCCCTTGGCATTACCTTGTATGGTTTGCATGCTTTGCTGCAGGATCACTCATTCTCTCCACCCTAACCCATCACCTGCTAATCACGCTGTTTGAGGCATTCTACCGGTATGGGTACCTGGTATTTGGTGGAGGACAGGTGGTTGTCCCCGTCATGATTGCGGAATTGGTGGAGACAAAGGGGTATATGAGCAATGAGGAGTTCCTTACTGGATACGGCCTTGTACAAGGATTACCCGGCCCCATGTTCAGCTTCAGCGCCTATGCAGGAGGCATGGCAGCCCGTGGACAGGGTTCTCTGTTCCAGATTGCAGCTGCCTTACTCTCAGCAATTGGAATTTTCCTTCCGGGAACACTGCTCATATTCTTTGTCTATCCTGTATGGGAGAAGTTGAAGGGGATCAAGGCAGTAAGACTATCCCTGAGAGGAGTCAATGCAGTGGCAGGGGGGCTCATTACCACTGCAGCAATCCTGTTGTTGCAGAAAAGCGGCTTGAACATCGAGAATTTCCTAGTACTCCTCTTCACGGTGCTCTTGTTGCTTACACGAAAAATACCCGCCCCCTTGATCGTGCTTGCGGTACTGGGAGCGGGAATTATCCTGTAACTTGGTTGTTTACTTAAACGATTGCTGGTAGATCTTGAGACAATCCTCATCACTGAGGGTCATCGGATCAACCTCGAACAGACCACCCATGTTCTCTCTGGCGTTCTTGACCATCGGGGGAATCTCTTCCTCCTTCATGCCATAGTCACTCATCTTGAGGTCTGCTACCCCACAATCCTTCTGGAGTTCTTCCAAGGCTCTCACAAAATCCATTGCCTCAGTCGCATCTTCCTTGCCAAGTGCCTTTGCCATGGCAACCATTCGCTCATCCGCAATATGGTTCTCTGCAATATGGGTGTAGTAGGCCTTGCTTATCATAATCAAGCCTGCACCATGAGCAAGCTCAGGGTGGAAGGCACTCATGGCATGCTCCAGTGAGTGTTCGCTGATACATCCACTGGTCCATTCAACAAGACCTGCAAGGGTATTTGCCAGAGCTACATCTTCACGTGCTGCAAGATTCTTACCGTCCGCTACAGCTGTTCTTAGGCTTTTGCCGATTAGCCGGATTGCTTCCAGGCTATAGAGGTCACTGAATGTATTTGCTGTCTTATTGAGATACCCTTCTGTGCTGTGAAAGAGTGCATCGAAACCTTGGAATGCTGTGAGCTGGGGAGGAACACTAACCATCAGTGTTGGGTCGACAATACTGAGTGTGGGAAAGGTATCCTCAGTTCCCATACCAATCTTCTCATTGGTCTCTTCCTTGGTAATGACCAACCAAGGGTCTACCTCCGTACCGGTTCCGGCTGTGGTGGTAATGGCAACAATGGGCAGTGGTTTTTTACTCATGGGCTTGCCCTTGCCAGAGCCTCCGCTGATATAGTCCCAAAGATCTCCATCATTGGTTGCCATGATGGCAATTGCTTTCGCTGAGTCAATGACCGATCCACCACCAAGACCGATGACAAAGTCACAGCCTTTCGCCTTGGCAAGTGCAGACCCTTCTTCTACATGCCGCTTCACTGGGTTGGGAAGGATCTTATCAAAGACTTCATAGGTAACACCAGCTTGTTTCAATTGATCCTCAACCTGGCCAAGATAGCCGTATTTACGGGTTGATGTACCGCTGGAAATAACAATCAACGCCTTCTTGCCGGGAAGTGACTGCTCGTGGAGCGTCGAAAGAGTATTCTGTCCGAAAACAAGTTTCGTTGGAAGAAAATAGGTCATGTTCATGAAAAAAACCTCCTTGGTTAATATACATAACATACAACTATTCTTTGCTCTCGGCAAATAAAGGCCTCTGCTGAAAATAAAAGCAAACTGTAAGCAGAAACCAATAAATGCGTACGAGAGTTCCACCAATCTTTGGGTATCTGTTAAGGAATTCTATAGAAAATCTTCCCGTGCAGGAGTAAAGCAATCTATTACCACACCATCTTCCAAGCAGGTGACCCCATGCTCCACATCCGAGGCAAAAGCCAAGGAATCACCAGGGCCTGCTTCTTCAGATTCTCCATTACTTGTAAACGAGAAACGTCCTGACTTGATATAGCTGATTTGCTGATGGGGGTGATTATGGACTGGTACTACCGCACTGGAGGCAAAGGTTACTTCAACCAACATCAGCCCTGGAGTATGGGAGAGAACCCTTCTGGATACGCCAGGGGCCATGGTAATTGCAGTGGCATCATCATATTTCAATTTGTTCATATCTGCTCCTACAAACAGCCTACCTAATTTCAGGAAGGAAGGAAAGCTCCTAACTGAGCAATCTCCTGATCTGCTTTCCCTCAAACGGTGCTATCTTCATGGTCTCAGGAGCATGTACGAGTGGACCTTCATAGTGCATAAGATCGAGCCTATCCCTGATAAGAGCCCAAGGCAACGTTCCACTACCAACCGCTTGTCCGTTGTTCTCCCTGATATGGATGCAGTGCAGATAATACCCAGCTTGCTCGAAAGCAGCGAGCATGTCTGACTCCTCGATATTCATATGGAAGGTATCAAGATCGATGCCACAGCCTGGGTGGTTGACTGCTCGAACAAATTGGAGCGCGTCATCAGCAGTGTTTAGGAAGAAGTGCTCGTAGCGATTTACCGGGCGGATGTTCAACAAGACATCTTCATCTACAGCGATATTTGCCAAAGACCTCAGACTTCCCACACTCTGCTCGAACAAACGGTCCTTTTGGGTTTCAACAGGGAGCAAAGGAGGAAAAGCGGTATAGAATGGCCCATTCAGACTCCCCCCTCCCATCTGTCCGATATTCCTGATAATTTTTTCAACTGTTGAAAGTCCCCTCTTTCTCACCTCTTCATCCAGTGATGAAAGGTCATAGAGTGGCCCCAGTGATAGTGAATAGGATAGATCTAATTGGAAGTTTCTTGCCTCCAACGATATGCGCTTAAGCCCTAGGGGAGACAGGGAGAGCAAGCGCTCTCCATTGATTTCGAGCAGATTATATTCGTATTCCCTCGCTCTGGCGAACAGGGAAACAACATCATCGTTCCCATATACCTTGAACCGAGTTTCGTGAACACCAATCCTTCTCATATAGGAAACCCTCTACTACAGTATAGCAGAGGGTAAAGGAGGAGACCAGAGAAACGCACAACACTACAGCAAGCATATGACTCAATAGGTAAATCAAGTATTCAATGATACATATGTTGAACATCAACTACTAAGATATTCTGAAATATGGTATATTCGCTCCCATGAATACCACACTCGAATGCATACCTTGTTTCTTCAATCAGGTACTCGCATCAGGGAAACTTTTAGGCCTTTCTCCTGAATCAATCAAGCAAATCATGGACGAAGTCGGTAATGAACTTAAGCATTTCCCTTTGGACATGACTCCTCCTGCAATGGCCTACCATATACAACGACTGTTTGTAGAAAAATCAGGAGAGGAAGATCCCTATCGTTCTGTGAAAATAATGAGTAATACACAGGCACTAGCGGTGATAGATGATCTGAGGAAAATCGTAAGAGACTCGCAAAACCCACTGAAGACAGCGGTAAAACTGGCTTGTGCAGGAAATATCATCGATTATGGGGCTTTCCCTAATGGCATTGACGTACAAGGAGAGATTACAAGGATTCTCGAACAGTCACAGGATGCAGAGGGAGAGGAAGCAACTTCCTTGTTTGATTTCGACACCTTCAAACAATCTCTACATTCGGCAAAACGGTTGATGTATATTGGGGATAATGCTGGAGAAATCGTCTTTGACAAAGTACTGTTGGAAACGATTGCAAAAGCATTCCCACAACTTGAACTGTATTACGTTACCAGGGGACAACCGATTCTCAATGATGTATTGGTCAAGGATGCCTTGGACTGTGGTCTCGATTCGGTGGCTACCATTGTTTCCAGCGGGAGCAAAACACCTGGGTTGATCCTGAGCGAAGCTGACCCTGCGTTCCTCAGATTGTATGACAGTGCAGATCTAATCATCAGTAAGGGACAAGGAAACTATGAAGCACTCTCTCAAGCCGAAGGGCCGATATTTTTTCTTTTCATCATCAAGTGTGAGGTGATCAGTAAGCATATTGGCGGTACGAAAATGGAATTGGTTCTGAAAAGCAATACGAAGCATTCAAAGAAAGCCCAAGACTAAAGGCTACGGGCGCCCAACTCCTTCTATGCTCTGAGTCTCCTCTCTTCTGTCTTCAGCAATATCCATCGCTGCAAAGGAACTGCTAGAGGGAAGAATGAGCTGGAACTCCTTCATATCACCCATCTTAATCTTCCCCTGAACAAGAGAAGCCTCTAAAAGATGCCCTCCCTTGCTTTTATCAACAGAAAGAAAATGCAAATGCCAACCTGGCAAGTTAATCCCTTCCACATAATCGGGAGAACGGAATGCAACAATAGTCCCCTCCACTTGCTCATATTCAAACTCTCTCTGGGATTCAGCGATTACAGAGAGCGGACGGTACGGTTTCTCCTGGGATGGAACACTACGGACTCGTACATGGGAGAACGTTCCACTCACCTTCGCAACATAAAAACGATTGAAATCGTTGGTAGTTTCTGCAATGCATGCATCCATTGTAGTTTTCAAAGTTTCAATATCAGCAATCGCAGTCCAGGGTTTAACGATTACATCTGGCTCAAAAGTTGTTGCAACAGCAAATGGCACCAACATCTGGTCATCCATTAGCTCGACAGTGCCATCAACCTTGGCTTTATACACATTGCCATCAAGGAAGATCATCTCCCCATCCAACGTATCAAAGGTACCAATGCCTGTATCCCCATGATCTTTCAATGTACCAACAGATATAAACCCATCATACTCTCCCTGCAACAATGCATTGAGCAAAGAGACCTGGTAGATATTGTCTTCCTTGGGAACAGAGGTACATCCACATACAAGAAACAAGCATAAAACCAACACTACAGCACTAAGGACCCGATTACCCGCTTTCATGAGAGCACCCCCTACTTGATTCAGCATAGAGGGTGCAGAGAGGTGAGACAAGGATTATGCTTCACTTCTTGAAATTAATTGCATCTCGTGCCTTAGGCACAATCCCTACCCTTTCACAGCTCCCATCGTAAGTCCTTTGACAACATACTTCTGGAAGAACATCGTAAGGATGATTGCCGGGGCCATGATGGTAACAGCTGCTGCCATGACCGCACCCCAGTCAACTTCGACATAACTCAAGAAGTTATATACTGCAATGGGAAGTGTTCTTGTTTTCTGCTGACTCAATACCTGACTAAACATAAAGTTGTTCCAACTGAATATGAAACTCAGCGTTGTAGCGGTAACCACCCCGGGACCGGAGAGGGGCAACAGAATCTTGAGGAACGCACTCTGTTGTGTCAGTCCGTCCACCATAGCAGCCTCTTCGAGTTCACGAGGCACAGAATCGAAATAGGGAGCCATTACCCACACAACCAAAGGAAGTGCAATAAGCATATGGCTGAGGATCAAGGCTACATAGCTATCCATCAAGTGAAGCCTTGAAAAAACAATGTACCAAGGCATAAGGAATGATATACCTGGCATCAAGCGAGCAACCAAAATGAATACAGAGAGTTTCTTCTGCTTATAGCGAGCAATGGAATAGGCTGCGGGGAGCCCAAGAATGAGTGAAAAGAACACACTCACCACCGATACAATGACTGAGTTTTTCATGTAGTGCAGGAAATCCTGTTCGATGAACACCCGTTCATAGTTTTGCATCACCGGAGAAAAGATGAATTTAGGGGGCCAGCTGATGATATCCACCTGTGTCTTGAACGAACTCATCAGCATCCAGATAAAGGGGAATAGAATTGGTACAATGATTAAGAACAGTATGATACCAAAGAGGATTGAATGAACTATTTTTCGCTGCATGCCTCGCCTCCTACAACTCGAAAATTCTGCGTACGCGCATCACCATCAAGCTGAAAAGCATGACGATAGCAAACAGGAAGACCAACATAACAGCACTCTGTCCCATCCTGAAGTATTCAAAGCTGTATTTAAAAGCCAAGACATTCAGATTCTCTGAAGCATACCCCGGCCCCCCTCCAGTCATTGAGTAGATGATATCGTAGGTTTTAAGTGCATCAATTGCCCGAAGGATTACCGCAGTAAGGATGGTCGGCATCAACATGGGAAGTGTGATCTGAAACAGGACCTGCCTCCCATTTGCCCCATCGACCATGGCCGATTCATACGGCTCAGTGGACAAACCAGCAAGACCCGCTAGTACGATGATGGTAATCATAGGCGTCCACTGCCAGATATCTACCATGATCAAGGAAGGCATAACAGTCCTTGCATCACTGACCCAACCACTCTGGGGGAGTTTCAACACACTGAGTACATAGTTCAGAATGCCAATCGTCGGGTCATAGAACAGATTCCAAACAATACCAATGGCAACCGGAGTTGCAACCAAGGGCAACAGTAACAAGGTCTTTACCATTCCCTTCCCCTTGAATTTCCGGTTGAGAATCAGGGCAAGGACGGTTCCAAGAACCATTTCCACAATTACAGCACCAAAGGTAAAGTAGAAAGTCCTTCCTAGAGACTGAAGAAACCTAGGTTCCTTGAGCACCTTGAAATAACTCTCCAGTCCCACTACAGAGAGGGGTCTCCCACTGGTCAACGACCAATCAGTAAAACTGAGAAAGAATGTATACACCACCGGGAATACCATAAGTATCACTACAAACAGTACAGCAGGAAGTGGGAAAATATAACGTAGATTTTTTTCTAAGAAACCTTGTTTGACCATGGGACAACTCCTTGCAACACGATTGGCCGACCGAGAGTATCGGTCGGCCAATTCCTTTTACTACTTACTTAGAGTCCGTACTCACCATCGGCCTTCAGGAGCTCATCTACAGCATCTGCCTTCTCACTGGCAAGTGCACTGAGCTTACTCGAAGTACCCTTGGTATTGATGGATTCGATGATGACTTCACCGATCAGGTCACGAGCCTGCCCAACAGAACTCATAAACGGGCGGTCAAACGGGAAACCGTTCTTTGCAGCATGGGCCTGAGTCTCTACCAAACCTGGATTCATTACTGCCCTGACCTCAGCATCAGCCCAAGCAGAGTCTCGAGCCATGGTGATGTTCGTGAGCATACCTTCCTTGGCAAGTTCCTTGCTTGTAGCCCAGTCGAGGAACTTCTGAGCAGCATCCTTGTTCTTTGAAGCAGAGGACATTGCCATACCCCATGAAACTACGATAAACGGGGAATCATCCTTTGGACCCCTCGGAAGCTGTGCTACCCCGATATCCTCAGCAGGAATCTGGGTCTTTGCAGGATCAACAATCTGTCCATAGAAGACACTTGCATCAGTCCACATTGCGACCTTTCCAGCCTGGAACACAGGCATGACATTCTCCCAAGACATGCTGGTAACGCCCTGTGGTCCATAATTGCCAAGCAATTTGCCGTAATATCGGATTGCTTCAACTGCCTCTGGGCTATCAAAAACGGCCTTTCCATCTTCAAGATATCTACCACCATAGTTATAGATATAGCTGGAAATCTGAGTTACTGCAGCAGCGCCCTTACCTCTTGAGGCAAACCCAGCTACACCGTCCTTATTGAGGACTCTTGCGGCATTCTCAAGCTCTGCAAAGGTTGTAGGTACGGAAAGACCAGCCTTTTTAAACAGATCCTTTCGGTAGTACATTACCTGCCACTCTGTTACGAGAGGAACAATGTATGCTTTACCATCTTTTCGGCCGATATCAACTGAATTCTCAGGATAATCAGCAAAGTTATAGTTGTCCAAGCTCTCATACCAACCATTCTTTATGAACATCAAGCCTTCCTGCAACGGTCGTGTCATGAACACATCGACGGTAGAGCTGTTGGTTGCAAATTCAGTGGTCAACTTATTAGTGAGCTGACTCTCCTGCAGACTCTCATAGTTCACCTTGATCCCAGTCTCTGCCTCGAATTCAGGAATCTTGGTCTTCAGCAACTCCCCATAAGGGTGGTTAGCCAACAACACACGGATCTCTTGCGGAGCTGCTTCATCCTTAGTCCCTTGTGCAAACATTGGTGCCAACACAAGACCGAGCAACAACGCAAAAATAACCATTGTTTTCATCTTCATTTCTTCTTCTCCTTTTGTAAATTGTACAAATACAACCTTTTGGCTATAGTATAACCTCTTTTTTGGAATTGTATAGCGATAAATGAATATTTTTTTCTCATTGCCTGAATATTTTTTTCATACTATACTGACTACAAGAGGACCAGCATGCAAGAAGTAAGTGCCATCTATACGATTCGGAGCAAGTACCACACCCTCAGTGCAAAAGAGAAAAAGATTGCTGACTTCATCCTCGAGCATCCCAAGGAATCGGTAAACCCGAGTATTGAGAAACTGGCAGAGAGAATTGGGATCAGTGAATCAACCATGGTGCGCTTTGCCCGCAAACTTGGGTACTCAGGATATCAGCGCTTTCGTATCGCCCTAGCAAGGGAGACCATTCCCAAAAATGAACAAGTCTTTGAAACTGAGCTCCTTGAGGGTGAAGAGGTAGTGGATATGGTCTTCAAGAATGCACAACACACCCTCTCTGAAACACTGGGGGCCGTTGACCGTAAGGCAATCAAGGAAAGTGCAGCGTTGATTGCCAAGGCTCGCTCGGTATTCCTCATGGGCCTCGGAGGTTCCAATACCCTTGCCCAGGATGCATATCATAAATTTATCAGAACAGGTATCAACTGCCAGTATGCTGCTGACTTCCATATGCAGCTGATGCTAGCCAGCCAAGCAACAAAAGATGATGTAGCCCTGATCGTAAGCCACACCGGTGAAGGATATGACACCCTTGCCCTGGCAGAAGAGCTCAGAAACAATGGAGCCAAGTTACTTATTTTAACCAGCAATGCAAGATCCCCTTTGGCCAAACTGGGGGACCATGTCTTGTCAGTAAGCCCTTGTTGTTCGAAAATAGTTGCAGAATCCTTTTCCGCCAGGATCACCTCCTTGGTCCTCATCGATGTCCTGTACGTGGAAATCCTTGAGCTCATGGAGAATACCGGGGTGGAGAATTTGAATAAGATGAGAGATGTTATCGCAAAACGAAGAATCTAAGATGAGGAGTCATATACAAATGAAAGCAAATATCGGTCTTATCGGCCTTGCAGTAATGGGAGAAAACCTGGTGCTCAATATGGAGAGCAAAGGGTTTAGTGTCGCTGTCTACAACCGTAGCATTTCCAAAGTCGATGCCTTCCTTGATTCCAGGGCAAAAGGAAAGAACATTATCGGTACACACAGCCTTGAAGAATTGGTTGAACAGCTGGAACGCCCCAGGAAAGTGATGATGATGGTGAAAGCAGGAAAAGCTGTCGATGAAACCATTGAAAAGCTCATCCCCCTCCTGGAAGCAGGAGATATCATCATTGACGGAGGAAACTCCAACTATGAAGACAGTGAGCGAAGAATGGCCTATGTGGAGAGCAAAGGCTTGCTCTACATCGGAACAGGAGTCTCTGGTGGTGAAGAAGGTGCCTTGAAGGGGCCATCCATCATGCCAGGTGGCTCAAAGTCTGCATGGGAAGCGGTAAAGCCCATACTGCAGGGCATCAGTGCACATGTGCATGACCAGCCATGCTGTGATTGGATCGGAAAGGGAGGAGCAGGTCACTTTGTAAAGATGGTACACAACGGCATCGAGTACGGTGACATGCAACTTATCGGTGAAATCTACGACCTAATGCATAGAATCCTTAAACTGGACAATGAAAGCATGCAAGGCATATTCTCCGATTGGAATGAAGGAGACCTCGACAGCTACCTGATCGAAATCACCAAGGATATTCTTGGTTATAAGGAAGAAGATGGTTCCTTCCTCCTCGATAAGATCCTTGATACCGCTGGACAGAAAGGAACCGGTAAATGGACCGGCATCAGTGCACTGCATGAGGGTGTTCCCTTGACCCTGATCGTTGAATCTGTTTTCGCAAGAAGTGTTTCAAGCCAGAAGGACGAGCGCCTAGCTGCCAGTAAGGTATATGACTTGAAACCCAATCATCCAGTTTCTGATCCCAAAGAATTCATCACCATGCTTGGAAAAGCACTCTATGCAGCAAAAATTATCAGCTATGCACAGGGATTCAGCCTGATCAAGGCAGCAGGTGAGACAAACAACTGGGACCTGAACCTAGGAGGGATTGCCCTGCTCTGGAGAGGAGGCTGCATCATACGTTCTGCATTCCTCGACAAGATCAGCCAGGCATTCACCAAGAATCCCATGCTGCAGAACCTTATCATGGACCCCTACTTCGTTCAGATTCTGAAGGAGAATCACCAGAGTCTGAGAGAAGTGGTCGCTGCTGCTGCACTGAATGGGATTCCTACCCCGTCCTTGAGTGCTGCTCTCTCCTGGTTTGACAGCTACAGGACCGAACGCCTGCCGGCTAATCTCCTCCAGGCACAGCGTGACTATTTCGGAGCTCATACATATGAGCGGGTAGACAAGAAGCGGGGAGAATTCTTCCACACAAACTGGACTGGTCGAGGCGGCGATACCGCCAGTACCACCTATACCGTATAAGCACACTGGAGGTTTGCAGATGGCATCAATTCCACTCATGAACAAAGAGGACGCATCCTTGGATTTTCTCTCGCTGGGAGCCTTGGTTGTTCGTCTCGACCCGGGCGTAATCCCTTTCGAATATGCCCAGAATCTTGACTTGCATGTTTCAGGTGGTGAATATAATGTCGCTGCAAACCTGAGCAGGGCATTTGGACAAAGAACTGCGATTGCCAGTGCAATGGTGGACTACCCGGTTGGACAGAAGATTGAGAGTGAGGTCAGGAGAATGGGGGTACAAGCGTTTTACAAGCGCTTCGCCCATGATGGGGTCAGAGGCCCCAATATGGCTCATGTATACAGCGACCGTGGACAGGGACTACGAGCCCCTGTGGTTTTTTATAATCGGAGCAACGAAGCGGCTGCTCTACTTGATGAAGAGAGTTTTGACTGGGATGCAATCTTTTCTCAAAAGGTCAGATGGTTCCATAGTGGAGGAATCTTCAGTGCACTCTCCCCTTCCATTCCTTCCCTGATCATCCGTGCAATGAAAAAAGCAAAGGAACAGGGAGCCATTATCTCCCTTGACCTGAACTACCGAGAGAAACTATGGAAGTCCATTGCCGATACGGGGCAAGATCCTCAAAAGGTAGCCCAGAAAACCCTCTCTTCCATTGTTGAGCATGTTGATGTGCTCATTGGTAATGAAGAGGATCTCCAGCTTGGCTTGGGGCTCAAGGGACCGGAAGTACATAAGAGTGACAAACTCGACCCATCTTCGTTTTATGCAATGATGGAGACAGTTGCAAAACGTTTTCCCCAGATCAAGGCAGTAGCAACCACCATGAGGGAAGTACAATCAACCAACCGACACCGCTGGAGTGCAGTACTCTATCTAAACGGGAAGGGGTATCAAGCTCCTACCTGTGAACTGGATATCCTTGACCGCGTTGGCGGTGGCGATGGCTTTGCCAGTGGTCTCATCTATGGATTGCTTGAAGGAAAGGAACCAGAAGAAGCACTGCGCTTAGGATGGGCTCATGGAGCACTCCTGACCAGTTATCCCGGCGATACCACCATGGCGAGCCTATCCCAGGTGGAAGCACTTGCCAAAGGCGGCAGTGCACGAATTCAGAGGTAACCATGCAAGCACTCGTTCTCACTGACTACAAGAAACTGGAAATTCAGGATGTACAGCGTCCTGCCATCACCTCCCCTACCCAGGTGCTTATACGCATCAAGGCTGCTGCCATTTGTGGTAGCGATGTCCACGGTTATGATGGATCAAGCGGACGACGCCGTCCCCCCATCATTATGGGGCATGAAGGGAGTGGCATCATCGAGGAAGTTGGATCCATGGTTAGAGGCTTTGCCGTTGGGGATCGTGTTACCTTCGACTCAACCATCTACTGTGGAACCTGTTCCTATTGCAGACAAGGCCTGTTCAATCTCTGTGACAATCGCAGGGTGCTCGGGGTGAGTTGTGATGAGTACAAACAGGATGGCATTTTTGCTGAATACGCCTTGGTGGAGGAACGTGTCTTGTTTCACCTTCCTCCCGCCTTGGATTTTATTCAGGCATCCCTTGCTGAACCAGCAGGGGTAGCAGCCCATGCAATTTCACAAGCCAACATCTCCCTCGCTGATGATGTTGCAGTGGTAGGAGCTGGACTGATTGGGCTCTTGATCATCAAGCTACTGAGAACCATGACCAGTGGAACCATCATTGCATTGGACCTTGATGCAAACAGAAGGAAAAAGGCACTGGAAGTTGGTGCAGACAAAGCGTTCGATCCCACGGACAGTGATATGCTCTCACACATTCAGCAGATAACTGACCGACAGATGCTCCCCCTTGTCTTTGAGGCGGTTGGAGCTACAACTCCCGTCCAGACAGCACTCTCCCTGGTAAAAAAGGGAGGAGAGGTAGTTCTGGTCGGAAACATCACTCCTGAGATCAAGATTCCACTACAGAACGTTGTAACCCGGCAGATCCGGCTCCAGGGAACATGTGCGATCAACGGGGAATATCCAGCCGTCCTGAAAATGATGGCGAACAAGACGCTTGTGGTCGATGACCTAATCAGCAAGGTGGTACCGCTTGAAGAAGGTCCTCTTTGGTTTGACAAACTCTACAATCGGGAAGAAGAGCTTCTCAAGGTTGTACTGGTTCCCGGCAAAAAGTGAGGAAAACATGGTTCGTTATGCACTGGTAGGATATGGCAAGGTAGCACACGTTCATGCAAAGGCCATCAAGGAAGCAGAAGAGAGTACCTTGGTTGCAGTCTGGGGAAGAAACAAGGAGAAGGCCCAAGCATTTGCTGACGAGTGGAATATTGCTGCCTTTACCGATATGCAACAGATGATCAAGGAAGAAAAAGTTGATGCGGTTATCATAACTACCCCTCATCCGTTGCATAAGGAGCATGCCATTACTGCCTTGCAGGCAGGAGCCCATGTCCTGGTAGAGAAACCTATGGCACTCACCGTAAGTGAGTGTGATGCCATGATAGAGGTTGCAAAGCAAGAAAAGAAACAGCTTGCGGTTATCAGCCAACGTCGTTGGTTCCCTGCATGCCAGCGTATTAGGAAGGCTATCGACGAGGGGAAACTTGGTACTCCCATGATCGGTCAGGTAACCATGCTGGGGTGGAGAGATGAGGAGTACTACAACAGTGACCCCTGGAGAGGCAAGTGGGACAGTGAAGGCGGAGGTGTCTTGATAAACCAAGCCCCTCACCAGTTTGACTTGCTCTGTTGGTACCTTGGACCGGTCAAGGAAGTCTACGCACAGTGGGAGAACGTGAACCACCCCTACATCGAGGTAGAGGATACTGCAGTTGGAACGGTACGGTTTGAGAGCGGTGCCATTGCCTCTATTCTGGTTTCAAACTCCCAGAAACCTGGTATTTATGCCAAGGTACATGTCCACGGCTCAAGTGCTGCTTCGGTAGGAGTACAGACAGATGGAGGGGCGATGTTCATCGCAGGAAGAAGCGGAATAGCAGAGCCTCCTGTAACTGATCTCTGGACCATTGAAGGGGAACAGCAGAACATTGGGGTATGGAAGACTGAAGATACTAATCTTTTCAACTCCATCGATCCAGTTGCCTACTTCTTTACGCTACAGATTGAGAACTTCACCCAGGCACTCCTGAAGAAAGTCCCTCTTATCTCATCTGGAGAGGAAGGAAGGGAGACCGTTAAGTTGATCGAAGGCATGTACAAGAGCCAGAAGGAAGGAAAGCCTGTAAGGTATTAGACAAAAAGCCAAACTGGAGAAATCCCCACCATACCCCCCCTTTCAATCGAGAGGGGGGCATTCTTCATCATTTAATCAAATCAGCCAGCTGCTCATCCGATATTTCTTGACAAATTATCAGCTTGGTATAGTATATACGTACATACATACATTTAGATACATTAGAGGATGAAGGAGCCAAACATGCCCACCTATACCCCTGCACAGAAACCCACCATGTACTTTATCGGAGTGACTACCACCAAGTCATCAATCATGAAAGTATTTCCTAAATGGATGGAGCATTTTGGAATCGATGCCGAGCTGAAAGGGATCGACTTTGCCCCCCATTCAGCACCAGAAGCATACAGAGAAGCTGTCTCCTTCATTAAAAATGACCCCAACTCCCTAGGAGCTTTGGTCACCACCCATAAGCTCGATTGTTACCAAGCAAGCAAGGACTTGTTCGAAGGAACTGGGCCCTACACCAAGTTACTGCATGAGGCGAGTTCCATCAGTAAACGGGGAAAAGAACTCTGGGCACACGCAAAGGACCCGATCACCAGTGGCCTTGCCTTGGAAAACTGTATGCCCAAAGGATACTTCTCCAACTCTGATGCTTCCATGCTTCTCTTGGGGGCTGGAGGTAGTTCCCTTGCCCTCAGCCTCTATCTGATCAACAAATCAAAAGAATCTGATGATGTTCCAAAGCACATCATCATTACAAACCGCAGTGAAAAACGATTGGAAGAGATGAAGGCTATCCATGCGACTCTGGATAGTCCTATTACGTTCACGTATGAACTCTGCCCCACACCAGAGGAGAATGATGCTGTGATGCAGAGATTGCCAGAAGGATCCCTGGTGATCAATGCGACAGGACTCGGAAAGGATGGGCCAGGCTCCCCTCTTCCTGATAACGCACACTTCCCCATGAACGGATATGTCTGGGAGTTCAACTACCGGGGTGAGCTGCAATTCCTCAGTCAGGCAAGGGCGGCACAAGCAGAGAATAAGCTCACCATCGTAGATGGTTGGCAGTATTTCATCTACGGATGGACACAGGTCATTGCAGAGGTCTTTCATATTGACATCCCTGTCAGCGGACCTGCCTTCGACACCATCTGTGATATCGCACTAGATGCAATAAAATAAGCAGGAGCAATACATGCAATCATCAAAAACTAAATTCAACCTTACTAACGGACTTTCCAAAACTGAAGGCGTAGAATCCCTCAAGCGCTATGCAACCAATCTTAAGGGCATCTTCGCTGATGAGGAAAAGCTCACTTCCCTAATTGATTCCTCCGATCCACTGATCTATGAATTCTATGACCTTGGAGTGGAAGAAAAACCAGGTAATCTCGCATATGGCACCAGTATCGTTT
The DNA here is from genome assembly GCF_963676285.1 of uncultured Sphaerochaeta sp. Taxonomy (NCBI): domain Bacteria; kingdom Pseudomonadati; phylum Spirochaetota; class Spirochaetia; order Spirochaetales; family Sphaerochaetaceae; genus Sphaerochaeta; species uncultured Sphaerochaeta sp. The sequence goes on from NZ_OY781063.1 coordinate 958,252, forward strand.
ACCCTGGTGTGGTGGGACGTGAGTTTTACATGACAAAGGGGCATTTTCATACCGTTCTCGATACTGCTGAGGTATATCTCTGCCTCTCAGGACATGGTTTAATGGTGATGGAGAATCCTGAAGGGGAAACCGAGATACAAGAACTTACCGCAGGAGAGGCCGTCCTCGTTCCCGGTCGATATGCTCATCGATCGGTAAATATCAGTGATTCCGAACCACTTGTCACTTTCTTTACCTTTGCTGCCGATGCAGGACATGACTATGGAACCATCGAGCAGAAAGGCTTCAGGAAACTGGTATTGAGAACAGGTAATGAAATGTATGAGGTGGTAGACAACCCTAATTGGAAGGCAAACTGATGGTAGAAAAACACATTGTTGATTCACTGGAAACCTGGTTTTACGAAGAGACAGACAAAATGCCTGTTAACTCCATGCAATTTGCATGGGTAGGACAGGCAGGATTCCTGTTCAAAACCAAGAGTATTCGTCTGGGAATTGACCTCTACCTTTCCGACTCCCTGGCAAGGAAATACCAAGGTGGGGAGTTTCCTCACAAACGCATGGTAGATATACCTATACCCCCAGATTCACTCACAAACCTTGATGTCGTGTTATGCTCCCATGGGCATACCGACCATATGGACAAGGAAACACTCACCGCCCTCTTCAGCGATGGCAAAGGACCACTGGTCATAGCTCCTCGCTACGAGGTTTCCCGTCTCCTGGATATGGGAATTCCCTCTCCACGGATTGTAGGCTTGAGTGAGGGGGAGTCTTTCCTTATGAAGGAAGGAATAGCTATCCATGCAATCCCAGCTGCTCATGAAGAGCTCACCTATGACTCCTGGAGTCAGATAAAAGCACTTGGATTCGTGGTCGATATGGGGTTTGTCTCGTGGTACCACAGTGGAGATACCGTACGCTTTCCTTCGCTCTGTGAGTCAATCAAGACATGGAACCCTTCACTCTGCTTCCTACCGGTAAATGGGAAAAAGCCCCATCTTACCGAGAAGGGCATCATCGGCAATCTCTCGATAGCAGAAGCAGGGAACCTCGCCAAGGATATCGGCGCATCCCTCTTGATACCTCACCATTTTGGTATGTTCGATTTCAATACTGTGGCTGAAGATTCGATCATCAGTACGCTCAGTGATCAAGGGTGGGAAAAGGATGCCACATTCATATTCCCAAGCCTAAAAACCATCTATACCTATACTCATGAGAGGAAGTAGCAATGCATAGTTTTTTTGCACAGCAACAACTCGACAAAAATACTCCCATTCCACTGTATTTCCAACTGAAAACACTTTTACTCAAGTTCATAAAGACCCAGGATGGGGTGGTATCGCTACCTACAGAGCAGCAACTCTGCAATCATTTTAACATCTCTCGCTCTACGGTTCGCCAGGCATTGAAAGAGTTGGTGAATGAAGGAGTCATCGAGCGCCACAAGGCAAAGGGCTCCCTCACCATCCCAAAAAAACTGGAGCAGAACTTTCTTTCAGTCTTGGAGAGTTTCAATGATGAGATGCAGGAAAAGGGTTTGCTTCCAACAACCCAAGTACTCGACCTCTCCCTTATTGAACCATCACTGGCAATTCGGGAAGCTCTCGACCTTCCCCCTGGAGAACAAGTCGTACAGTTGATCCGACTCAGGGGAACGGGAGAAGAACCTATTGTCCTGGTGTACACCTACCTTCCTGCTTCCTTTAAAGGCATTCGTAATTTGATCCAGGAAGACCTGGTAAACAACTCCTTGTACAAATTGCTGCAGAGCAAGTACCACGTTGCAATTGACTGGACCAGGAGAATCATCGAAATCCGAAGCGCAGGAGAGTTTGAAGCGAAGCTTTTGCATATCAAGGCAAAGGACCCTCTGCAATATATCGAAACCATCTCCAGGACCAAGGAAGGAGTGCCCTTCGAATTCTCAAAGGCATATTACCGGGGTGATCTCAACAAATTCGTCATTGAAATCAGAAACAAGAGGTTATGATATGAAGCAGACATTGCTCGCCTATGGACCAAGCTTGAGGACATCACAGATCCAGGATCTTGCAGATAAAGCTGAAGCCGAGGACATGGGTACCTTATATCTTCAGGAAATTGCTGTTGGCAGACTGCCCAGGGAGGAGCGATCAGGGATGCTGGCTTCCCTTCCCTTTGCAGGATTGATGGATAAGCAACTCGTTTTCATGCTGGAGAGAGCTATGGAGTTGGATTGCTCACATTTCACGTTTGCTCTCCCAGCAGGCTATGTTCGTGATGGTCGTTTCAATGAAATCGAAGCACTGCTTTCTCCATTGAAAGCAAGAAGTTCTCTTATCCTGGTCCCAACCATAGTCCTCGCTGAACTTCCTGTTGAGCGTTTGAAAGAAATGATATATCGCTGTTTCACCTTAGGATTGGAGCATATCTGTTTGGGAACAGGAACCTCGCTTGATGGAGCCACCCCAGAGTATATCGAGACAGCGCTCACGCTGTACAAGCAACAGGGAATACCGACTACGAATCTGGAAATTGCCTGTTCTGTACCTGACCCGGCACTACCTGTCACGCACCGTATCTGCCTTTCGCAGACACCGGGAAACCTGTCGGCCTATTAAGGAGTATACGTACCATGGACAGAAAAGCATTTTGCCACATCATCGACCATACATTGCTCAAGCCTGAGGCAACCAGAGAACAGATAGAAAAGTTGTGCATTGAGGCGAGGGAAAACGAGTTTGCAACCGTCGCCATAGAACCCGTATACATTCCCTATGCTGCAAGTCTCTTACAGGGAAGCAAGACAGGCATCACCAGTGCAATAGCCTATCCCCATGGATCATGGAGCATTAAAGCGAAATGCCATGAAATTGAGCTTTGCCTGAAAGCAGGTGCAAGTGATTGTGACTATGTCCTCGACCTGGGAGCTCTCAAAGAGGGAAATTGGGAGCAAATCAGAAAGGAAGCACGGGAATGTCGAAAAGCTACCGGTTCAGCAATTCTCAAGATCATCCTCGAGGTATCGCTCCTCACCGATGAAGAGATTCGTATCGCTTCTCTCATCAGCGCAGAGGAAGGTGCAGATTTTGTAAAAACTGCAACCGGTTATCTCGCATCCCCAACCATCGAACAAGTGGCCATCATGGCTGATGCAGTCAAAGGAACCAAGACAAGTGTCAAAGCTGCAGGAGGGTTCTCTTCCCTAAAACGGGTACAACAAGCATTGGATTTAGGGGCAAGACGCATCGGCACCAGTTCTGCATTTAAACTCCTGGAAGAACTGCAATCATAATCTGATCAACAAGGAATGCATATGAGTGAGCATCGAATTTTCGAACTATGGCAGGAATTTGCACTTCAACAGAAATCGGTGGAGCTAAGCATGGTTACCCCCGAGATTGGTGCATCCTGGCATCGCTCAAGAGATCTGGGGCTTGACCCATTCCTTGCTGACATGCAGAACGTCTCTGACCAGGAGCTGAATCAGAGACGGAGGAGAGTACAGGAACTGATCACCTCGTCCCTACCCTATATGCACAAACTCTTTACCCTTATCAAGGATGACCAAGCGGTCATCACCCTCTGTGATGCAGATGCGGTTATCCTGGAGGTACTCGCCAATCCCACAGCCTATCCGGAAATTAGTTATCCCGAAGAGGGGACCATCCATAGCGAAAAGCTTGTAGGAACCAATGCAATCGGTTTGGCACTTGCCATAGACAGCTCTGTGGAAGTGGTTGGTGCAGAGCATTGGAGAAAAGTGAACCATGCATGGGCATGCTATGCAAACCCACTCCATGCAGGCAATACAATTATTGGATGCATCAATGTTGCCTGTCCCATTACAGGCTACCAAGATACAGGAACCATAGCTCCCATGGTACAAGCATCATCAAACGCCATTGAACGGGAATTGATGTTCAAACTCAAGCTCAGTGACCAAGAAAAAGTCATCCAGCAGCAGAAAACGCTGCTCGAGTATGTCGATACCGGGATCATTGCCATTGATCGGGATGGAGTAATCAAACAGATCAACCAACAGGCACTCGACATCTTCAAGGTACAGGGAGCTTGGGAAGGACGTTTTCTGAAAGACCTATTCCATAGTGAAGTAAATCTCACTGCATTGGCTGAACAAGGAAAGATGCTCGATGAGCAGGACCTACCCATCAAGATTGGCTCCTCCTATGCACATATTACCTGCTCTACCTACAAATTGGAGCTCGACAAGCTTGGCATCAATCTCGTCATCTTGGTGAGAACCCCGGCCACGGTACGGAGAATCGTCAACAAGGCCTCTGGTGCGAATGCCCGCTATAGCTTCTCTGATATCATCGGTTCCTGTGCTGCTATGGAACAACCGCTGAAAATTGCCCAGCTGGCAAGCAAGAACAACACAAATGTACTGGTGATGGGAGAAACCGGAACCGGCAAAGAGCTATTGGTCCAGGCGATTCATAATGCAAGTGAGAGACGGAATAAACCATTCATCGCCATAAATTGCGGGGCTCTTTCCCGCGAACTGATCCGAGGTGAATTGTTCGGATATGAGGGTGGGGCATTTACCAGCGCTAAGAGTAGCGGCAGTCTTGGTAAATTTGAACTTGCAGAGGGAGGAACGCTCTTCTTGGATGAGATTGGGGAGATGCCACTGGAAGTCCAGGCAGTCCTCCTTCGTGTATTGCAGACGCAGGAAGTAGTGCGAATAGGTGGCAAGTATCCAATTCCGGTGAACGTCCGCGTAATCGCGGCCACCCACAGGGACCTTGCAATTGCAGTGCAGGAACAAACATTCAGGAATGACTTGTACTACCGCTTGAATGTCCTTTCCATCAATTTGCCCGCATTGAGGGAGCGCAATGGAGACATTCATAAGCTGGTCGCATTCTTCCTCAAGAAATTTCAACATCAATTCGAAAAACCAAACCTCACGATTGATGACATGGTCTGTAAATTGTTTGAAGTATACAATTGGCCTGGAAACATCAGGGAGCTGGAGAATGTACTGCAACGCGCGGCCGTTATATGTGAGAACGAGCTTATAACCATCCATGATATTCCCAGTACCATCGTGAATTACCAACCGAATGAGTTTTCCCACAACCAAACCCAGCAAGATGGATTCTCCCTCGAAGAAGGGAAACGCGAGAAGTTGATCCAGATTCTCCAGAAAACGAATGGGAATGTACGAGAGGTCTCCACACTGCTCAGGATTTCCAGGGGGACGGTCTACAACATGCTGAACCGCTATAACATTGACTTGCAAGCCTTTAGAAAAGGCTATATCGACTCATAATTAGTATCCAAGAAGGAGCAACCCTATGCATGAAGCACTGTTTGAACAAATCCATACGATCGGCCTGGTACCGGTGGTGAAGATCGATGATGCCAGCAAGGCCGAGGGTCTTGCAGGAGCCCTGATCGCAGGCGGACTGCCCTGTGCAGAGGTCACCTTCCGCACCCAAGCGGCAGAGGAGGCGATCAAGCGCATCACAAAGGCATACCCCGAGATGCTCGTGGGAGCAGGCACGGTGACCAACCTCGAGTATGCAAAGAAGGCAGTGGCCGCCGGGGCCAAGTTCCTCGTCTCCCCGGGCTTCAACCCCACCGTCGTGGACTGGGCGCTGGAAAACAACATCCCCATCGTCCCGGGTGTCTGTACACCCAGCGACATCGAGGCGGGCATCAGCCGTGGGCTGACCACCCTAAAGTTCTTCCCAGCAGAGGTGAGCGGGGGCGTGGACATGCTCAAGAACTTCGCAGGGCCCTTCCCCGACCTCCTCTTCATGCCCACCGGAGGGATCAGCACCAAGAACCTTGCAAGCTATGCCAAACAGCCCAACGTCCTGGCAGTGGGCGGATCGTGGATGGTCAAGGCCGACCTCATCGAGGCGGAGGACTGGCAGGCGATAGAGGACCTGAGCAGGGAGGCGGTACGCACCCTCCAGGGACTGGAGTTCGCCCACATGGGCATCAACAACCAGGATGCAGCAGAGGCTGAGAAGACCATCAAGGGACTGGAGGCACTGGGCATGGTGAAAAAGAGTGGCAACAGTTCCACCTTCCTGGACACCACCATCGAGGTGTTGCCCAAGCAGTACCTGGGGAAGATGGGCCACATCGGCTTCAGGTGCTTCTCCATCGAGCGAACCCTCTCCTACCTCTCCCAGTTCGGCTTCTCCGTGAACGATGAGACCATCGCCCGCGATGCAAAGGGGAAGATCAAGGTATGTTACCTTGAGCAGGAACTCAGCGGATTCGCCGTTCACCTGATCAAGGCATAACCATTCAACCTACACAGTAATCACAATCATGGCCTTCAAGGATATCAATAAGATTCTGGGAGGCCATGAGACTCATATTGCTTGACGCCTCATAGGTTGCTGCTCCTGCATGGGGAGTCAGGATACAGGAAGGCAAGGATGCAAGCGGTCCTGTCTCAGGATGCTCCTGAACGCTGACATCCAGAGCAGCAGCACCAATCTGTCCTGTTTCAAGAGCAACTGCCAACGCTTCTTCATCGATGATTCCACCACGGGCGGTATTGACCAACACCGCTCTTGGTTTCATGCTTGCAAACACCTCTGCATTGAATAAATTCTTCGTCTCTTCAGTTAATGGCGTATGGATGGAGATGAAATCACTCTTGCTTGCCAGCGTGGCGAAATCGACATATCGAGCCCCATAGTGTTGCTTCAGTTCCTCATTCTCATATACATCATGGCAGAGAATCTCCATCTCAAAACCCTTGCAACGCTTTACCACCCCTGCCCCGATTCTCCCTGTTCCGATGACACCAAGCGTCTTTCTCCACATTTCCACACCGATGGGACGCTTCGTTTCACCCATCTTCATCTGATGGTCCATATAGGGAACATGCCGGGCAGCTGAGAGCATCAGTGTGACTGCCAAATCGGACACAGAGTCCCCATTTGCTCCCGGGGTTATGGTGACCTGTATGTTTCGCGCTCTTGCATATTCGAGGTCTATCGCGTCATATCCTACCCCATAGCGTGAAATTACCTTCAGTTTCTTTGCTTTGCTCAGGAGCGCTTGATCATAGACTTCCAGTCCTGCGATTATTCCATCGGCTTCTGCTATCTGCCGATGTAGCTGATCTGCTACACTTTCTGTCTCTGTTGCCTTAATATGCCGGACTTCACATCCATGGGAGTGCAACAGCTCCCATGCTTTCTCATCAGAACTCCCAAATGAACGGGCGGTTATCAATACAAGGAATGAGTTCATTGAATGCTCCTTTCTCGATTATTATCTTTATTTGTTTTTTCGTACCAATATCGGTATCTTTTATAATGTCTAGTATAGTATTCTCTCAACTCTGGATTTGAATGCAGGACATTGGATTCTGTTTGTGTAGGTTCTGACAGTTTTTCATTGTCAGAACGGGCAGCCAGAATGAGCGCTCCATAGAGGGACGTCTGTTCCTGACTATCTTCATGCATGGGAACACCAAAGTAATTACAGCATAGGTGTTTCCAGAAGGCTGAATGCAATACGCCCCCTGAGAGTTTGATGGTCCTGGGAATATGCTCACTTTTCAGTAGCTCTTCATAGCACTGATAGAGATTGGCAACAATTCCCTGCAAGACACCTTGGTAGAAGGCACTTGTGGTCATGGACTCTTGTACATCATGGAAACTTGCAAGACGAGTGTCATCCCACCCAGGACAGCGCTCACCCACCAGGAATGGAAGGAATATAGGGGTAGCAGAATCTTCCCTCAGTGAACCTTCAATCTGAGCATATGTAACATCTGGATTAAAGGCGTGTTCCTTGTACCAATCCACACAGTTGGAACAGCCACTTGTTGCAGCTCCGAGCAAAAACTCATTATCCACACTGCGGTACAACCAAGTGGCGTGAATGGGAGAGAACCAAGGTTCTGGGATAATCATCCTCATTGCCCCACTGGTTCCCATGGAAAGTGTCATGACACCTGACTCTTCTGCTCTTGATCCTACTTGGTTCAACGCTCCATCAGGAAGAGGAGGAAGCACTGGAATACCTTCGGTCAATCCCAGCAATCTTGAACCTTGCTTACTGAGCGTACTACCGTCTCTCCAATCGCAAATAGGGGATACAGTACAACCCAGGGCTTTCGCCATTGGATGAAAATCTATAGATGAGGTAGAAAGGAGTCCCATCCCACTAAGCATTGAAGCAGTCTCCTTGAGCGTACCAGTAAGAAGATAGTGGAGGTATCCTGCGAGAGAACCTACGTGTCGACCTGTTAGAACAATCCCCTCTGTTTGCTGTTTCAGGAGCTTGAAGAAAGGATACATTGCATGCACCATTGATCCACTTTCCCTATAGTATTCCTCAACAAAAGAAGCGTCCTTCCTAAGTCCATTACAGAAAATACGACCAGAGACATCCGTCCAGTCGGTGAGTGGTTGAATGGGTACATTGGATGCATCGCAAACCACCAGACTGTGCCACGTTCCTGCGGTGGTAATACAATCTACCGCTTTCCCTTGAGCAGCTTTTCTCCCCAGTTGTATGGCATGCATACACACATCCCTTACATCACTTGAGGAAGGATTTCGCTCAACAAGCAATGTCGATTCACCCAATTTGGTATCTACGTATTGGGCTTTCGAAGAAGTGGTGCTGATTTCAAGGGCCAGAAGCTTCATCGGTATTCTCCAAGGCATAATCAATCGGCTGTAGAAAGACAGCTAACTTTTTATATAATAATGATTTGACATCCTACTAAATCAGTTTTACACTAGAGATACAAACCCATCTTGTCTGGTCTTTATCCAGGCGAGAAAAATTAAGGAGCAGCCTCATGTTAATTGGTATTTCCCCTTACATCGGACCAGAATTACTGGAAGCACTCGATAGAATGGGTCATGGTGATGAGATTGTCATCGTCGACGCATTCTATCCTGGAGACACTCGATCCTCCCGTTGCATCAGAGCTGATGGAATCAAGGCAGAAGACCTGCTTGATGGTATCTTCCGTCTGATGAATCCTGATGATTATGTCAAAGATCCGGTTGTGATGATGCAGCCTTCAGAAGGCGATAGCGCAGACCCTGCAGTGGAAAAATCGTTCCAGGCAGTCTTGGACAAATACTGGCCCGATACACCAAAAATCCAAAAAATAGAACGCCAGGAGTTCTATGACAGAGCAAAACGGGCATATGCTGTAGTGGTCTCTGGCTCCATCGTAAAATATGGATGTATCATCATCCGTAAGGGTGTACTGCCCCACTAACCTGTATGCAGGCCACCCCTGAGGAGGTGGTCTGCTATCCTTCTCTAATCAATAAGTATCACCGGCTTGATAACCTGCTCCTCCTTGTTGCCAAATACAGCAAAGGCTTCATCTACCTCATCCATGGTAAATCGATGCGTCAGCAAGAGAGAACTGGGAATATGGCCCTGCTTCAACAGCTCAAAGGCTTGGGGGAATCCCCAGTTGGGAATGGCATGAGAGGCGATAAGACGCTTCTTGGCAAAGTGAAAATCATTTGCAGAGAACGTTACCTGGTCATGCTTGAAATCAATGCCGTCATAGACAATGGAGCTACAGAAACCGGCAAGCTCAATACCATCGCCAAGTGTTGCAGGAGGAGAGGTTACAATCACACGTTTGAACAGCTTGGGAAACTGTTGCTTGAGCTCATCTTTCCACCCCGTCTTAGCACTATCAATGACCAGATCGGCTCCGAGTTTTCTGGCAACCTCGCCTCGATAGGCTCCACGCGGAGTATCGAGATGATGCCCTACCATGACCACATTACGGGCGCCACGCAATTTTGCCAGTTTGATACAGCTTAGGCCTATGATTCCAGGTCCCATGATCAGGACATCGTCAAAAAGCTCTATAGCTGCCTCCCGACTGAGATCGAGGGCAACGGTAATGGGCTCAGCGAGGGTAGCTTCAGGATAATCGAGCCCTTCATAGGGAATCACCATCTCCCGGGGGACTACCAGGAATTGCCCCATTCCTGCCTGGTCATCCATGTAACTATAAATATTTTCACAGGCTTGCGGCTTCTGGTTCAGGCACTGTTCACATCTTCCACAGGCAATATTGTTCTCAACCACCACTGAATCCCCGACGTTCAAGCCGGGAAAGGGTGATCCTACTTCATGGATATACCCAGCAACCTCATGTCCAAGTGGGGTCAATGTTCCTGCAGGAAGGTCTTTTACAAAGTGGATATCAGTCCCACAAATCCCACACGCCTTGATACGGACAACCACCTCATTTGCTTTCGGTTTGGGCAGTGTTTTCTTCACCATCTTGATTTGTTCATTGCTATCGACCCAGGCGCTTGTAAATTCCATTTCTCTCCTCACTTCAAAAAATCTTCACTTCCCGATGGAATGACACAGAGGAAGACCAAATCCTCTTCCCCTGAGTCATTCACCCACTGATGCTCATCCCCACCAGGAACGAATACCGAAGTACCCGAAAGCAGGATCTTTCCTTCCTTTGGACCAACAACCCTGCCTTTTCCCTGCAGCACATACACCACATGCTCGTGTGCATGACTCCCGTTACTGCTTCTTCCTCCAGGAGGTATCCTGATCTCCCGCATCTCAAAATGGACTGAGCCATCTTCCTTGCTCACCAGCCAACGGACCTTGTTTCCTGACCCAGTGGTACTGAGCACAGCCTCTGCTGCAGTTCTACTCAAAATCATTTCACTTGCTCCCAATATGCTTTTTGATCCAATGCCGAAAGAAACTGCTGCACTTCATCATTGGTAGGCATCGCAGGAGCTGTCCCTACCTTGGTAACTGACAGGGAGGCTACAGCTGTTGCAAAGTAGATTGCCTGTTTCAGGTCCTTTCCCTTGCTGAGCGCGGTAGCAAGTCCCCCGTTGAATGCATCCCCTGCTCCGGTGGTATCTACCACCTTTACCTCCATGGTGGGGAACATCAGGGCTTCCTGTTCATCAGTAAGGAGGAAACAGCCCATCTTTCCCATGGTGATGATGACATCCTTGACCCCTTTTGCTTGCAGGGCCAAGGCCGCCTTATAAGCACTCTCACGGTCTACAACATCAATGCCGGTCAGGCAGGAGGCCTCTGTCTCATTGGGAGTTACCAAGTCAAACATGCCGATAAACGCATCATCCAGAGGTTCAACCGGTGCTGGCGCAGGGTTCAGTAAAGCAATTCCACCCGAGGCATGCACACGCTCTACTGCAGGGGGAAGAATATCGAGGTTGGTCTCAAGCTGAGCCACCAGGACATTGGTATCATCCAAGATTGAATCGATGGACCGAATCTCCTCCTGGCTAATGGCACCACAAGCTCCAGGAACAACCGTGATGCTATTCTGGGAGGTATGTTCGTCAACCATGATCAAGGCGATGCCTGTTGCCAATTCAGGATCCTCAAATACATATCGGCTATCCATCTGCTCATCGGCATAAAAGTCCTTGGCTACCTTTCCAAAGACATCGTTTCCCACTTTCGTGACCAGCACCACATCCCCACCCGAGCGGTGGGCAGCTACTGCCTGGTTGGACCCTTTCCCCCCAGGCCCCATCTTGAAAATGCTCCCCTTTACGGTCTCTCCCTGTACCGGGATATGGGGGGACCGAGCCATAAGATCGACGACAAAACTCCCGATTACCGTTACACGTTCTGCCATGTACTACTCCCTTGTATATCGCTCGATAAAGTTGTAAGGCGATGGTTTTCCAATGGAACTGACTTCGTTCAGCCGTTTCATCTGATCATCACTCAATGACCAGGACAGTGAGTCAAGATTCTCCTTGAGCTGGCTGACAGTCCTAGCTCCTATGAGAGGGATGATACCTGCTGGGTTCTGTCTCACCCAGTTGATACTTACCTGTGAAACACTGTGTCCTACTTCCTCAGCAATCTCATGCAAGACATCTATGATGTCATAGGCTTGGTCACTTCCCCGTTGTTCAGCTTGGTCATCCCACCGGTCTTTCCTGCCTGCGCGGCTATTTTGCGGGATATCCTTTCCTCTTCGGTATTTTCCACTGAGCCATCCCCCGGCCAAAGGGGACCAGGCAAGCATGCCCACCCCCTCACGCTCACACATCGGAATGAGTTCCCACTCAGGACTTCGCACCAACAGGCTGTACTCCAACTGGAGGCTTACAAAAGGCTCCTTGTGGGTATATCGGGCGATCATAAGGTTTTTCATTAGATCTGATGGAATGTAGTTGGAGGCACCAAGATACCGTACCTTTCCTGCTGTGATGAGATCATCCAGCGTTCTTAAGGTCTCCTCGAAGGGAGTCCTTTTATCAAAACAATGAATCTGCAGCAAATCAATATATTCGGTATTGAGGCGTTTAAGGCTGGACTCCACACTGTGCAGGATGTGTTTTCGGCTTGCCCCGGTATTATTTACATCCTCACCCGTAGGGAAGAACACCTTGGTACCTAGAATCAGATCATCCCTCCTAGAACCAATATCCTTGATCCAGGAACCCAGGATCCTCTCGGAATCTCCGTTGTTGTAAGAGTCTGCAGTATCGAGGTAATTGCCCCCTGCTTGGGTGTACTCCTCCAGAAGAGCCTTTGATTCCTTCTCATCAATATTCCAACCAAAGGTTTGCGTACCAAGCGCAATGGCACTCATGCGCAACCCTGTATTCCCAAAATAGCGATACTCCATTCCTACCTCCGCAACAACAAGGAGCGCATATCCTCATCCTCTACTACGTACCAATTCCGTGAGAAGCACTGGGGAGGATGGATGTCATCAGAATCTGGAGCTGAAAAGATCTCATGATACATATGAGGCTTCCAGAGCGAGAGAATATGGTGGTGGATTTCTCCTGCATGAGCGTACCACTCTTCCCAGAAGAGATGGTCTTGGTCCTCCTTCTCAGGAATTGCATTCACCACCAAATATCCATGGTTCTCTTTCACGATCCATGTATGTTTTCGGTACGGATTATCCTTCAGTTCATCGATACCAGGGAAAATATCTTCCATTTTGAAGCCAAAACGCTTCATGGTCTCAGCAACCTCAGCATGTTGTAATTGTGACAGTAGCTCACTCATACTCAACTCTCCTTTGTATTGGTAAACTGGTCGAGGTTCTGGTAGAAATCGACCAAGCTTGTATATGCTTGTTCGTAGAGGGGAAGATAGCGGTCGTAAAACTCCACATTCGCTTCGTTTGGAAGAATGCGTCTCTCATAATGAAGCAGATCCTTCACCACATCAGCACGCTCGTACATCCCGATGCCCAAGCCCCCGATAACCGCCGCACCAAAGTTCTTACTGTCCTTGAGATGGTTATGCGATACAACAGGAATATTGAAGGCATCGGCAATAATATGCTTGTTGATGTCACTATTCGCCTGCCCCCCGATCACCACCAATTCCGTGGCTTTGTTAATCGGTTTAAGCGCTTCCCAGATTATCTTCAGATTCATTGCCACACCCTCGTAACATGCACGGAACATATCCGAGCGACGGGTATTTCGTTTCAGTCCAATGAAAGCTCCACGAGCCTGGGGATTCCAATAGGGACTCCGCTCACCCATCAGATAGGGAAGGAACAGCAATCCATTGGCGCCAGGAGGCGATTGGGTGACCAGCATTTCGATCAGATGCTGCGGATAACTGCGTTGAAGCTCTGATTGGGTAACCTCTTCCCTAGCCAATTCATCCTTGAGCCAATCCAGGGAAGCACCAGCAGCCTGCATGGTCCCACAAGGGGCAATCTGATCAGGTTGGATAAATGACCAATTGAAGGTCCTCATCGTTGGCTCCCAATACGGGGTTGGCTTGACCATTCCAATCCATGCTGAGGATCCGAAATAGAGATAGGCATCATCCTCCGTGGTACAACCACCACCCAAGGAGGCACAAACGCCATCCCCTGCACCGATGACAACAGGGGTTCCTGGAAGCAACCCTGTAGCTACAGAGGCATCCATTGTCACGTACCCGGCTATTTGGGTAGAGGGTATTGCCTCTGGGAGTATCTTTGGATTGAGACCGATAATACTTGTCAGGGTGCGAGACCACTGTCGCTTGGTCAGATTAAAAAGGTTTGTTCCTGATGCATCGGAGTAGTCTGTTACGATCTCTCCGGTGAGCTTGAAAACAATATAGTCCTTCGCCTGGACAACTTTGGAGGTCTTTGCAAAGGCTTCTGGACGATTGTGCATGATCCACAGCAGTTTGCTGAGCGTATATGAGGCACTGATCTTATGCCCGGTTATATGGAAAAAGAGTTTCTCATCTATCTGACTAAGGAGTTGTTTTGACTCTTTATCTGAGCGCATATCCGCCCAGATGATTGCATTACCGATTGGGTCCCCTGCCTTATCGAGGCAGAGACAGCCCATCATCTGTCCACTGAAGGTAACCACGGCGATTGACTTCTCGTTGATACCCCGCATCACCTTCTTCGTGGACTCACAAACAGCACGCCACCAATCGCCAGGATCCTGTTCGACTTTGTTGCCCTCTCGATAGATAACTCGGTAGAGGGAAAGCCAGGAGCTAATGATTTTTCCTTTTTCATCATACACTACCGCTTTATCTCCGGTTGTTCCCAGATTGTGCGATAGGATGAGTCTGTCATACATTTTTTGCCCCTTTCTCCCTTCCATTACCGATTGAACCAAGGTTCAAGGCTGCGATACAGGTCAGCGAATGTTCCTGTCAACTCTTCATAGTAAGCAGTGTTTTCCTTATTAGGCGTTACGACTTCCTTGATGGGGTTCATGACCTCAATCATGGAGAAATCTTCGTAGAGACCACACCCCACTCCTCCCAGCAAGGCCGCTCCCATGCTTGTTGCCTCTGTCAGGAACTGGGGTACAACAATCTCACAGCCAAAGACATCAGCGAGGACCTGTCGGAGGAAAATATTCAAGGCACCTCCACCTATAAACATCACCCGACGGTCAGGAATTTCAGAAAGCATTCCAGCAAAGTTGAGCTTCTGGTTCATTGCCACGCCCTCAAGCAGAGCTCGACAGTGATCAGGGAATGTTGTGGAAATATCCATACCAACAAATGCACCTTTTGCCTTGGTATTCCACCAAGGGGACCGTTCCCCGAGTAAGTAGGGCAAGAAGGTAAGTCCATTTGCCCCTGGAACAGATTCCTGAGCAAGGTCATTGATGCTATCCAGTGTCTTCCCCTTGTCATTGCCAAGGTAGGTCTTTGCAAACCAGGAGAGTGATCCACCTGCTGTCTGCATCGTTGCACACGGTTGGTACAATCCAGCTACTGGATGAGCCCAGGTAAAACCAATCTTTTCTGGATCGGAGAGAGGATGTTTGCTGGCAATTGATACCCATGAGGAAGACCCCATGTACATATAAGGTTTTCCAAACGATACAGACCCGGCACCGAGACTGGCACAACCACCATCTCCAGCCCCGACTATGACTGCTGTTCCCTCTGGAATTCCTGTCTCCTCGCTTGCCCTTCGATGAACCTCTCCTATCTTTGTTGAGGAGGGATAGGCTTTGGGAAACAAGGAAGCAGGAACTCCCATTGTATCTAGGATTACCTGTGACCAATCCAGGGAAGCAAGATCAAATGCATTGGTTCCCGAGGCATCGTTGTAATCGGTGGCATACTCTCCAGTAAGCAGAAAATTCATATAGTCTTTTGCCTGGAGTACCTTGTATGTTTTCTCATACACTTCAGGGCGATGCTTCTTGATCCAGAGCAGCTTGGTCAGGGAGTAGGATGCGCTGGGCCTATGCCCGGTTATCTGATAAATCCGGTCGAAACCAAGAGCCTGGATAAACTCCTGCTCCTCTTCCGTACTCCTCTGGTCGCAATACAACAAGGCATTATGCAGCGGTTTTCCTTCCCTATCTACCGGCAGACAACCCATCATCTGCCCACTGAAGGAAACAGCTACAACATCCTTGGGGTTGATGGTTGAGAGCACTTCCCTGGAAGACGAGCATACAGCATTCCACCAGATGGAGGGGTCTTGCTCAGCCCAATTGGAGTTGAATACCTCCATATTGTAGGGCGTCACCCTACTCTCCACCAATGCTCCTCGCTCATCAAACAGCGTTGCCTTATTGCCTGATGTACCCAAGTCATGTGCCAAGACATATTGCTTCATTACCGTCCCCTTTTAGTTCTTTGTTGTCTTTCTGATCTGGTCGTACCAAACAGAAGCTACAATCAGGACACCGACGATGATCTGCAGTATGAAAGCATTGATACCCAGCAAGTTACCTCCATTCTGAATAAGGGAGATCAACAGAGCACCCAGCACGGTACCGATGATGGTTCCTGAGCCTCCACTCAAACTTGCTCCACCAACAACTGCAGATGCGATTGCGTCCATCTCATACCCTTGTCCAGCAGTGGGGATACCATTTCCAAGACGGCTGGTCATTAGGATGCCGGCAATGCCGCTCAACAGTCCACTCATGGCATACACACTCACGGTCACCTTTGCGGTGTTGATTCCTGAAAGTCTTGCAGCTTCGATATTGCTTCCATAGGCAAAAATATTTCGTCCAAAAATGGTCTTGGTGGTAATTACAAAGGTAACGAGAATGACCAGAAACCAAACAAAGAAGAGTGAGGGGAATCCCAGAAACACCAGCTGTGCGAAGCCAGTGAAGCTTTTTGGGAGCCCTGCGATCATACGAGCATTGGAGAGCAACATGACAATACCACGTGCCGCCTGCATCATTCCCAAGGTGGCGATGAAAGGAGGCACCTTACCATAGTGAATGATAAGTCCGTTCAGTGTGCCAAGGAGTACACAAACCAAGAGGGCTATCAGGATGGCGGGGAATATTCCTATTCCTGCAACCAGAAGTTTCGCAACAACAATGCTGGCAACACCTACCACGGAGCCAACAGACAGATCAATTCCCCCTGAGATGATGACAAAGGTCATTCCCAGAGCAATGATGCCGTTGACCGAGGTTTGGCGAACCAGATTCCTCAAATTATTGACAGTGAAAAAATTCTTCGTTGCAAACGAAAGTATCACCATCAATACGATTACAATTACCAACAAGTTGCCTTCAGCAATCCTGAATTTATTATTTTTCTTTGATAACAGTTTCATCTCTATCTCCTTGCTTTCCAATCACAAACCTGATGCGTATCTCAGCAAGGTTTCCTCGCTGAATGCTTCTCGTTCAACAATGTGCGGCATTGATCCCTCATGCAAAACCCCAATTCTATCGGCAAGCCCCATGACCTCAGGAAGGTACGAGGAAATCAAGATGACTGCATGCCCATCCTTTGTTAATTGCTCGATCAACTTATAGATCTCTTGTTTTGCCCCGACATCAATTCCTACTGTTGGTTCATCAAAAATGAACAGTTTGCTCTCGCAGCAGAGCCATTTTGCAATGATCACCTTCTGCTGGTTCCCCCCTGAGAGGTTCCCTACCAGCTGATGGATGGAAGGTGTCTTTACCTTCAATTGCTTAACATACTCTACTGATCGCTCCCGCTCTCTCTTCCCCAATACGAAATTGAATTTTGAGATTGCTTTATAGGATGCAAGATTGATGTTGTGATTGATGGATTGGCTCAAGGCAAGACCTTGGTGTTTCCGGTCCTCCGGCAACAGTCCAATCCCCAGGGAGATGGCCTTCGAAGGATGCTTGATAACTTCCTTCTGCCCCTTGAAATAGATGGTACCACTCTCGATCGTATCTGCCCCGTAAATAGCCCTGACAACCTCGGTTCTTCCTGAACCCACAAGGCCGAACAATCCAAAGATTTCTCCTTGCTTCACAGAGAAGGAGATATTCTTCAGTGCTTTACCACGATTCAGATCCTCAACCCGCAACAACTCATCCCCTTTGGGATAGTGTTCGATATTGTACATGTCAGAGAGTGAACGTCCGACCATGTACGAAATCAACTGGTCTTCGTTTGTCTCCTTGACAGGAACAGTCTTTACATGCTGCCCATCCTTGAGTACCGTAACGCGGTCAGAAATGGAAAAGATTTCCTCTAGGCGGTGAGATATGTAAATAACCGAGATACCGGAAGCTTTCAGCTTCTTGATGATCTCAAACAAAATTTCTACTTCTTCATTGCTCAACAAGGCAGTTGGTTCATCAAAGATGACCAGCTTCGATTTCTTGTGAACAGTCTTTGCAATTGCAACCATTTCCTGCATTGCAGGAGAAAGTTCGGTGATGCGGAGTCTTGGATCGACATCCACATTCAAGGCTTTCAAGGTTTCTGCAGTTTTGGAATACACATGGTTCCAATCAATCATCCCGTTCTTCTTCCGGGGAAATTGCCCCATGAAGAAGTTTTCCCCAATAGAAAGGTCAGCAGCAAGTGTCAAATCCTGGTAAACAGCTGCCAAGCCCAAGCGGTCTGCTTCAATAACATTCGGTATGGCAACCTGCTTCCCATCCAGAGAAATTGTTCCCTCATCCTCTTGGTAAACGCCCATGATGATCTTGATGATAGTGGATTTTCCCGCACCATTTTCCCCTACCAAGGCATGCACCTCACCGGGATAGATGGTTAAATCCACATTGTCGAGTGCCTTGACTCCAGGAAATTGCTTGGATATTCCCTTCAATTCCAAGAATGGTCTTGTCTCCATTCCGGACCTCCTTCCTTTTATACAGCTAAACATGTCTCTAGCTCCTCCTATCGAGAGGAGCCAGAGACTTCAGTTCAGAGAACGAATCAATACTTTTTCAGTGTGAACGGATCGAGAATGCCTTGTGCTTCTGGATCGTTGACATTGTGCTTCTCAACAACGACTACACCAGTATCGACATACTCAGGAAGGGTTGCGCCTTCAATAGCCTTTACTGCTGAATCGACGCCCTTGTATCCCATGCCGTACGGATCCTGGACCATGATTGCCTTGATAGCACCACTCTTGATGGCTGCAACTTCTTCTGGGTCGGAGTCGTATGCAGTTACCATGATCTTGTTGTGCAGACCCTGCTCTGCGATTGCACGGGAGACACCGTCTGCAGAGTGGTTGTTGTCTGCGAAGATACCAATCAGGTCACTACCATAGGTGGTGATCAGGTCCTCAGTGGTGGAGAGAGCCTTGATGATGTCATTGTCGACATATCTGGTGGGGATCAACTCGATACTGGGGATCAATTCCTTGATACGGGTAATGAATCCATTGTCACGGTCAGTCAATACCTGGACACCAGCCATTGCACTTACCACAGCAACTTTCTTTCCAGCGGTGGAGATGTTGTTCTTCTTCAGATACTCAACCATCTTCTCTGCTGCAAGAGAACCACCAAGGGTGTTATCGGTAGCCAAGAAGGTATGCACCTTGTCGGTGTTTACCCTATTGTCAACGGTAACAATCTTGATTCCCTTATCATAGGCCATCTCAAGAGCTGGAACAGAAGCATCAGAACTGGTGGACGAAATGACAATACCATCGGGATTCGTCGAAATGACGTTTTCGAGGATTGCAATCTGCTGGTCGATATCTGACTCAGAGGGTGGGCCGTAGGTCGTTACGTTGACCAAATCGGGATTCTCAAACTCATAGTTGAGAGCACCAACGAGCAAGTACTGCCAGAAATCAGAGTCAGTAGCTTTGATGATTACTGCAATCTCATAGGGTTTTTCGCCCTTTGGGCCATCTGCTTCTTGTGCACCTTGTGCAAACAAGCCGGACATTACGATTGTGACCAAAAGTATGGCACATAGCACTTTCTTCATTTTTTTTCCTCCTAATGTTGAAAAAAACTGTTACAAAGAACAATGCATAAATTGTGCCAATTATCATGATTTTGTTCACACAATATAGGTATCTCAATATATATTAGTGGTTTATAAATTTCACAGGTAAATATTTTATCACTATAAGACTAGGTATCAAAAGATATATGCATAGTGAATATGTACATATTTTGAACATGTATTAGACAGACTGTACACTTTGGACACAAATATACCTCCACTTCGGACACACCTAGAGAGAAGAATTATGTCCAATTCTTCAGCATTATACATGTCAGTAGGTTTTCTTAATAACATTGTCTATTGCTCAATCAACAGAACTCTCTTGTTCCTTCTCCGCTTTCAGCAACTGATAGATGGTTGCAACAAATGGTACCCCAAACAGAATGCCAGGAATACCAAACAGCCCGCCCCCTAGAATGACTGCTGTGAACACCCATACCCCTGGAAGCCCTACAGAGGTACCTACTACCCTGGGATAGATGATATTTCCTTCCAGTTGCTGGAGGATAACCAGGAAGAGTACAAACAAGAGAGCCATCTTAAATCCTTGGTTGAAGAGCAGGACGAATCCGATCGCCCCGCCAAGATACGCACCAACCAGTGGAATTATGGCGGTCATACCCACTACCGATCCAACGGTCAGGGCATAGGGGAAGCGGAAGAGCAACATTCCCAATGTACAGAGAGAACCCAAGATGATTGCTTCCACGAACTGTCCCGTAAAAAACTTGCCGAACGTTCTGTTGGCAATCACTTTCACATGTACAATTTTCCGGCAGTACTTCTCAGGTATGAATCGTTCCATCAGATATGTAAGCTGGGACAACAACCTACGTTTGCCAAAAAGCAGGTAAATACTGAAAACCAGTGCAATTGCAGCGTTCACCACACCATTGATCGCTCCACCCAGGAGTGATAGTGCATAATCTGCAATCTTGGGAGATGAAGATCGCAGATTCTCAACGAAGGTGTTTATATACCCTTCAATGATGGAGAATCCCTGCTCGAGCTCAGGGCGGGTATGCATGAACTGTTCCAGTGAAGATACAGAATCCTGGTAGAGAACCGGTAGGTTGGTACTGAACTGCCTGACGGCCAATCCCAACTGGGGCAATAACAGTATTAATACACCAGTAATCAACACCAAGAAAAAAATAAGGGAAATGAACACTGCAATAACCCGAGCAGCAAGAGGACTCTTCAGCTTCCCAAAAACTCGGTTTTCCATCCACTTGGCAGGTATGTCAACAAGGTAAGCAAATACAATACCAAGGATAAGCGGCATGAGCAGTCCCCAGAGCTTCTTGAGTCCTGCCTGCACAGTAGAGAAATACACTACCCCCAGTGCAAGAGCTGCTGTGAGAATGAGGAGGTGTACGATACTGCGAAAGGTTTTCTTGTCCATCATGAAAATGAGTATTACATATGAGGAGATGGGTTGCAATGAAAACTCCCCAAAGTATAACCTGTGCTATACTTTACTGCAGAAATCCAGGAGGGAAATCCATGGCACAGGATGTTCGGATCATCACCACAGGGGGAACGTTCGATAAACAGTACGATGCTATCAGCGGCGAATTGACTTTCAGGGAGTCACAGCTGCCAAGAATCCTGAATCAGGCTCGTTGTACATTGAGTATCCACCTAGAAGGGCCATTGGCAATTGACAGCCTCTTCATGACCGAGGAGCAGAGGGAAGAGATAGCCCAAACCTGCGTACATAGTCCTGAAGAGAAAATTGTAGTTGTTCATGGCACTGACACCATGTGCAGAACTGCATCTGTAATTGCTGAGGCACTGAAAGAGGATACAAGCAAGACCGTGGTACTAACAGGAGCCATGATCCCCTACTCCCTGGAAAATTCTGATGCAGTATTCAATCTGGGTTGCGCTCTTACCGCTGTCCAGCTCCTTCCACCCGGTGTATATATTACCATGAGTGGAAGGGTTTTTCCGCATGACAACTGCAGGAAAAACAAGGACAAGGGGGTGTTTGAGGCTATCTCCTAGGAGAAGGCTGCTCACATGTTGATGAAAGCTGGACCTGTACATGCTCATGAGATGCTTTCAGGATACTCTCCATGACATCAACCACATGCCGAGTCAATTCTCCGCAAGCTCTGTGTTCAGCGCCACGCTCAATTGCCTCTGCGATATCGGCAATACCTAGACCGCGAGAGTTTTCTGGGTAGTCAAAGAGCAGAGGTAATTCCGTCCACTCTTTCTCACCCATCCTGCAGTAAAAGATGGGTCCCCCAAAGGTATTGGGATCGGGGACACGGAGTGAGCCCTCAGTTCCGTGGATTTCAATTCTCGGCATGCTATGCTTCCAGACATCGAAGCTGGTCACCAAGGTAGCGATACACCCGCTGTTGAACTGCAACAATCCGGCAATATGCGTATCCACTTCAACATCAATAACCGTTCCATGCTTTGGCTCGCTGGTAATTACACGCTCTGGAAAGCTTTTCTGGGCATACCCAGAGACTGATTGTACTGGGCCAAGAAGGTTGATGAGTGCTGTTATGTAGTATGGCCCCATGTCAAAGAGCGGGCCGCCACCAGCTTGATAATAGAATTCTGGGGATGGGTGCCAACTTTCATGTCCATGGTTCATCATGAACGCAGAAGCAGCCACCGGCCTGCCAATCCATCCATCATCAATGAGTTTTCTGCAGGTTTGGATTCCAGCTCCAAGGAAGGTATCGGGAGCACCTCCAAGTACAAGGTGCTTTTCCTGAGCCAAATCCACCAATTCAGAAGCTTCTTTTGCAGAGAGTGAGAGTGGCTTCTCTACATAGACATGCTTCCCAGCCTCCAATACTTGCTTGCAGAGTACATAGTGGCTTTGTGGAGTTGTAAGGTTGAGAACAAGTTCCACAGAAGGATCTTCCAACAATGCTTGAACTGAAGCATACTGTTTTACTTTGTAGAGTTCAGCAATCTCTCTCGATCGTTCCTCCACTAAATCAACCACTCCAACCAAGTGTATCCGGTCCTTAAACATTCCAGTGATATTTTCAAGATAAATCCCACTGATTTTTCCCAATCCAATGATTGCTACGTTTATTTTTTTCATATCAGAACATCTTCCTATCACTTGCGAACATCTCTATATCTAGATTGTTCTCTCTGGAGATTCTCTTTCCATCCGCTGCCCAGAGTAGGCCTCTCTTCATCAACTCCCATGCCTCGGGAATATCAAAAATATCATTATGATGCCCGAGTGAGTTGTAATAGACTCTTCCATGCCCCCATTTCTTGGTCCAGACAACCGGCATCTGTACAACTCCATTGGTTGAGTGATACCAATGGACAGTTGGGAACTTGGTAGTAGCCAGTACTTCCACTGCCGGATCTACATGTAGGTAGTATTGTTCACTGGAGAGGGAAAAGTCCTTGATACCAGCTACCAGCGGACTGGAGCTCTGCTTGATATTCACTTCATAGGGAACTCCGTCAGAACCGGGATGAGCAACCCAGTTGCCTCCCATGATAAATTGCCACAGCACGTTGGTCCTAAAGGCATCACACATGCCACCATGGCACCCTGCGACTCCTACCCCACTGGCTATGGCGTCTGCAAGGATTCCTGTCTGCTTGCTCTCAAAGGTACCCATGGTCCAGACTGGAACAAAGAGATCCAGACTGAATAGGTACTCTCTGTCCTGAAGAACCTCAAGATCACGTTCCTTACGAACCTCAAAGCCCTCTTCTTCCAAATAGGTTGCGAAACGCTCAGCAACCAATTCGGGCTCATGGCCATCCCAACCACCAACCAACAACAATGCTTTTCTTTTTTCTGACATAGTTCCTCCTCTTATTCAAATTCCCTGTACTGCATGAAAGCAAAATCAGCAGGCTTGTTGAAACCGGAAAGATCCTGACAAGCCAATGCAAAAAAAGCTCCAGTAAATGCAGAGTTATCTATATGATCGTCACTGACCCTCAATGCATCACAATCATTGCCATACTGAACGTATGCCACTCCATCAAGTGAGTAGGAAAATCGCACCGTATCATAATCGGTTTCAATCCGCATCCATATTTCATGAATGTCCCCTACAGCGACCGGTGGAAACAGTTCCTCATGCTTGCCGTTGTCACAGCTCATAATACAAACCACCTTACCCAAGGCTTCATCATGAGAAAACCTCAGGTAGTAGTACTCCCTGGTACCGTAGTAGTAAGCAATTCCAGCCATCTCCTTGTACCACGTCGGATCGAACTCCAGTTTTGTGGTCACCTCACACACAAAACACTGCTGTCTTCTTCCCACCAAAGCCTGCTTAAAGAGAGAACTCATGCTCTCCTTGCCATACAATCGCAAATATCCCGGTCTATCCTTAAGAGAGAGCGTGTCCTCACCAAGAGGAATACGCAGTGTTTGGAAATCGAGAGGAAGCTCTGGACCATCAAACTGATAGAGAATATCTAAGGGAGGCAATGGCTTTACATCAAAGGGACTCTTAAATACAGGGTTCGGCGCATTGCCGCTACCCTCTATCCTGATCCAACCATCTTGGTCGAAATATACATTTTGAATGGATGTCTCACGACCAAGCATGCAGTGTTGTTTGACTGGTCTTCCACAAAGATGTACTAAAGCCCAACTGCCATCGTGCACTTGCACCAAATCTGCATGACCTGCTTTCTGGATAGAAAGATCTGGCCTGTCCTTACTCGTAATAAGGGGATTGCCAGGCATCACCTCATAGGGTCCTTCAATCATTCTGGATCGAGCAACTGACTCAGCATGGTTGTAGAAGGTACCCCCTTCAGCCACCAAAAGGTAGTAGTACTGCCCGATATGGTAGAGGTGGGGTCCTTCTGTCCATCCAATCTCAGTACCCTTGAAGATAAGCTTTGGGTTACCAAGACAGCGTCTTTGGTCAAGACTGAACTCCTCTAGGAGAATTCCAGCAAAGCGATTTCTGTCTTTCCTGAAATCAGTAGTCATGGTGACCACATACTTTTTCCCATCATCATCATGGAAGAGCGAAGGATCAAAGCCATAGCTGTTAAGATAGATTGGCTCACTCCAAGGTCCAGTGATGGAAGGTGCGGTCACAAGATAGTTGTGCGTATCCTTGAAGTGCTCCTTTGTATGAACAACTGTATAAACGAGGTAGAAGGTACCTGCATCATACGTAAGGCAGGGAGCCCATACCCCAGTGGAGTCGGGACATCCTCGCATATCCAGCTGACTAACCCTGTCAAGCGGACGGGTCAACAACTTCCAGTTGACCAGATCTCTGCTGTGGTGAATCTGCACTCCGGGGAACCACTCGAAGGTAGATGTAGCAATATAGTAATCATCCTCCACCCTGAGAATGGAAGGATCAGGATTGAACCCTTTGAGAATTGGGTTAGTAACTAGTGTCATGTTATCTCCTTCTTAACCTTTCAAAGCACCCTGGGTAAGGCCGTTGATGACTCTATCCTGTGCCAGGAAGTAGAATATGAGTACCGGCAGGGAACCGACCAGAATGGCGGTGAGAACTGCAGGAATGTTAATTGTCTGGAAACCATAGAAGTCTCGGATACCCAGCGAAAGGGTCTTCTTGGAGCGTGTGTCAATCATGACCAATGCATAAACGAACTCATTCCACATTGTTAGGAAGGTGTAAACACCAACAGTGGAGATAGCAGGACCGGAAAGCGGCATCGCAATCTTGCGATAGATCAAAAAAAGCGAACCACCATCAATCTTTGCAGCCTCATCGAGCTCTTTGGGCATCTCCTTAAAGAATTGTGTCATGATAAAGACAGAAACAGGGATATTGAACGATACATACGGCCCGATAAGAGCAAACAAGGTATCATACACTCCAGCCTTGATGCTCATCGAATAAATTGGAATCAAAGTAGTATGGATGGGAATCATCATGCCAGCAATGACTAAAAAGAAAATTCCCTTGGTCACACGGAAGTTGAACTTTGCAAAAACGAAGGCCATCAACGAGGAGACCAAAATCACCAAGCTCACCCCACTAACACTAACAATAAGGCTATTGATAAAGTACCTGAGAAAAGTAGGTGCAAAAACCAGCTTATAGTTTCCGAAAAAGAGTTTCTTTGGGGGTTGCCAGATGTTCATCATGTACTCAGACAGGCTCTTGAAACTGTTAAAAACCAGAAAGAGTAAGGGAAAGCCAGTAAGGATGAGGACCACAATACAGAAAAGGTAAATGCAGGCTTTGAATAATTTTTCAGTTACAGGTTCTTTTTTCATATCAATGGACCTCCCTCACCCTGGTGACATAAAGAAAACCACAGGCAAAGATGAAACAGATAATGAACATCAATCCTGCGATAGCTGAAGCATAGCCCATACCAAATTCCACAAATCCTTTCTTGTACATATATGTTGCCATCAGTTCGGTTGCTCCGCTAGGCCCACCTCCTGTCATGATATACACCAAATCAAAATACTTAAGCGATCCTACCATGGACATAACCGCTGCTGTTCTCAACGTCGGGCCTATCAATGGCAAGGTAATCTTCCAGAATGTTTGCCAACGGTTAGCACCATCGATGGTGGCAGCTTCATAAAGCTCGGTGGATATATTGGTCAAACCCGCTTTGAGAATAATCATATAGAAAGGGATAAACTGCCAGCAGATAACAAAGAGCACTGCAGGCATCGCAGTTCTTACATCTGCAAGAAACCCAATTATATATTGCCCCAGTCCTACGGCTTTCATCACATAGGCAAGTATACCGAACATCGGATCAAAAAAGAGCTGCCACATTATACCGGTTGCGACTGTAGAAAAAAGCATAGGAAGGAAGAAAATGGTACGGAAAAAGCGTGTTCCCTTGATGGCGCTATTCAAAGCAAGGGCAAGCAGTAGTGCAAAGGGAAGCTGGATGACGATCGAAGTAATCATCAGAATCAAGTTATTCTTAACTGCGACACCCATCATAGGGTCCTTGAAGAGCTTGAGATAGTTCGCAATACCGACAAATCCGGAGTCTTGGCTAATACCCGACCAGTCCAAAGTTGAAAACCGGAAGGTCATAAGTATACCGTAAAGATTATAGATACCATAAAAAAGAAGTCCGGGCACCAAAGCTGCCACAACAAAGAGGATCTCTTTATGGTTGGTTGCTCGACGTTTTGTTAGAACCATGAGTACATTCCTTATGATGAAGAGGGGGAGGCTGCAACTGCAGCCTCCCGAGGGATGGCTTCAACACCAAACTTCTTATTTTGCAGGACCCAAAACTTCTACAGCTTTCGCTTCCACAAGGCGTGCAGCCTCGGCGGGCGTCATAGTCAGCCCAAACAAAGCCTGAGTGGTATCCTTATGCACTTCTGCGAGGGCAGGAGGCATATATTGGTCGTAGAAATTCTGCATAACCTTCGCACCCATAAGTACATCATATTGTTTTTGGATAAGTGGATCCTTGATCTCGATGCCCTTAACACCAGAAATCATGGAGGAGCCATCAATCATATCTTGGCCATATTCTTGGTCAGAAAGAACTACGAGTAGATCAAAAGCTTCCTTCGGGTACTTGGTACCACCATAGACATGAATAACATTTCCACCACCGACAATCTCGTCGGCAGAACCAGCAGTACCTTCAATGACCGGGAACTTAAACAAGCCAAGATTATTCTCATAGAAGTCAGGAGCTTCATTACGACAGTTTCCAAGTAGACCATTAGTCTGGATGAGGTGTGCAGCTCTTGAGCTATAGAACAACATTCTGGACCCGCCGGTATCGTAGTTGATTCCGTTCATGCCTTCAGGATAATAACCCTTGCGAACCCATTCTTGAATCTTCTCCCCAGCCTTGATGAAGCTCTCGTCTTCGAAGGTCTTACCATTTTCCCTATTGAAGGCATCAATAAATACCTGTGCTCCACCATATCGCATCGAAAGGTAGATGAAAGTGATAGCACCAGGCCACTTGCTGGCATTCCCGAGAGCAATGGGGATAATACCATTAGCTTCCAGAACATCACAGTTGTACTCAAACTCAGCAAGAGTTGTGGGAACCTTCAGATTGTATTTTTCATACAGCTCACGGTTATAGTACACTGATGAAGGGCCGCAAGTGATTGGAAGTCCATAGACTTTATCACCGCTCATGCTGATCGAAATGCCGGGTTCTAGATAGTTTTGTGCAACACTCTTAACCTGTTCAGATATATCAAGCACCTTACCAGCCTTGATGAACTCTTCCATCCAGCCACCACCCCAGGTGATGAACAAATCAGGAGGATTTCCACCACCCATTGCGGTCTTCAGCTTGGTTTTGTAGGGATCATTCTCGATTGCCTGATCAACCACTTTAACCCCTGGGTTTGCCGCTTCATAGCGAGCAATAGCCGCATCCATAGTCTCACGACGAGAAACATCAACACCAATGTGCCATACAGTGAGTGTCTTCTCTTCTCCACCTTTTGCCTCAGCTTCTGAAGAACCTGCTGCAAAGAGCATCGCTGTTGAAGCCATCAAGACACAAGTCAAGATAAACAATTTCTTCATTCTCAAACCTCCTTAAGGAATGTAAATCTCTATGCACTAGCGAATCACGCTAGGCATAACCTTCTTTACATTTAGTCTGAGCCCAAAATCGGTAAACAAGAATATCTATAATTGTTTTTACATGTATATTATTGACTTTTGATATTTATCATATTTTTTGATATTATTATTTATAAATTTTCTATTTTTTATTTTATAGAGATTTATTAGTAATCGCACAAGAAAATCGCAATACGTAAATTTGTTTTGCAATGTTTCTGAGATTGATATTTTGTAAAGTCTAATTGAACATACTTAGTGTCTATCTACTCAGATACCCTCCATCAACAGGAAGCATGACGCCACAGACATAGTCAGAGGCGTCACTGGCAAGATACACTGCCGCTCCTGCCATATCCTCCGGCTGTCCCCAGCGCTTGGCAGGGATACGCTGACTCAGCTCAGCAAACCGCGCTTCATCATTCACGAGGGCGGTATTGATTGGGGTTGCCATATATCCTGGGGCAATACAGTTCACATTGATGCCCAGCGAGGAGAGCTCGTTGGCCATCGTCTTGGTCATCTGCATCACTGCTCCCTTAGCCGAGCAATAGGCAACGGTATTGATTCCCGCAGCAACCGAGTTAACCGAAGCAATATTGATGATCTTGCCCTTTCCCAATTGTACCATCAGGTTTCCTGCCCACTGAGCCAGGTCAAAAACACTGGTCAGGTTGAGTTCGATTACCTTGTCCCAATCTCCGATAGGAAACTCCAAGGCAGGATGTCGGATCTGGATACCAGCATTGTTGACAATGATATCCAGCTTCCCTTCCAGCCTTTT
Source organism: uncultured Sphaerochaeta sp. (assembly GCF_963676285.1). Taxonomy (NCBI): domain Bacteria; kingdom Pseudomonadati; phylum Spirochaetota; class Spirochaetia; order Spirochaetales; family Sphaerochaetaceae; genus Sphaerochaeta; species uncultured Sphaerochaeta sp. The sequence continues at coordinate 987,258 of NZ_OY781063.1, forward strand.
CTCAACTGTTTGCTTCAGTTCAGTACGCTTAGATCGGTCAAGCAAGTCACAGATAATAGCTTCTGCTTGCATACCCTGCTCTCTCAGATTCTCAGCTTTCTCAACTACTTTTGGGTTGATATCGACCAGGATGACGAAGGCCCCTGCCTCAGCAAGTCCTTTTGCCATTCCCCATCCCAATCCTTGGGAAGAGCCGGTGACGAGTGCGTTCTTCCCAGTGAGATCAAACGGATTTCTCTTCATGGTTATACCTCATAGGAGAGCAACGGCTTCCATCCATCGTTGATGAACTGGTCGGTGGTCCGGTTGCAACTTCCGAAGGTTATGAATGATGATTCATCCATACCATCCTCTTCATAGGCTTTCCTGAACTCATCGAGGGTCATCAATCGGTCGATGACATCCTGGTCTACAGGCTTGTCAATCTGGGTTTCATACGGACCTTCCTCTCTAAGCAATTCATCCTGAATCCCTTTGGAGATGGACATAATCATTTTTGCCCCCGAAAGTGCTGTTACATGATATGCGCCACGACAACCTGCGGGCATAAGAACGGTATCATAGCCCCGCTCTGCAAAAAGTTTGTATGCTTTTTTGATACAGGCTGTACCTGCTTGTCTGATATCCGACTCACTGACTAGGGACTCTTGATCCTGGGCAACATCACGCAGGTAATCATCCAGACGACCGACCATCAGGACCGCAATGGTAAGGGGTTCCTTGATGCCTGCCTTTCTGGCACGTTCCTTTCCCCGTTTTGCAGCCTCGGCTACCTTGAGTACCTGGGGAACAGTGAAACTCACTGTTGCTGCAACATTGAAACCGAGGGCGACACACTCTTCATAGGCCTTGATGCCTGCCTTGGTTGCAGGAAGTTTGATGACTACGTTCTTATACCAAGCTGCATACTGCTTTGCTTGGGCAAGCATATAGGAATAGTCCCCTGTTTTCAGGGGGCTGGTCTGTACACAGACATATCCATGTCCGAATTTCCCGTTCTCATGCATGGAAGTAAACAATTCTGCATAGTGGCCAGTGACCGCCTTGATCAAAGCGAGTGCTTTTTCATCACCCTTCTTATTCTTGGCAAGAGACAGTACACGATCCTTCCACACCTCTGGATACGCCTGCAGTGTCTGGTTTACCAGGAAGGGATTGGTGGTCATCCCTACCGCTCCATAAGAAAATGCTCGCTCTTGTTCTTCAATATTGGCAGAGTCATGCCACCATATTGAGTCTGTCTCACTGGAAAGCCATTCTAGATAATTCATGCAACCCTTCTTAAAACCCATCAATGAGTATCGATGGGATGATTCATAAAATTGGGTCAGAGTCCTTTAAAAAAAACTCTGACCCAACACAATTATTACTTACGAACCTCAATGCCCGCTTCCTTCTCGTACCACTGGACAAGCCCGCCGTGGTCGTCAGATCCCTTGCCGTCTGAGGAGAGGGACCTCATCATCTCGATGATCGAGTCCGAGAGAGGGGTCGGGGTCTTCACCGTTGCTGCGGTGTCAAGCGCGTTCTGCAGGTCCTTGATGTGCAGGTCGATGCGGAACCCGGGCCTGAAGTTCCCGTCCAGCACCAAAGGCGCCTTCGCATCGAGGACCGTGCTGCCGGCAAGTCCCCCACGGATTGCCTTGAACACCTTCTCGGGGTCAACGTCGGCCTTGGTTGCAAGCACCAGTGCCTCGCTCATCCCCGCGATGTTCGCCGCCACCATGATCTGGTTCGCCAGCTTGGTCGTGTTCCCGCTGCCGATCTCCCCGACCAGGGTCACACTCCCGCCCATCACCTGCAGGATCGGCTCGACCTGTTTGAAGGTCTCCTCCGGTCCGCCGACCATGATCGCAAGCGTACCGTCGATCGCCTTCGGCTCCCCGCCGGAGACGGGGGCGTCAAGCATGACCACTCCCTTCTTCGCCAGCTCGGCCGCCACCTCCCGGCTCACGATCGGGCTGATGGAGCTCATGTCCACCACCACCAGGCCTTCCTTGGCGCCTTCAATCACTCCACCCTCTCCAAGTACCACCGTCTGCACATGGGGGGAGTTGGGCAGCATCGTGACCACCACATCGCTCTGTGATGCCACTTCCTTTGCGCTCGCTGCCTCTGCGGCCCCGGAAGCGACCAGCTCGGCGACCGCTTCCTTGTTGATATCGTTCACGACCAGGCTGTAGCCGGCCTTGATCAGGTTCTTCGCCATGGGCTTGCCCATGATCCCGAGTCCTATGAATCCTATCTTCATCTCTTTGCTCCTTACTTGCCGGCCAGGACCGCCCTGGCCTTCTTCGCGACATCCTCCGCCTCAAGGCCGTAGTGCCTGAGCAGGATCTCGTAGTTCTCCGCACTGGTGCCGTAGCGGTCACCCACTCCCAGCATCTCGATGGGCAGGCGGCTCTTGCTCAGCGCCTGGCACACCACGCTGCCAAGCCCCCCGATGACGTTGTGCTCCTCAGCAGTAACGACGCCTTTCACGCCCTCGCAGAAGCCGAGCAGGGCCTCGGTGTCCAGCGGCTTGATCGTCGAAACGTTCACCACCCTTGCGGAGATGCCTTCCTTTTCCAGGATCTTTGCTGCCTCCATGGACTGCTGCACCATCACCCCGGTTGCGAAGATCACCACGTCCCCTCCGTCGACCATCTGGGTCATCTTGCCGATGTGGTACTCCTCGGCGGGGTCAGTTACGATAGGCAGGTCGTTTCGGTTGATGCGCAGGTACATCGGTCCCTTCTGTTCCACCATCGCCCTGACCATCTTCTCGGTCTCCACCGCATCACAGGGGCTGAGCACGGTCATGTGCGGCAGCACCTGCATCAGTGCGATGTCGTCGATGCTCTGGTGCGTCTTGCCGTCGCCGTAGTCGGAGAGTCCTGCACTGGAACCGCAGATCTTCACATTCAGGTTCGCAATTGTCACCGAGGAGCGGATCTGGTCGTAGGCTCGGCCTGATGCGAAGACCGCAAACGAGTTCATGAACGGGATCTTCCCAGTCAGGGAGAGTCCTGCGGAGACCGACGCCATGTTCTGCTCGGCGATCCCCATCTGGAAGTAGCGCTCGGGGTACTCGGCTGCGAACAGCTTGCTCATCGTGGAGTTGCCCAGGTCGGCTTCCAGCATCACGATATCCTTGTTGTCCTTTCCCAGCTCGACCAATGTCTCGCCGTAGGTTGTCCTCAGGCTGTCTGTCGTCCTCATGCCTCTACCTCCTTCCTCATGTTGTCTATGCACTGCCATGCTATCTTGTACTCTTCCTCATTCATGGATGCGTTGTGGTACTTCGCTTTCCCTTCTGCAAACGGGAAGCACTTGCCCTTGACGGTGTGTGCCATGATCGCGGTCGGGCCTTCCTTGTATGCCCTTGCAGCATCAAGGGCCCCCAGGACCTGCTCCATGTCGTGCCCGTCGATCTCGATCACGTTCCACCCGAAGGCCTTCCACTTCTCCACCAGGTTCTCGATCGGGAAGATCTCGGCGGTCGTGCTGGTCGCCTGCACGCCGTTCCAGTCCACGATCGCCGTCAGGTTGCTTGCCTTGTATACTGCCGCTGCCATCACGGCCTCCCACACCTGGCCCTCGGCTAGCTCGCCGTCCCCCAGGATGGTGTAGACGCGGCTCTCGCTCTTATCCAGCGTAAGGCCCAGGGCGACACCCAGGGATACCGACAGCCCCTGCCCGAGGCTCCCGGTCACCGCCTCGATGCCCGGGGTCTTGTCCATGTCCGGGTGTCCCTGCAGGATGCCCTCGAAGGTCTTCACCTTGCCCAGCTCGCCGCGCTCGAAGTACCCCAGCTCCGCAAGGCAGGCATACTGCACCAGCACCGCGTGCCCCTTGCTCATGATCAGCCGGTCACGGCCGGGGTCCTTCGGGTCGTCCTCGTTCACCTTCATCGTGTGGAAGTACAGGGCCGCCATCACATCCGCTATCGAGCTGCTCCCGCCAAGGTGCCCCACCTTCCCAGGGGGGATCATCTCCAGGATGTTTGCTCTTACCTGGATCGCCTTCAGCTGCAGTTCCTTTACCAATTCTTGAGAATAGTTCATCTTCTCTCTCCTTACTTGTACAGGAATCGTGTTCAGCAACAGGTCACGCCACCATCTACTGGCAGGGCAACTCCATTGATGAACGAAGCCTCTTCGCTTGCGAGGTACAATACTGCGTTTGCAACATCATCAGATGTAGCAAGACGCCCTAAGGGGACCTCGTCAAACCGTTGTTGTTTCTTTACAGGATCTTTGAACATCTGCTGTACAAGAGGAGTATCGACTGTGCTGGGGTGAATTGAGTTACACCGGATGTTCTCGCTTCCGTATCTACTGGCAATGGATTTGGTCAAAAGAGTAACCGCACCCTTGGTGGTGGTATATGCCTCTGGGGTAAAGCGGTGACCGATCAAACCACATACAGAGGAGGTGTTGATAATTGCCCCACCACCCTGCTTTCGCATGACAGGAATCACGTACTTGGTGCCGAGGAATACTGAACCAACATTGACGAGCATCATGGTGTTGAATTCGCTGATGACCATCTCCTCGATGGGCTTTCTGATGTTGATCCCGGCGTTGTTCACCAGGACATCAATCCTGCCCTCTTTTACCACTACTGTATCGATGGCCTGTTTCCAAGCTTCTTCACTAGTCAGATCCATCTGGATGAAGCTTGCATAATAGGAGCTCTTAACGAGTTCTGCTTCCAACTCCATCCCTTTCTTCTCATCGAGGTCGAGGATGTACAGCTTTGCTCCATTTTTACAGAGCAACTCCACCATGACCGCTCCCAGGCCACCGGCTCCGCCGGTGACCAGGATGACTTTATCTTTCACATTCACGATTAACTTCCTTTATTGTGGTTCGCTAGCGCTGGTTTTCTTTTGCAAGCGGCTGTTTTTTACACCACTGACAAAAATCCAGACAATTGCGAGCATCAAGATGATTCCGACAGGACGACCCAGCAATGGGATGATTGAACCCTGTCCCTGCATAAGGGCTTGGCGGAAGCTGATGTCAGCCGTAGGTCCAAGAATGATTCCCAGTACCAGAGGTGCCATCGGATAGTTGAGCTTGCGCAGGATATATCCAAGGATACCAAAGATGAACATGACATGGATGTCAAAGATGTTCACGTTTCCGGCATACGCTCCGATGACCGTAAGAGGAACAATGATCGGCATCAAGATCTTCCGGTTTATCTTCAGGATCTTAACCATTGGTTTGGTGAGCAATAGACCGAATACCAACATTGATGCGGTTGCGATCAAGAGCGTCACTGCAGTCAGGTAGAGGAAATCCGGGGACTCAAGTGCGAGCATTGGACCCGGCTTGATACCATGAAGCCAGATGGCTGCAAGGAACATTGCCGCTGGAGGAGATCCGGGAACAGCAAGGGTAAGCAGGGGAATCATGGCACCGCCAATACAGGCATTGTTTGCTGTCTCAGCTGATGCGAGGCCTTCATAACTACCTTTCCCGAAAAGATGTCCATGCTTACTGCGTCGCTTTCCAACATCGTAACTGACCCAGGCTGCAATATCTTCACCAGCACCAGGGACTGCCCCGATACCGCTTCCGATAAAGCCGGAGCGGACAGCTGTGGAAAGAACATCCTTGACCATACTCTTATCGGGAAGCACTTTTCCTAGCTGGCTCTCAATTGAATAGGGAATATCTTCCTGCAAGACAGTTAGAATCTCAGAGATGCCAAATACACCAATCAAGGCAGGGATCAGGGAGATTCCACCCATCAAGTCATAGCTGCCATAGGTAAACCGCGGGAACGCATAGACGGCATCCAAGCCGATCATAGCGGTAAAGAATCCTAGGAATCCTACTATCCAACCCTTGAGAGGAGTACTCTGCGTAGAGAGGTTTCCGCAGATCATGATACCGAAAACGGAGATAAGGAAGTACTCCCACTGACCGAACTTCAGGGCGATCTTATAGAGAAATGGGGTCAGGAAGATCAATAGAAGAATTGAAATCAGAGTACCTACAAAGGAGGCTACAATACCAACTCCAATTGCTTGTCCACCATGCCCTTTCTTGGCAAGGACAAATCCATCCAAGGCGGTTGCCGCCGCTGATGGTGTTCCAGGGATGTTGATCATAATCGCTGAATAACAACCACCCATAACAGCTCCAACGTAGACTCCGAGGAGGAAGGCTACGGCAGTAGCAAGCTGCATTGAGTAGGTTAGGTTGATCAGCAGGGCGAGGGCCATGGTAGCGGTCAGTCCTGGAACTGCTCCAACCACGATACCGGCCACGGTTGCAATCATTGTAACGAATACCTGTGGAAATCCGAACGCCTGTGCTGCTGCGGACCCGAACAGGGCAAATTGCTGTGCAAATGCTTCAAACATAGGTGCTCCCACCTCTATGGTAGAGGAATTTTAAAGACATACTGGAAAATAGCACTGATCAGTAACGCTGAAAGGACTGAAATAATGATATTCTTCAACCAGGTTGTAGATTTCAGATACCAGAAGGTAACAACCAGATAGAGGAAGGTGGCTATTGCAAAATGAATTCTACCTATCAAGCCATAGATATAGACCACCATAAAGAATGAGAGAATGACTACGCGTTTTGATTCTGGGCTGAGGAACAACGCAATAAGGCTGTCCTTTCGAAATGTGCTTTTTGTCGCTGCTACACTTCCCCCTCGAATTGCTCCAATCAACATAACGATTCCGAACAGACAGAATATGATTCCCAGAATGAATGGGAAGAATCCTGGTGCATCGAGAAAACTGTTGAACACCTTCATACCAAGGGACTCAACAATAAGATAGACTCCGAATACCAACAGGATTATACCCATGATGAGATCGGAAGCAGTTGTTTTCTTAATTTGGCTCATGCAACTATCCTTTTCCTAATAATTTCGGGAGATGGGAATCCCATCCCCCGAAACAAGACATATTATTTGATGTTCTGCTTAGCCACATCCCAGTCAAAGTCTGCAAGCTTGGGAATACCAAACTCAGCTGGACTCTTGACGGTGGAACCAACGTTGTCCAAGGTCCAAGCATATCCAGCTTCCTGGATGGCAAGGAACTTGTCAGCATCTTCTCCAGCATACCCAGCAAGGACCAGGCCCTGCTCTCTTGCATAGTTAACAATCTCTGGCTGCTCTACTGCCCAGTAGAATGCCTCTGTCAGACCATCAAGAATGTTCTGAGGGACATCACGTGGGATCAAGAGAGGCCAAGTCTCACTGAGCAAGGGGATGTTCTCTGCATTGTCCTGCACCTTCATGATGGAGGGAATGTTGAGTCCGAAGTCAGTGTAGTCATTGGTATCAGTGATGGCGAGGGCACGAAGCTGTCCAGCCTTGATGAAGTCGATCAAGGAGGAGAAGGTACCCATGGCAATCTCTGCATCACCTGCGATGACATTGATACCAGCCTGGCGGCAGGATCCAGCGGTCATGTAGTTGGGAGCATTGATACCACCAATTTCACGGATAGCCTCGAAGAGAACGTGGGGACCAACACCAAATCCGCTGATTGCCATGTTCTGCTTGCCGCTATTGAGGTAAGCCACTGCATCAGCATATGTCTGGATGTCAGAATCTGCAGCAACAACAAGAGCAGCTGCACCCATGTAGGGGTGGAAGGAAGCCCAGTCAGCCCAATAGGTATCACTGGTTCCCATTACGCGGAATCCAGAGATCGGACCACTACCGGTGGCAAACAGGCTGTAACCATCATGCTTCTTGCTGTACATTACAGTATTTGCAGCAACTGCAGATGCAGCACCTTCCTGGTTGACCACATTGATGGTTTCCCCAAGATACTCTTCCATCTTTGCGATAACCGGACGAACAGCGGTATCAGTACCACCACCGGCTCCGAAGCCGACATATACTACCGGCTGTGTCTTCGGCCAAAGCTTGGTGCTTGCGGCCTCTTTCTGACCTTCTGCGAACAGTGAAGTCGCAACCAACAGTACCAGAAGGATAACAAGAATTCTGTTTTTCTTCATACAAAACTCTCCTTTTATTTTTTTATGGCATAAGCCATAAAATTACTCATAAGTTGTATGACGTCCTATAAGTTAGATGACTCATACAAAGTGACTTACTCATCAGCTTCATCTGTTAAAAAACTACAGCTCAGCTAATTCTGAAATCCGGTCCACAGTCTTGGCCACATGCTCTCGCATCAGCCTGGCTGCCTCTTCCCTATTATGTACCCTTAATGCTTCGAGGATGACCCGGTGATAGTATCGACCGTCATGCATACCCAAATGAGTGACAATGGACTCCATGCTTGCATTCATCAGATCCTGCATGAAAAGAGCCACATTGATCAGCATGTTGTTCTTCGTTGCTTTTGCGATAGCCATATGGAACTGGATATCATCATGGGCAAAAACCTTTATATCAGTGGTATTCTGCTCCATTCGAACAACAATCGCCTCAAGTGCGTCACATTCCTCTTTCGTGATTCTCGTAGCGGCTATCTCTGTTGCCCCTACTTCCATTACCATCCTGTACTCAAGAATCTCCTGCAAGGAGTTCTTATCAATCATGAACATGGGAAACAACATGTCACGGTAATTTTCACTGGTCACCCTTCTGATGAAGGACCCTTCCCCGTGGCGTGTCTCTACGATTCCCAAGGCCTTGAGCTTCTGCATCGCCTCACGAATGCTGATGCGGCTCACTCCAAATTCTTGCCTCATTTCATTTTCGGAAGGGAGTTTTGCACCCTCCTTCCATTTATTGCTCTTGATCTGGGCAAGTAACTGTTCATACACTTGGTTGGAGATCTTCTCTTGTCTCACAATCTTCATTGAATTTTGTTGCGGCATCAAAAACTCCCCTCCAAGTCAGTACCACTGATAGGTTATCATACAAGTATGAGTTGTCAACTAAATTCTTATACAAATTCACTTCATAGTATATATTTATCGATAATTTTTAATTGATTGACTTGTTGCAAAGTGTTACTGCAGTATGCAGATAGTTATAATTTTCTTCACATACTATCATCATCTGTCCCGTCGTTTTACCGTTAATACAAGTCTTGAAGAGATTGGGCAAATAAATGGAGCCAGTTCCCTACAGTCGGGACCTGGCTCTCAGTTATATGATCAAGATTCGATTACTTACGAACCTCAATGCCCGCTTCCTTCTCGTACCACTGGACAAGCCCGCCGTGGTCGTCAGATCCCTTGCCGTCTGAGGAGAGGGACCTCATCATCTCGATGATCGAGTCCGAGAGAGGGGTCGGGGTCTTCACCGTTGCTGCGGTGTCAAGCGCGTTCTGCAGGTCCTTGATGTGCAGGTCGATGCGGAACCCGGGCTTGAAGTTCCCGTCCAGCACCAGGGGCGCCTTCGCATCGAGGACCGTGCTGCCGGCAAGTCCCCCACGGATCGCCTTGAACACCTTCTCGGGGTCCACGTCGGCCTTGGTTGCAAGCACCAGTGCCTCGCTCATCCCCGCGATGTTCGCCGCCACCATGATCTGGTTCGCCAGCTTGGTCGTGTTCCCGCTGCCGATCTCCCCGACCAGGGTCACACTCCCGCCCATCACCTGCAGGATCGGCTCGACCTGTTTGAAGGTCTCCTCCGGTCCGCCGACCATGATCGCAAGCGTACCGTCGATCGCCTTCGGCTCCCCGCCGGAGACGGGGGCGTCAAGCATGACCACTCCCTTCTTCGCCAGCTCGGCCGCCACCTCCCGGCTCACGATCGGGCTGATGGAGCTCATGTCCACCACCACCAGGCCTTCCTTGGCGCCTTCAATCACTCCACCCTCTCCAAGTACCACCGTCTGCACATGGGGGGAGTTGGGCAGCATCGTGACCACCACATCGCTCTGTGATGCCACTTCCTTTGCGCTCGCTGCCTCTGCGGCCCCGGAAGCGACCAGCTCGGCGACCGCTTCCTTGTTGATATCGTTCACGACCAGGCTGTAGCCGGCCTTGATCAGGTTCTTCGCCATGGGCTTGCCCATGATCCCGAGTCCTATGAATCCTATCTTCATCTCTTTGCTCCTTACTTGCCGGCCAGGACCGCCCTGGCCTTCTTCGCGACATCCTCCGCCTCAAGGCCGTAGTGCCTGAGCAGGATCTCGTAGTTCTCCGCACTGGTGCCGTAGCGGTCACCCACTCCCAGCATCTCGATGGGCAGGCGGCTCTTGCTCAGCGCCTGGCACACCACGCTGCCAAGCCCCCCGATGACGTTGTGCTCCTCAGCAGTAACGACGCCTTTCACGCCCTCGCAGAAGCCGAGCAGGGCCTCGGTGTCCAGCGGCTTGATCGTCGAAACGTTCACCACCCTTGCGGAGATGCCTTCCTTTTCCAGGATCTTTGCTGCCTCCATGGACTGCTGCACCATCACCCCGGTTGCGAAGATCACCACGTCCCCTCCGTCGACCATCTGGGTCATCTTGCCGATGTGGTACTCCTCGGCGGGGTCAGTTACGATAGGCAGGTCGTTTCGGTTGATGCGCAGGTACATCGGTCCCTTCTGTTCCACCATCGCCCTGACCATCTTCTCGGTCTCCACCGCATCACAGGGGCTGAGCACGGTCATGTGCGGCAGCACCTGCATCAGTGCGATGTCGTCGATGCTCTGGTGCGTCTTGCCGTCGCCGTAGTCGGAGAGTCCTGCACTGGAACCGCAGATCTTCACATTCAGGTTCGCAATTGTCACCGAGGAGCGGATCTGGTCGTAGGCTCGGCCTGATGCGAAGACCGCAAACGAGTTCATGAACGGGATCTTCCCAGTCAGGGAGAGTCCTGCGGAGACCGACGCCATGTTCTGCTCGGCGATCCCCATCTGGAAGTAGCGCTCGGGGTACTCGGCTGCGAACAGCTTGCTCATCGTGGAGTTGCCCAGGTCGGCTTCCAGCATCACGATATCCTTGTTGTCCTTTCCCAGCTCGACCAATGTCTCGCCGTAGGTTGTCCTCAGGCTGTCTGTCGTCCTCATGCCTCTACCTCCTTCCTCATGTTGTCTATGCACTGCCATGCTATCTTGTACTCTTCCTCATTCATGGATGCGTTGTGGTACTTCGCTTTCCCTTCTGCAAACGGGAAGCACTTGCCCTTGACGGTGTGTGCCATGATCGCGGTCGGGCCTTCCTTGTATGCCCTTGCAGCATCAAGGGCCCCCAGGACCTGCTCCATGTCGTGCCCGTCGATCTCGATCACGTTCCACCCGAAGGCCTTCCACTTCTCCACCAGGTTCTCGATCGGGAAGATCTCGGCGGTCGTGCTGGTCGCCTGCACGCCGTTCCAGTCCACGATCGCCGTCAGGTTGCTTGCCTTGTATACTGCCGCTGCCATCACGGCCTCCCACACCTGGCCCTCGGCTAGCTCGCCGTCCCCCAGGATGGTGTAGACGCGGCTCTCGCTCTTATCCAGCGTAAGGCCCAGGGCGACACCCAGGGATACCGACAGCCCCTGCCCGAGGCTCCCGGTCACCGCCTCGATGCCCGGGGTCTTGTCCATGTCCGGGTGTCCCTGCAGGATGCCCTCGAAGGTCTTCACCTTGCCCAGCTCGCCGCGCTCGAAGTACCCCAGCTCCGCAAGGCAGGCATACTGCACCAGCACCGCGTGCCCCTTGCTCATGATCAGCCGGTCACGGCCGGGGTCCTTCGGGTCGTCCTCGTTCACCTTCATCGTGTGGAAGTACAGGGCCGCCATCACATCCGCTATCGAGCTGCTCCCGCCAAGGTGCCCCACCTTCCCAGGGGGGATCATCTCCAGGATGTTTGCCCTTACCTGGATCGCCTTCAGCTGCAGTTCCTTCACCAATTCTTGAGAATAGTTCATCTTCTCTCTCCTTAGCAATCTCAACACATTCTTCAACAAATTACCTTGTTGAAGCGGTATAGATCATCGGCAACAGCAGTATCAGGAGACACTATCTGTTACCCATATCATCCTAACTTTCCAACATTACCTTCAGCATCTTGCCTTCACGATTGTTTTCCAAATCCTTGAAGGCCTGCACACCATCTTCCAGCTTATAGCTATGGGTGATGAGCGGTTTGATGTTGATTTTTCTTTCACTCAACAGCCTAAGGCTATCTGCAAAGCCATCGAGGTCATATACATAGTTACCCTTAATTTTCAATTCCTTGGTCACAATGTTCTGCATATTAACTTCAATGATCTTCTGGGCGTTTCCAATCCAGATTGCAGTTCCACCAATCTTCAAGCACTCAAGTGAGTTCTTTGCGGTTGGAGCAATTCCCACCGCCTCGATGGAGAAATCGATCATCTTACCGGAGGTAATGGCTGTAATCTCTGCAAGGAAATCCTGGGTTCGGGGATTCACAAGATAATCGGCTCCCAGTTCCTTGGCGATTCCAAGGCGGAAATCAGTAGCATCACTGACGATGACATTCTTCGCACCACGATATTTCAGTAGAGCAAGAGCCATCAGGCCAATGGTACCAGCCCCGATAATCAGGGTGTAATCAGCCTCTGCAAGTTCATCATCGCTAATCTTGTAGACCGAGCGATATGCAACTGCCAATGGTTCTGTGAAGGCAGCTTCGCTGAAGCTGATACCATCAAATGGAAGAAGGTATTTTTCCTCGATGGTTACATATTCACACATGGAACCATCGACATCGAGCACTCCCATGCAGATACCTTCAGGGCAAACGTTCACCATACCCTTCTTGCAGAATTCACAAACACCGCAGTAGGGCTTCGGGAAGACAACCACTTTCTGCCCTTCCTGAAATTTACCACCCTTCGGAGCCTGGGCAACCACACCACTGAACTCATGCCCCATGATCATGGGAGGAGTTCGTCTGCCGGTCTTTCCCATATATCCTTCAAAGTCAGAACCACAGATTCCGTTTGACTTGACCTGGATCAGATACTCATTCTCATTGGGAGCAGGGGTGGGAATTTCCCTCAGCTCCATCTCTTTCTCACCAACGTAATATAATGCTTTCATACAACAACCCTTCTTCTCAATCTCTTAATAAATGTACCCAAGCAGACGTGGAACGATCAAAGTCAGCTCCGGAATGTATGTCAGGAACATCAGTGCAATCAATTCAACTCCAATGAACGGTAATACTGCCTTGGAGATCTTCTCAATACTCAGCTTGGCAATCGGCGCCGCTGCATAGAGACAAGTACCTACCGGAGGCGTAATAAGGCCGAAGTTGAGGTTGACCAACATCACAATTGCAAAGTGCAATGGCTGAATTCCATAGGTCAATGCAATGGGTAGGAAGATTGGTGCCAGAATCAAGACACTTGCACCCGGATCCATAATCATACCCATGAACAACAAGAACAGGTTGACCATCAAGAGGAAAATAATCTTGTTTGAAGTAAGATTCAGCATGAAATTTGCAATCAAGCTGGGGATTCTTTCGATTGCAAGAACCTGACCAAAGAGGTTTGCCAATGCGATAACAAGCAACGTTACTGAAGAGGTAACCGCTGCGCTGAGGAAGCTGTCAAAGACTTCCTTCAAACTCATCGTCTTGAGCAAGAAGAGCCCTGCAATAATTGCATACAGACAAGCAATAACAGCAGCTTCGGTTGGGGTGAAGTATCCACTGAAGATACCGATGACCAAGATTGCTGGGCACATCAGTCCAATAATGGACTCTTTCAGTGTATAGACTACTTCCTTCATCGGGATCTTATTTGTTCTTCGAGGATGGTTATGCTTCTTTGCATAGTAGTAAGAAAGAACCATCAGCGAGAATGCAACCAGGATGCCAGGCAGATAGCCTGCTGCAAACAATGCACCAACTGACTCACCGGTAGCCATGGAGTAAATGACCATTACCACACTGGGAGGGATGATGGGACCAATAACCGAAGAGGCAACGGTTACCGCAGTCGCATAAGCTGGTGTATATCCCTCTTTTTCCATCGCAGGAATCAGGATAGAACCAAGAGCTGCAGTATCTGCAACACCACTTCCGGTAATACCGGCGAAGAATACGCTTGCCACAATATTCACCTGTGCGAGTGCACCAGGAATCCGTCCAACCAGAATATTGGAAAAGCTGATCAAGGCATCGGTAATCTTGGAACGGTTCATCAACTCTCCTGCGAGAATGAAGAACGGGATGGCAAGCAAAATATAGTTATCAATGCCACTGTACATCTTCTGGCCGATCATGCTCAGAGGGATGTTTCCAAGAAACAAAAAGTAATACAGGCTGGATACGCCCAAAACAAATGCAATGGGGATGCCTATAGCCAATGCAAGTATAAAAACAACTGCGATAATACCCATAGATTCCTCTCCCCTTAACTTCCGATTGTCTTTCCAGCAATGCCTTTGCTGGTAAGCAAGTCACCTAATCCCCAAGCCAGATGAAAAAACATCATAAAGAAGGAGGCAGGGATCATCATTTTCACATACTTCATGGAGAAAGGAAGAATGTCTCCACGGATACGGACTGCTTTCATGGCAGCCTCATAACTGTTCATAAAGAAATAAACGACTGAGAACATAAGCACGAGATAGGCCACGACAGCCACAACCTTGGCAATCTTGGCAGGAAGTATGGTGACAATGATATTGACACCTGAATGCTGCTTATTTCTCAATGCGGCACTTGCCCCGATGTAGGTAAGGCTAACCAAACCCCATCTTGCCAACTCTTCAGTCCAAGAAAAACGCAGGCTGGTGAACCTAGCAATAACACCAAGGGTGATAATGAAAAATACACCAATTAAGATAGCAGTCGCTATATAGGTTGCAATTTTTCCAAGGACCCAACTGATCCTATCCAGTACTTTAACCACTTTGAACCTCACATAGTTGACGACCGCCTCGTATGAGACGATCGTCAATACTCAATTAATTATCTTCTTACCAACCAAACTTGGCTTCAGACTTCTTCACTTCTGCGAGGAACTCATCGACGATCTCATCGCCAACCTCACCTCTGAGCCAGTCATAGGTAGGAGCCGCTGCTTCCTTGAAAAGCTCAAGCTCTTCGGCTGTAGGAACATATACTTCCATGGTGTTCTTGACTGCTTCAAAGTCGAGAACGCGGGAAGCAAGGGCCTCAGATGCACGGTCTGCAGTCTGTGCATGATATGCAGCAATCTCGATGATGTGCTGATACTCAGCTGGCAGGGAGTTCCAGAAATCGGAGTTGATCAAGACAAAGTTCTCACTCCAGGTGTGGCCATCAAGGGTGATGTACTTCTGCACTTCATTCCACTTGTTGGCTGCAATGTTCCAGATAGGGTTCTCCTGTCCATCAACAACACCGGTTTGACAAGCGGTGTAGATCTCGCCGGAAGCAAGAGGAGTTGCTGCAGCGCCCATGGCCTCAACCATCTTCACGTAGATGGGGCTCTGCATAACGCGGAACTTCAAACCCTTCATGTCAGCAGGAGTACGAATAGGACGTACGTTGTTGGTGAAGTGGCGAGTACCATTCTGTCCAACAGAGAGCATCTTGAGTCCACTGATCTCTTCAAGCTCAGCTGTCATCTCTTTCCAGAGATCACTGGTGTCAAAGAAGTCCCATGCAATCTCATCACTCTTGAACACGTATGGGAGGAAGATAACCTGAGTCTCAGGCATCAGGGAAGAGATAGTTCCAGTAGTGGTTACCATCTCAATACCACCGCTCATTGCCATTTCCATGGTTGCCTTGGTGTCACCAAGTGCATTACCTGGATAGAGCTCAACTGCGACCTTACCATTCGAGTTTGACTCAACGATGCTCTTGAAGACCAAACCATAGGCATGCTCTGGGAGCGGGGTCTTCGAGATGTTTGGCCAGGTGGCTGCATCATAGTAAGCAAAGCGAATCGTGTAGTCTGGATCTACTGTGCGAACTTCTTCTTTTACAGACACCGCAATTTTTTCTTCAGTAGCAGGAGCTTCTGCAGCTGCAGTGGAAGAAGAGGTCTGAGCAGCACTAGCGGCAGGCATTGTTCCTGCAGTGCTGGCAGCAGCAGTTGCCTTCTTTTCACAACCGATGAACAAGAAGGAAACAATCATGACGAGCGCAAGAACAGTCATCATTTTTTTCATAACGTTACATTCTCCTTTTAGGACTTAAGCAATAAACTTATCTTACAAGTGAAAAATGCATCTGTAAAGGAAAATTTTTACTTTTTTTCATATTTGTATATATTTCCTTATATATGTATCATTTATGACAATTTTTCCAATCATTAATTTTATATTTATCGATAAATTTTACTTGCATCATACCCGTAAAACTTGTATTATAAGTTAAAAGAGAGGTAGGGAAAATGAGTGATAGGGACAGTAAAGGACAGTCGTTACGGGTACAAATATTTGAGAAATTAAAGAATAGAATTGAGGCAGGGACCTGGGAGGTAGGAAGTAAGTTCCCTTCGGAAAACCAACTCTGTAATGAATATAATGTGAGTAGGGTCACCATCCGCGCAGCCATCCAGCAACTTGAAGCTGTCGGATTGGTACAGACCCACCAGGGAGGGAGGACGATTGTAATACGCACCCATATACGAGGGGCTGTGTCAGTCCTAAACCCATTTCAGACTTCCGACCTCCAAACAGACATCGTTAAAGTTCTGGAGTACCGCATGGTGGTTGAAAAAGGAACCATCGGACTAGCGGTACAGCATATTACAGAGGATGACCTCATCGCTTTGGAAGAGATTTTCAATATGATGCTCGTTCATCATGATGACATCAAGAAGTTCTCACAGGCTGACTATCTCTTCCACAGGAAAATTGCTGAATCATCAAAGAATGAGATTCTCATTCAGGCCAACCAAGGCATCGAGGAAGTACTTTCCAACACGATGGACACCATTGTAAGCCTTCTTGGATGCGCGATTGGTATTAGATACCACCGCCTCCTTCTAGCTGCACTTCGTGTTCACGATAAAGCGACCTGCGAGCAGCTCATGGAAGAGCACCTGCAGGCCACCATCGATGGGATCAAAAACTTTCTAGAAATCTCCAAAGACCCTAAAGAAAACGAAGGAGAATAAATGAGATTCACTCAGGTTTCTGTTTATGTTTACCAAGGAAAAGCAGAACCAGGAATATGATCAAGATGACCACAAAGATGGCCAGCATTCCTTGTCCCATCAATGTCAGGGATTTTGAAAAGATTGACTGCATATGCCTCCTCCTACAACAATCCTGGGACCAAACCCAGGATGACACCGCCGGCGATGACTGAAGCAATCTGCCCTGCGACATTTGCCCCAACCGCATGCATCAAGAGATGGTTCTGTGGATCTGCTTGCTGGCCGAGCCGTTGGATGACCCTTGCCGACATGGGGAAGGCAGAAATACCGGCCGCTCCAACCATCGGGTTGACCTTCTGCTTTACGAACAAATTTAAGACCTTGGCAAAGACAACCCCTGCAATGGTATCAAAAATGAAGGCAAGCAAACCAAGGCCCATGATCATAATGGTCTGGATGGTAACAAACGCTTCCGCTTTCATCGTGGATGCAATCGTGATACCGAGCAACAGCGTAATCAGGTTGACCAGGACCGTTTGGGCTGCCGTAGAGAGCGTATCCAGGACGGTACACTCCCTGATCAGGTTACCAAACATCAGCATCCCTACCAAGGAAACAGAAGCAGGAGCTACATAGCCAGCTACCACGGTAACGATGATCGGAAAGAGAATCTTTGCCCGCTTCGTTACTGAGCGGGGATTGTACGGCATCTTGATCATCCGCTCTTTTTTTGTGGTGACCAGCTTGATGGCAAACGGCTGAATGATCGGTACCAAGGCCATATATGAATACGCCGCAATAGCAATCGGGCCTACATACTTGCTCCCAAGAACCTGTGATACCAGGATTGATGTTGGGCCATCAGCAGCCCCTATGATACCAATTGAGGCCGCATCTATAAGGTTGAATCCAAGCAAGGTAGCCACGCTGATGGTGGCAAAGATACCCCACTGGGCAGCTGCACCAAAAAGGATCAACTTTGGATTGGCCAGGAGTGGACCGAAGTCGATCATCGCCCCAATTCCGATGAACAGCAGCAGGGGCAATGCCTCTGCCGACTCTATACCCAGCTCAAAAAGCCAGTCAAGAATACCCGGTACCTCCCCGATTCCTTCCATCATCTGCGTGATGGCTCCAGAGAACGGCAAGTTGACCAGGATGGCACCAAAGCCCATGGGAAGCAAGAGCGAGGGCTCAAGTTTCTTCGCAATCGCAAGATAGATAAGAAGACCTCCCACACCAAACATTACCAGTTGCTTCCACGTGGTGTTAAGAAGTCCTTCCAGCAAGAAGTCCATAGAGAACCTCCGGGGAAAAAGAATAGGGGGAGAAGTTGACTTCGCACAATGGCAATGAAGCTCCCCCAACGTTGTTAATCATAGAGGGCTTATAGTCCGAGGTCAAATGATAATTCTGGAAGATTTGGATCTTATTCTAGGGAAAGTGCCATACATATGTATTGAAACCAAATTTCCCTACTTCTATAGTACTGACATGTACACTCCAATACAGTTAACAAACAAGGACATACCTGCGATACGTACCTACATAGCAGAAGAGAAAGAGATGAATCTCTTCATTGAAGGAGACATCGAACAGTACGGATTGGAAACAGAAACTGTTTCTCTCTGGGCTTTTGGTGAGGATTGGGATTGCCTGTTGCTCAGGTACTACTCCAATTTTATCATCTCCAGCAACAAGGATCAGTTTGATGCAAAAGCTGTGGCTGATTTCTTGCAAGACCAAGAGATCCAATGCATTAGTGCAAAGGAAACTATTCTCGAGCAATTGGCTCCTTACTACCCCACCATTCCCTTTCAAGGCACATATTTATGTCGTTTAAAAAGAGATACATTCAAGAAGATCAAAACCGGAACGGAAGAAATACTCAAACTTGATCCAAGCCACTGTCAAGACATTGTAGACCTCTACAAGGTGATAGACGAATTTTCAAAGCCATACATCGAGCATGAGGAAGAGAAGATCAGGCAAACAAGGGAGAATTATGAGAAAGGCTGTGAAGGGTATGGGATTTTCAAAGATGGCATGTTGGTATGCACAGCCTATACTACTGCCACTACAAGTAGTGGAGCCATGATCATTGGGGTGGCTACACACCCAGCCTATCGCCAGAGAGGCTATGCCTCCATGGTGATGAATCATCTCTGTGAACAGGGATTCCAGAGAGGGCTCTCATTCCTCTGCCTTTTCTATGATAACCCTGCAGCAGGCGCCATGTATCACAGACTTGGATTTGAGACAATCGGACGCTGGGCAATGATGAATTTCTAGGCTCGTACCTAAAATAACACAGATTCCAGGTTGCATGCTTACCACAATGACTTAGAATAGTAATGAGGAGAAGCAGACAATGAAAGCACTGGTACTGGAAGAAAAAGGACGACTGAGCGTACGTGATTATCCCATTGTAGAGCACATGGGCCCCTATGATGTAACCGTTGATGTTAAAGCATGCGGCATTTGTGGTAGTGACGTCCACTACTACACAGAAGGAGCCATCGGGGATTTCGTCGTCAAGGAACCGATGATACTCGGCCACGAGGCTGCAGGTGTCGTGGTTGCCAAGGGTGAGCAAGTAACAAACCTAGAAATAGGAGACTTGGTCTGTATGGAACCCGGTGTTCCCAACCTTCAAGCGAAACAAGTATTGGAAGGCAACTATCACCTCGACCCGGATATCTCTTTCTGGGCTACCCCGCCCATCCATGGCTGCTTGCGTGAGCAGGTCGTACATCCCTCCCGTTTCTGTTTCAAGTTACCCAAAGGAGTGAGCGTACAGGAGGGTGCCATGATGGAACCTTTGGCAACAGGTATTGAGGCAGCAAAGAAGGCCCAGGTAACTCCAGGGGACACTGCCCTGGTGGTAGGTGCTGGGACCATTGGCATTATGGTTGCGATCTCCTGCCTTGCTGCCGGATGCTCCAAGGTATTCATCAGCGATGTAAAAGAGGAGAAGCTAGCCATTGCAGCTTCCTATAAGAATATCATCCCCATCAATGTGGCAAACCAGGATCTACAGACAACCATCATGGCTGAAACAAACAATGAAGGGGTAGATCGCCTCTTTGAAGCCTCAGGCAGCCCAAGGGTCTATCCATCTTTCTTCCGATGCGCCAAACGCGGTGCTACAGTGGTACTGGTAGGTATGATGAACGGAACTGTTCCTCTTGATGTTGCTTTACTGCAGGTTCGTGGACTCCGTATTGAGACGCTCTTTCGCTACACGAACACTTTTGACAGGGCAGTAGCCTTGGTGGCAAATGGTTCTATTGATGTAAACCCCCTGATCTCCAAAGTATTTCCCTTTGAAAAGGCAGTGGAAGCCTACGAGTATGCAGCCGAGGGGCATCAGGATGTAGTGAAGGTGATGATTGAGTTGTAAGGATCTTGATATATATAGCACATACGCTCCTTAAAATAGGAGCGCATGATGTACGTAAAAATAAGAATTATTTCGAGGCTTCAGCAAATAAAGCGATTTTTGCAAAAAAATCCTCGAGAATAAGTCTAGAATCAATACGCCTATATACTCTAATCGGTCTGTTTAAAGGTGTATGGATGTACTGCATATCAGATCCAAATAAGGGTGCAGGTACCCAGTCATACTCAAAACGATCCTCATACAGTAGCACTCCAATTGTAGGAGAGTCTCCCAGAACCCAGGACTCACCACTTCTGAACGAATTATTTCTTGCCTCTGGCTCCTGAGCGTATTCGTTGAGTTGTTCAAACAAGTATCTACCAATCTCACCTTTCCAATACACTTTCTGTTCCAACTCTGCCAATGATACAACAGCACGTTCAAATACATTCTGGGGTATCTGCCAAACAGGAATCTGGGATGCAAAGATTACATTTGCTGCATGGATATCATTCTTTAGATTAAATTCAGGACCACCAGCTGGATACTTGGCACCTCCAATCCAAATAGCAGTCAAACGATTTGCAATCCTAGGTTCCTGGAGATATGCACTTGCCAAATCAGTAATTGGACCTAAAAACAATACATAGAGTGGTCTAGGATCATCTTTCATTGCTTCTTCGATAATAAGAGAAGCTCCTTCACTCGGGATAATCTCTTCCTTGGTCTGCATTGGACAAGAGGCACCACGAAAGATAAGATCGGTATGATCAATCTGCATCTTATCGAACACACGTTTTAGTTCCTCATAACCTCGCTCCATACTGTCTGTGTGCCGATCGACCCCGTAGTGTGCACTAATAAAGCCTACATTCTCAAATTTTGGACTTAATGCAGCATGCACTATTGCAAACTGGTCATCAGCCTCATTTTTTGCATCGGTATTGGTAATTACCCTAATAATTTTCTCTTCTGGAACTCGAAAAGCATATTTGGTATAGCGCATCAGTCACTCCTTATTACATCAGATAATTTCATACTCTTGTATTCAATGCTTTAAGCAACTCTTCTGCCATTGAATCTGAGAACTTTCCATTAGACCAAGTCACTAAATGTCGAACAGGCATTGCTTTAACCATTTCCCACATCATTTTCCCACTTTCTCCCGTCAAATCGAAGGGAAGTAAATCAAATGCAGGTTGTAAAAGGGCTTTAGCTTTGGGATGGGTAAGTAATTGTGAAACCATTGAGTTCAGGGTGAATAACGCAATATTCTCAGAACTTTGGTGCATAGAAATCTTATGCGACACCGATAGATTATCTGAACTGTTTCCAATCCTAATAAGATATTCTCCTTCCTCAACTATCCATTGTTTTAATTCTTCATCAAAATATGAGAAATCCTTTCCATCCAGGACAAATGTAATAATTTCAGATGCTCCCGGTTTGAGAGACACTTTCTGGAATCCTCGTAACTGTAGACATGGTTTGGAAACTTTTCCTTTAGGAGGGGTTACGTATACCTGAACCACTTCCCTTCCGTCACAATCCCCACAGTTTATAACTCGAACCTGCACTATTACTACATCTCGCTCAGTACAAGCTGAATGAGAACATGAAAGCATTTCTATTGAGAATCTCGTATAGGAAAGCCCGAACCCGAAAGGAAATAATATAGGCATTTTTCTAGAAGTATAATAACGATAACCGACAAAGACATCTTCCGCATAAACAACGGTATCCCCACTTCGCTGGGGCTCCAGATAAGATGGAGTGTCCTCAACCCTAAGCGGGAAAGTTTCAGCAAGTTTACCACTGGGACTCACGATTCCATACAGGATATCTGCAACTGCTGCACCACCTGCCTGCCCTGCAAGATAAGCTTCAAGGACTCCCTTTACTTCATGAACCCAAGGAAGCTCTACAGGAGAACCATTACTCAATACCACAACAATATTGGGATGCTCAGCAGCCAACTTTCTGATCAGTTCATTTTGGTTTTCAGGCAACCTTAGGTGTTCACGGTCATAAGCCTCAGACTCCCACTCTTCAGGGAGCCCTGCAAAAATTACTACAGTTTCTGACTGCTTACTTTTTCCAAGAACTTCTTGCTCCAAAGCTTCATCGCATATCTCAGATTCAATCGAGAATCCTTGTATATATGAAACCTTTCCCAAATGTTGCATAGAAGAAAAAGCATCAGACAATTCGGTTGGAATAATGTGGGAACTTCCTCCCCCTTGGTATCTAGGGTTTTTCGCAAATGGACCCACAACCAATACTTGTTTAGTAGGGTCCAAAGGGAGCACTGCTTCTTGGTTTTTCAGCAATACCATACACTGGGAAGCAACATCTTTTGCCAGCTGATGATGAGCTTCTAGATCATACGTGGCATCCTTATCGAGGTTCTCACATGCCCTATCGACTAAACGGAGTATGCGCGTTACGACACGGTCCAAATCTTTCTCATTCAATAGACCTTTCTGAACAGCTTGCACAATCTTTTGATCATTAAGCCCTTCATTGCCTGGCATTTCAAGATCTTCACCAACCTCTATGCCAGCTACTCTGTCATGATTTGCACCCCAATCCGTCATTACCAAACCCGAGAATCCCCACTCTTCTCTCAATATGTCATTGAGTAGAAAGGGATGTTCTGAGGCATAGATACCATTGACCTTATTGTAGGAACTCATCACAGTCCAAGGCTTTGCTTGCTTGACTGCCCTTTCAAACGATGCCAGATATATTTCCCGCAAGGCTCTCTCAGTTATCCGTGCATCCACAGTAAATCGATGAAACTCCTGATTGTTTGCAGCGAAATGCTTGATACAGGCACCCACACCATTACTCTGCAACCCATTGATATATGAAGCAGCTAATGCAGAAGAAAGAAATGGATCCTCTGAGTAATATTCAAAATTCCTTCCACATAAAGGAAATCTCTTGATATTTACGGCTGGTCCTAGCAATACAGAAACTTGGGCTGATCTACATTCTTCACCGAGAGCACATCCTACAGTATATAACAATTCTGTATCCCAAGATGAGGCTAAACAGGAACCAGTAGGAAAGCAGGTAGCAGGCAAGCAATCGGTTACCGATACTTGCTCTGACTGTTCAACTTGCTTACGCAAACCGTGTGGTCCATCTGCTACCATGATCGAAGGAATTCCTAAACGTTCGATCGGCTTGGTATGCCAGAAATCCACCCCTGAGCATAGTGAGGCCTTCTCTTCCAACGTAAGCTTTTCCAACATCGATTCATACTTCCCAATCACTGAAATCTCCTCATACCTTTGTAATACGAATCGCCATGTACTCCCTACCAGGAAGTTCAACCTTGAATTTTCCTTTAAATTCCCCTCGCTTTTCAATCTGCATGTTCCAGGTATCAATGACCTCCACGTTCATTACAGTCTCGTCATCGAAGTGAAACTCACGGAAAGAAGGTCTATTGAATCCGTAGTAAATGAGATAGTAATCTTGAACTGCTTTTATCTCGGTTTCCTTGGTATCACAGACGGCACATACCTCATCCCACCCCATTTGATAGGGTTTCAGACCAAGAGAAGGGACAGCTTTCATAATATCTGTAAGGAAAGCAATTCGGGCAGGACTTTCTCCCTTCAAGACTCCTCCGTGTGACCACCAGAGAATTCTTTCAGTATCTAAATAGGTTTCCCCATGACCACCATACCCACCACGACATGCAGCCTCCCAGAATCGGCGCACAAGCTCTTTGCCACTTAGATTGCCCCAGCCATGTTGTACATTGCCTTCATATCCAATTTCGTCAAGTACGACAGGTTTCTGGAACCTTTCACGCCAATCACCGACATACTCCGCAGATTTATAAACATCTTGCCTTTGGATGCTACAATGCGTTATCCATGGCTTGGTATGGTCATAGAATGGCTTACAGTTGTGAATAGAACGCAGATGATTGTATGGATCAAGGTTACAAATCAAGGAAGCGTATCGTTCCCAATCCTCAAGTGTCTTTTCAAAAAGAAGATCATATTCATTTGCAAGAGACCACCATACGTTTCTGAAAGCAGAAAAACGAGCAAGCACATATTTCCAATATAAATCATCCTGCTCTTCACTCATCATACTGAATCCCCAGCGGTCATAGGGGTGCATTACGATGATATCTGCTTCAATACCTATCTCTTGGAGAGCAAGTATCGATTTTTCAATATGTTGGAAATGTTCAACATTGAACCGTGAAAAGTCCCACTCATTCCCGTCCGCTCTTCCATTGTAATTATTAAAATTATCACTATTGAGTACCGAACTATCACAAGGCGTCCCCTCATACGGATATGATCTTGGCTCATGAAGATTGTAGTCATAGTGCTTTGGGAATACACAGAATCTAATTTTGTTAAAGGCACTTGTTTTCAGAGTCTCTAAGGTTTGTTTTTGTAGAGCTTCATTTTGCAGCTCCCACACATAACATGTTGTCCCAATTGGATAGTAAGTGGTCCCATCTTCATAGGCAAAATGATAAGTGTTAGCTACCTTAACCGGACCATGATTCTCTCTCGATGCAGGAGTTACCTCAAAAGAGCCTTCAAATTGTTCCGAGGAAAAGGTCCCTTCAATCATAAAGTTATATGCTTCTGCAAATGAAGGCATAAATCGCACGATATAGGTACCGTCTCCATCATAGAAACCAGACACTCGCTTGGTTTCATTTTTACTGGAGAAGGTTCCCCAGATAGAATAATCGGTAAAAGGATTCCCTTTTGTCTCTCCACTCATAGTCACTTCAATAAATGACCACCGCTCTACTTTCTTAACATAGCTACAACGTTGCATGCACGACTCCTTTCTTTATGCTTTCAGCGCACCTGACATACCCTCGACAAAGTGTCGTTGGAAGATCAGATACACTATCAATACGGGGATGACAGAGATTAAAACACCAGCACAAAGCAATCCATAGTCTGTGCCATGCTCCCCAACAAATGTCATCAGTCCAACAGGAACTGTTTTTTTTGCATTGTCATTAATAATGACACTAGCCAAGAGATACTCGTTCCATGTAGCCAAAAAGTCTACAATGACCAAGGTTGCAATGGCAGGCTTTGCCATGGGGAGAATGATTCTTAAAAAGATTTGCCATTTAGAACAACCCTCTACTACTGCTGCTTCATCCATCTCCTTGGGAATGCCACGAAAGAATCCACGGAGAATTAAAATTCCATAGGAGATGCCAAAACCGATATACACGTAGAACAGCCCAAAGTAGGTGTTTAATAGGTTCAACTTGTTATAAATTACATTTATAGGTACCAATGCAATCTGGAACGGAAGCATCATACCAACCAGGAAAAATATGAATATCCCTGTAGCATGCTTTAGACGTAAACGAGTCAGCGCATAGGCAGCCATTGCTTCAATAAATATTCCAAGGGGGACTTTCAAACAAGAAATGATCAAATCATTTTTCATATAGGTCAGTAGTCGACCACGAATCAATGCTTCGGAAAAGTTCTTCCAAGCAAACTGCTCTGGTAGAGCAAAGAGGCTGAGACCACTGTAGAATTCTTTTTTACCTTTGATTGATGTTAAAACCAAGGTGATCATCGGCGCAATCCAGAACAGTGCAAGGATAAGCAGAATCGTATAGAACAGAGCCAAAAATAAGTGTTTTTGTTGTTTTCCAGCTAATACCATCGTTGTATTCTCCTTTGCTCACTGTTCTTTTGCGGTAAATGAGATATACGGAACGATAATGAATAGCATTATCAGTACCATAATGCAGGCTACGGTTGTTCCCATCCCCACATTGTTATATCTGAATGATTGTGAATACATGTATGTTGACAGCATTTCAGTGGAGTTATTTGGACCACCTGCCGTCAAACCCATTACGATATCAAATACTTTCATTCCAGCAATAATAAGCGTTGCAAAAACGATAATGAATGTCTCACGCATATAGGGAATCGTAATATGAATAAACCGCTTAACAGCTCCAGCACCATCAATTGTAGCAGCCTCCAAGGCATCCACACTTACCGTCTGTAAGCCTGCGAGAAATAGAATCATGGACTGGCCTACAACTGCCCAAAGGTTAGCTGCAAAAATTGCATAGAGGCTTGTTTTGGGATTAGAGAGCCATGTTTGAAAGAAATCTGCCCCAAGAGATTGGGCAAACTGATTGATAAACCCAAAATTGGGTTCATACATCCATCGCCAAATTATGGAAACAGCTATTGGGGCAATCACTGATGGAAAATAGAAGAATCCTCGAAAAAAAGTTCTCCCATGAAATTTCTTATTCAATATCACTGCAAGCATAAGAGCAACGGTCATTGTGAGAAGCAGTGTTAGCACAATCCATATAAGATTGTTTTTAATACTGATCATAAATATTGGGTCATTGGTGAACAGGGTTTTGTAGTTCCCAAACCCAACGAATTTCATATCACGAATCCCATTCCACTCAAATAAGCTGATAAAAAATGAATAGAATACAGGGATGACGATAACGGAAAGATACACTATCAAAGCAGGCAGCAGAAATCCAATTGCGCCCCAATCTCTTCGTTTTGTAACCATAGAAATGCTCCAGTATTTGATATGGGGAGGGTAGCATTACTGCTACCCTCCTCTTTTTGGTAGACCTTAGATACCTTACTTACTAGTATAATCTTCGATCGCTTTCTGGATAGCTGCAGCACCTGCTTCAGGAGTCATCTGTCCATAAGCAATTGCATCCTGCACTCTGAAAAGGACATCTGCTACCTGAGTCGGGAATGCCTGGTCAGTAATAGTGAATGTGCTGTTCTCTGAAGACATCTTCAGCATCTTTTCGACATTAGGCTGCCCAGCAGGCATGTCTGCACCCTGCTTCGGAAGGGGCATGTTGTAATATTTGGCGTAACGATTAGCAACTTCTTCGCTGTAATAGTAATCCATGAACTTGATGCCTGCTTCCATCTCCTCAGGGGTATTGTTAGCATTGAACTGAGTCATCTCAGCAAATGCTGACATGCGGTTTGTTCCACCTGAAGGGAATGCGAAGGTGCCATAGTTTGTAATATCTTGCTCTTCTTGCAAGATGTTTCCATCATACCATTGTCCTTGAATATCCATTGCTGCACGCCCACTGAAGATAGCCATCATGGTGTCATTAGGATCGATAGTGACAAACCCTTCTGGGAAGTACCCCTTGTCTACAAATTCCTTGTACTTGGTTAGTGCCTTTACTACAGCTTCATTATTGTATGACGCGGTAAAGGTATTCATCTGATCGTGGAGTTCTGCGCCTGCATAATGCTCAATCAACAACTCAACGAAACGCATTACGTGCCAACCATACTTACCTGCGGTAGAAATTGGGATAATTCCGTTTGCCTTGAGTGTTGCACAAGCTTTTTCGAACTCTTCAAATGTCTTGGGAATTGCAATGCCATTCTCCTTGAAGGTATCTTTGCGATAGTACACACCAAGAACGTTGTAACTGGTTGGATAACCGGTCAATTCGCCGTTACGCGTACAGAGAGCAAGTGCACCTTCATTGAAGGTATTATACCAATTGTACTTCTCTGCATACTCACTCAAGTCATATGTAAGATTATTGTCAGAATAGAATCCACCGAGTGAACCTCCCCAATTGAACCACATGTTTGGAAGTGTTTTAGAAGAAGCAGCAACCTTACATGCATCCTTGATGCCATCAGTATCATAGAATGCAGGAACCACTTCAATAGTCGGGTTCAGTTTGTTAAATTCCTCAACAATCGGTTCAACAGCATCCTGCCTTGAACTCAATGTCCAGAAAGTCACCTGAGTCTTATCGCTGGAAGCTTTCTCTTCTGCACCTGCGGCGGAGAGAGACGAAACGCCCACCAAGGAAAGAATCATCAAAATCACTAACATCGTTTTTTTCATGGAATATATCCTCCTATTGATATACTCCTATCGTATAACGGAATTTTCGATTTATCAAGAATAACTTTCTTTTACTTACACTTATTTTTCTTTGGTAATATTTCAAATTAGATAGAACATGTAAGCATAGAGAAATAGAGCTCTTCATTCCTGCACGGAAAGAAAAGCTCATCAATTTTGTACATTATGGTGATAATTAAGCAATTATGGTATGGATACCTGCTTCTTCTAATCGCTTGCAATACTCTTTGGAAATGCCCGAATCAGTAATTAGATAGTCTATTCTTTCCTCAGATCCCAAGGAAGCAAACAATACTTTTTCCAGCTTACTTGAGTCCGCTAAAAGATATACAGTCTTTGCTGAGGCTATCATTGCACGCTTAAGAGCGATGTCGCTGAACCCTGGATATGTCAATCCAGCTTCCAAGGAGAACCCACCGGTAGCAAGAAATAATTTTTCCACATAAAGATCGGTAAGTGTTGCTAAGCCCTTCTCTCCAGTAAGAGAAAGTGTAGGCGGCTTGAACTCCCCACCTATCACCAACACACTATTTGTTGGTTCCATTCCTAGTTGCATGGCAATATTGAGTGCATTGGTAACAATATTCAGATTCTTTCGATTCATAAGATGTCGGGACATTTCTGTAACAGTGGATCCTGAGTCTAAAATAATATTATCCCCATCCTTAACAAACTGCGCTGCCTTTTTCCCTATTCTCTCTTTTTCCTCTTCGTGTCCACGATTAGGTAATGTAAACATTTGAGAGCAAGGAGATATTGTGTTTATATATGCTCCACCATGCTGCCTGGTGATGTGATTTGATTTCTCGAGTGCTTCTAAATCCTGACGGATTGTGGGCTCAGAGACGCTAAACAATTCTTTTAATTCCTTGACCCTGCAACTACCGTTTTCCTGTAGTAGTTGTAAAATCTTCTCTCGTCTCTGCTCTTGAAACATTGCAACCTCGTATTTCTCAAAATTAGTTATCATAATAGCCTATTACAACTAAAAAGGGAAGAATCCATATTTAATGCAAAGAAGAAGGAACACAGAATTGAATATTCCTCGATTGGCATTCCACTTTCTTCCGTAATTATATCATAAATTCGTAATTTTCCCATAATAAATGCAAATCAAATGAAAATAAAAGAAAGTATATGAAGTTTTATTCCTTGACTTACAAAACAGACTGTCGTACTCTGCATATATACTTTTCATATGATAAAGGAGCGCATCATGCCAACCATCAGATTAGGGTATGCACCCACCCGCAGAAGTATCTTCAGTGCACCGGATGCCATTAAATATCGTAACCTCACTCGAGATCGACTTGTCGAGCTCGGTATCGAATTCGTCGACATTACCGACATCAACGAGGAAGGGCTCCTCTACGATGACAAGGATATGGTAAAAATCCTGGAGAAATTCAAAGCTGAGAAGGTGGATGGGCTCTTCCTCCCCCACTGCAACTTCGGCACTGAGTATGTCTCAGCACGTCTTGCAAAGGAGCTGGGTGTACCTGTTCTCCTCTGGGGCCCGCTTGATGAGCGACCAGAGCCCAATGGAGAGAGACTCAGGGATACACAATGCGGTCTCTTTGCAACAGGCAAAGTCCTTAGACGGTTCAGGGTACCTTTTACCTACATGACCAACTGCAGGCTTAATGACCCAGTCTTCGAGAGAGGCATTCGGGACTTCCTTGCTGTCTGCAATACGGTCAAGACCTTCAAGTCCATCAGGATTCTCCAGATTTCCACCCGTCCCTACGACTTCATGACCACCATGTGCAATGAAGGGGAACTACTCGAGCGGTTCAACGTACAGCTAGCCCCTATCCCAATGCCTGAGTTGATAGAAACGGTCAAGAAATGCAAAGCGGAGGAGAAGAAAGCAGTAGCAGAGGTCATTTCCTATGTTAAGGAATCGATGATCATCAAGGTTACTGAGGAACAGCTGGAAACAGTGGCCGCCCTTAAGGTGGCAATGGCCAAGCTGAGAGAGCAGTATGGATGCAATGCAGTTGCCATCCAGTGCTGGAATGCCCTTCAGGGAGAGCTTGGCATCATGCCCTGTGCTGCCAACGCCTTGCTTAACGATGAAGGTGTACCTGTGGTTTGCGAGACAGACATCCATGGCGCAATAACCGCTCTCTTGGTGGAAGCAGCCGGCATGGACGAGAGCCGTTCCTTCTTCGCTGATTGGACCATCCGTCACCCCGACATCCCCAACGGAGAGCTCTTGCAACACTGCGGACCGTGGCCAGTATCAATAGCAAAAGAAAAGCCCGTCCTGGGTTACCCGCTTGCATTTGATCATCCTGGAAGCCTTACTGCAGAAGCAAAGGGAGGCAATTTGACTCTTTGCCGCTTTGACGGAGACAACGGAGAGTACTCACTGTTGCTCGGAAACGCAAAAGGCACCTCTGGTCCCAAGGGCATGGGAACCTATCTCTGGATTGAGGTGGACAACATCAAACGACTGGAAGAGAAGATTGTCACAGGTCCCTACATCCACCACTGTGTCGGTATTCATCAGAATATCGTTCCCATCCTCTATGAAGCTTGCAAGTACATTGGGATCAAGGCTGATTTCTATGATCCAATTGAGGAAGACGTACAGGCCTATCTCCGTGGGGAAGATGTCCCCAGCATGCAGTAAAAGAGGATGGTAATGACAATACAAGAGCTCAAACAACAAGCACTCGACATCCGAAAATCCTTGCTTTCCATGATTTACCAAGCGAAAACAGGGCATACCGGTGGCGCTCTCAGCTCCACCGATGTGATCACAGCACTCTACTTCGAAGTCATGAATATCGATCCCTCCAACCCCAAGTGGGAGGGAAGGGATTACTTCATCCTCTCCAAGGGTCATAGTGTGGAAGGATACCTATCGGCACTCGCCAAGCGTGGGTTCTTTGATGAGAGCCTGCTCTCCACCTTCTGCCAATACAAGAGTCCGCTTATTGGGCATCCAAACAACAAGATTCCAGGGATTGAGATGAACACCGGGGCTCTGGGTCATGGTCTTTCTATTTCCGTAGGCATGGCGATCGGATTAAAGAAGGATAGCAAGCCAAACAGGGTGTTCACGCTTATGGGTGACGGAGAACTGGCCGAAGGATCGGTATGGGAAGCTGCAATGGCAGCAAGCCACTACAAGCTGGATAACCTGGTTGCAATCATTGACAGGAATCACCTGCAGATATCAGGTTCGACCGAAGACGTCATGGGCTTGGAACCACTTACCCAACGCTGGGATAGCTTTGGTTGGGAAGTGAAGGAGATTGATGGGAACTCCATGACCGAGGTAGTGAATACGCTCAAGGCTGCGCCGTTCAAGGAGAATAAACCCTCTCTTATCATAGCCCATACCACAAAAGGAAAAGGGGTCAAGGAGATGGAGGATATCCCCTCCTGGCACCATGGGGTTCCAAACCAGAACCTCTATGAGCAAGCCATGATCGACTTTGAATCCATGGAGAAGGAGCTACAGAATGTCTAATTATCGTGCCTGCAGGGAGGCTTACACCACTGCTCTACTCGCCCTCGCCAAGGAAGACCCCTCGATCATCGTCATAAGCAGTGATGCTCGTGGATCATGTTCCTTGAATACGTTCGTCGAGACCTTACCCAACCAATTCGTCGAGATCGGTATCGCCGAGCAGAATGAGATTGGTGTGGCGGCAGGCCTCTCGGTAGTTGGCAAGAATCCATTTGTATGTGCACCTGCTTGCTTCCTGACAGCAAGAAGTCTCGAACAACTGAAAGTTGATGTAGCCTATTCCCACCAGAATGTGAAGGTGCTGGGAGTGAGCGGAGGAGTGAGCTACGGGGCCCTCGGTTCCAGCCATCACACCCTGCATGATATAGCAACGCTACGTTGTATCCCAGAACTTACCATTATCCTCCCCAGCGATGCTGTGCAAACTGAAGAGGTTGTGAGGGCAATCGCGCAAGAGAAGGGAGCTTTCTTCATCAGGATAGGAAGAGAGAAAATTCCCCAGATCTACACAGAGGAGTTGGGAGTGAAGCCCTTTACCTTGGGAAAAGCCAACACCTTACGTGAAGGAAAATCCGTTACCCTGGTTAGCTGTGGAGAACTTGTCTACCATACCCTTGAGGCAGCGAAGCT
Organism: uncultured Sphaerochaeta sp.; assembly: GCF_963676285.1. Lineage (NCBI taxonomy): Bacteria > Pseudomonadati > Spirochaetota > Spirochaetia > Spirochaetales > Sphaerochaetaceae > Sphaerochaeta > uncultured Sphaerochaeta sp. The sequence continues at coordinate 1,019,626 of NZ_OY781063.1, forward strand.
CCTCAGTGATGAGGGTATAGAGGCCAGGGTTCTCGACATAGCTACCCTTAAACCGTTCGATGAAGAGGCAATCATCAAGGCTGCCAAGGAGACTGGTGCACTGGTGACGGTTGAAGAACATAGTATCAATGGAGGACTGGGAGCAACAGTCAGTCAGATTGTCTGTGCCCATCATCCAGTACCGGTGAAAACCCTTGCCTTCCCAGATGAATATCTGGTCACAGGAAACAGCCTTGAGCTGTTTGCCCATTATGGCCTCGATGCCAAGGGCATTGCGGCCTCCACAAAGACTTTCATTTCCCAGGTGAGCACCCTATGAGTGAACAATTCATCCTTGCATTCGACCAAAGCACATCAACCACGAAAGCCCTGCTTTTCGACCAGAAGGGAGCTTTAAGAGGACGTTCAGATGTCCCCCACCGCCAGATCATCAATGACCAGGGCTGGGTGGAACATGATGCTGAGCAGATTATCAAGAATCTCTTTACTGCTGCAAAGAACCTGTTGGAGAGTACAAGAGTAGACCGCTCCCTTATAAAGGCCGTGGCCATCTCCAATCAACGGGAGACTGCTGTTGCCTGGGATAGAAACAGTGGAAAACCTTTCTACCATGCCATTGTCTGGCAATGCGGGAGGGCCAAGGACATCTGTGCGGCTCTGGAAAAAGACAAAGAGGAAATTCATAAGAGAACCGGCCTTCATCTTTCCCCCTACTTCAGCGCTGCCAAGTTTGCCTGGATGCTCCAAAACGTCAAGGCAGTGAAAGAGGCAGCCCAAGAAGGGACATTGGTGCTCTCTACCATGGACAGCTATGTTCTCTATCACCTGAGCAAGGAAAAAGTAGTGCGAAGTGAATACTCCAATGCTTCTCGCACACAGCTACTGAATATCACCGATCTTACCTGGGATGAGAAGGTGGCCTCACTCTTTGGCATCCCAACAGAAAGCCTTCCCGAACTGTGTGACTCAAACGCTCTTTTCGGACATACCGACCTAGGGGGCTTATTGCCAGAGGAAGTTCCCATACATGCAATGCTTGGGGACTCACAAGGAGCGCTCTATGCACAAGGGTGTCATTTCAATGGCATGACCAAAGCCACCTATGGTACAGGATCCTCCATCATGATGAACATCGGGGAAAAACCGGTACTCTGTGAGGACCTTGTCACCAGCCTTGCCTGGGGGATTGATGGAAAGGTCACCTATGTCCTGGAAGGGAACATCAACTACAGCGGAGCAACAATCTCCTACCTGGTTGAGGATCTTGAGCTTATCGGCTCTGCTAAGGAAGCGGGAATATTGGCTGGGCAAGCCAAGGACATTGAAGGGCTCTACATGGTGCCAGCCTTTAGCGGCTTAGGGGCACCGTACTGGGATCCTGAAGCGAGAGCAGTAATTGTTGGATTGGACAGGCGGTGCAAGAAAGCGGAACTGGTCAAGGCAGCAGAAGAATCGATAGCCTACCAAATTGCAGATATCGTCTTCCTGATGCACAAACATGCAAAGCAAGATATTACCAGCCTCCGGGTTGATGGAGGTCCTACCAACGATTCATTCCTCATGCAGGCACAGAGTGACATCATCGGCTGCGAGGTTCGCGTTGCCGCATTGGAGGAATTGAGTGGACAGGGACCTGCCCTCATCGCTGCAAAGGCAGTAGGCATTCTGGAAGAGGAGCAACTCCCAGCAAAAGCACTCTATCAACCAATGATGAGCGATACAGAGAGAGAGAAACGGTATAAAGGATGGAAGAAAGCAGTCAGTAAAGCTTTGTCATCCTAAAGCTCCAACAGAGTTTTCTCCCCGAAAACAGCTTTCCAATCTCTGGAAAAATCATCAACTGCCTGGCTGATCGAGGGCATCGCCAGTCCGGTTGAAAGCAACTCTGGACGGACCGTGCACACCCCGGCTCCATTGGCGTAGGCACTGGTAACCTCACTGATGTTCCTGAAACTCGCAGCAAGAACCTGGGTTGTGCTGGTATTTGTCCAAAGGAACCCGGATAGTTCCTTGATCACGCGTTTTGCGTCGATGTCCAGATTGAGCATCCGATCATAGAATACTGCAATATAGCGGGCTCCACTGAGCATGGCCAGAATGCCTTGCATGGTGGAAAACACGGTCGTCCCGGTGACAGCAATCCCTTCTGAGGAGAGTTGTTTGATCACCTTCAAGCCACACTCGGTAACAGGAACGGCAATACAGGTTTTCTCACCAAGCTGAGAGACTAGATAATGGGCCTCCTTGATCATGGTGGACTCATCACAACTCATGACCTGGATATGCAAATCCCGCTCTTCCCCGATCATCTCTCTGATACGTCTCAAGTGGGAGAGAACGGCGCCTCCTTCAATGGTGCTGAGCATGGTGGGGTTGGTGGTTACCCCTTTGATAGGGTAATGCTCCAAAGCATGTGCAATTGCCGAAAGATCGGCGCTATCGAGTAGTAGATCCATATCTTGGTTTCTCCTCACGACAAGTGTGCCATACAAGGATGGTGAGAACAACTATCTAAGCGGTAGTTCTTGACAAAGCCTTCAGGATGCACAACCATTTTGCTATGATTGATTCCATCTTGTCAGACACCTCGTACTTTTGGGAACCTACCATGCAATTGAAGGTCATCAAGCGTGATCCGGAAATTCCTTACCGGTTGCACAGCCATGAGTTCAATGAATTGGTATTCGTGGTAAGTGGGCGTGGGATAAATTTCACCAAGAATGAACAGCAGCCACTCCAAGAGGGATCGATTTTCTTCATCCCACCTGGTGTTGAACATGGATACAAGGATGTGGAGAACCTGGTACTCTACAACATCATCTATGCAAGAAACCTACTGGGAAGAAAATTTCTCGACCTACCCTCACTTCCTGGATACTGCTCAATCTTCATGGAAACCCAGAAAATCCCCTATCTCTTGCTCTCTCCTTCCCAAACTGCTGAACTCATCCCATTGATCCAGATGATGGAGAAGGAAGCTGATGACCAGAGTTATGGCTCTGGGTCCCGACCTCTGGCACTTGCCTATCTGATTGAATTGATCATCTCGCTCTCCCGTATTTGGGATCAGACCCCACGAGAAACCAACCAGGGAACCCGAAGACTCTGGGAAGTCATCTCCTATATGGACCAGCATCTTGATACCAGCCTCGCAACAGAGGAGCTGGTGGAAGTGGCCAATATGAGCACAAGCACACTGAACCGGCTCTTTAAGCAGAGTACCGGTCTCTCCCCCATTGAGTTCCACATCCATAAGCGTGTTGCACACGCCTGTACCCTTATCCAGAAACGTGGACTTTCCATGTCACAGATAAGTGAGGCGTGTGGTTTCAAGGACCCGAACTACTTCAGCAGGCAATTCAGGAAGGTAATGGGCATGAGCCCGAAACAGTACCAGAGAATTTTCACCAGCCGTTTCACCTAATGCTTACTTCTTTTCAGGAACGATTTCAATCCAGTACCCATCAGGGTCAACGATGAAGTAGATTCCCATCTGCTTGTTCTCATAAATGATACAATCCATTGCACGGTGTTTCTCCCGTGCACCTTCCAGGTCATCGGTCTCGAATGCAAGATGGAATTCATTGTCTCCAAGGTTGTAGGAGTCCTTCTCCCAGTTCTTTAACCAAGTAAGCTCAAGTTGGTGCTTCGAAGATCCGTCTCCCAGGAAAACAAGGATGAAGGAACCATCTGAGGCTTCCTTTCTCCGCACTTCCACAAGACCTAACGCCTCTTTATAGAATGCAAGGGATGCATCAAGATCCATGACATTGAAATTATTATGAGCGAAATGAAACTGCATTATATCCTCCATGTTTGTGGAACCGTATCCAAGAGAATGACTTCCTTGACACGATCTCCGAGCTCTTTCTGTAATTTGCTGCATACTGAATAATCTTCCCACATATGCATGGGAACAAGCGTGTCTACCGACACTTTCTGAACCAAATCTTTTGCCCCTAGGCTGTAATAAGAGCCTAAACGAGGATCGACAGGTACGAAGGCAAGGTCCAGATGAGAAGGGAGAAGAGCCAACTCCTTATGGTAGTTATCGGCCATCTCCTCATTGTACTGCTTACTCTCCCCTTCCCAGTGCCAATGGTTCAGGTCTCCGGCAAAGTAGATGGTCTTTCCCTCAACCTCTACAACAAAGGCCACCCCTTCATCGGTACTCTTGAGTGTCTTGACTACAAGGCCTTCAACGATGTCCTCTTCATAGGGGCCCATCGGGTTGATGGTACAAGAGAATGGGATATCTGTTGGAGGTATATCGGAGGAGAGAAAGAAAACGGTATGCCCCTTCCGATCTGCAAGAGAGAAGATGGACGAGTCATAATGGTCGGCATGCCGATGACTTGCAAATACCATCAACGGCTTGGTATCAGAGGGAAGGCTCACTGTGCCTTTGGTGTAATCAAAAAGCAGGAGATATGCATCCGTTTCCACTAAGAAGGCACTGTGCCCAAGGAATGTACAATTCATAGTATAACCATGGACCAATTGCAAGTTGCTGTCAAGCAAGGCGAAGCTGTGGTATAGTGAGTTATGCGGAGGATTGTTGTATGAAAATCATGATTCTTGATGCAAATGAAACAATACTTGCTTCGAGCAGGAAAAGTGGATATGGAGTTTCCCTGGTCTATAAAGAAGCATACCAAGAGGGAGACCAAGTCGTTCTGGAAGTAGATGAACCTGGTATATATCTCATACAGCTTGATGAGACACTAGGAACCCATCCTCTCTATTTAGAGAAGGAAGCCAGCTTCAGTATTCCTGTCTCAGAAGTCAAGCGTACGTGCTACAGCCCATATGCCTTCCAAGGGTCGAGACACCTCTTGACACTCAGCCATGTAGATAGCCTGCCGCGTAGGAATCTTGCATGCAATCCATATGATCATCATGAGACGAAAGGTCTCTTCCCTCATGCAAGCGCCAACGTTGAAACCCGCGGGGAAATGGTCTTTGCTGCCAGGAATGCAATCGATGGTATCTTTGCCAATGAGTATCATGGAGAATATCCATGGACAAGCTGGGGAATCAATCAAGACCCGAAAGCAGAGCTCCATATTGATTTCGGAAGACCGGTAATCATAGACGAGGTTCGTCTCACCCTTAGGGCAGACTGGCCACATGACAGCTGGTGGAGCGATGCAACGCTGATTGATAGCGATGGGGATATTACCCACCTGTCCTTGGAGAAATCATCATTGCCCCAACGATTCCCAGTCCAGCAGAAAACCATTACCTGTCTTACTCTCTGCAACCTGAAAAAGGCTGATGACCCTTCCCCATTCCCAGCACTTACGCAAATAGAGGTGTATGGGACAGAAGGATAAATAGGCAAAGATAGTGAGTAGTTCTTTTAATAAAGGCTTTGGAGGTTCTCTAAACTGTGAGGATAGAGATTCTCCAAAACTTCGAGAACCTGAATGAGCGGTTTTCACGACTTCCCTAACGAATCCTCACCGCCTTCTGCTCAGCCTCAATGGCCAACTCTATTGCCCTAAAGGTATGCTCCTGTTTCATAGCAGTCTCCGTGCGGTCAAGGCTGTCTCGAATCAGGCGACCAAAATACGGGAACCCAACTTTTCCACCCACGTGAAAATGCTTTTCGCCCTCTCCATCTACCAGAATCACATGATCGCCCTCTTTTGAGGCAGCAACATCGATATATTTGCGTAGCTCTATGTATCCTTTGGTGCCCACAATAAACATTCGGCCATCTCCCCAGGTGCCCAAACCATCGGGAGTGTACCAATCGAGAGAGAAGTAGCAGGGAATCCCATTGCTAGCGGTAAAACAGGCATCACCATAATCTTCCAGTCCTGGATACTCCCGGTGGTAAAGATTTCCCACCCTGCTGGAGATCAATGTGGCATCCTCTGCACCACTGAACTGAAGAATCTGCTCCAGTTGATGACTGCCGATATCTACCAGGATACCCCCGTACTTCTCCTTGTCGAAGAACCAATCTGGTCTACTCTTCGCAGAGAGACGATGAGGTCCCCAACCACGAATTGAGACAATATCACCTATTGCTCCGTCAATTAGAAGTTTTTCAGCGTAGACAGCCGCTTCAACATGGAGCCTTTCGCTGTAGTAAACAAACCACTTGCGACCAGTCTCTGCAACCTTTCTTCGAGCCTCGGCTACCTGCTCCTGGGTGGTGAAGGGAGGTTTGTCTGAGAAGTAATCCTTTCCATGATCAAGCACCTCCAGTCCCAAGGGACCGCGGCTTGAGGGAATCGCAGCACTGGCAATCAACTGGACTGATGGATTCTCGAGCACCTCCTCTTTAGAAGCTGCCTGCTTTGCCGAAGGGAACTTTTCCTGGAAGGATGTTATTTTCTTTGCATCTGTGTCATACACAAAGGCAATATCAGCCCCTGCTTCAAATAACCCATTACACATCCCATAGATATGGCCATGATCAAGCCCAATAACCCCAACAACGAACTCCCCCCTCTTGCAAACCGGTTGTGGCTTGCCCTCAGGGGCATACTGCTGTCCATCCATTTTCTGCATTGGCGTCCTCCTTTTTACCTTCCCATCGTCCCTAGGCTGATCTCGCCAGACTCCTCAAGATTCTCTACTGACTTAAGCTTTCTGTTGTACCGCACCAACCTTGCACGCATTCCCTCAGTGGTATAGAAAGGATCATCCTTCGCAAGAGGCAATGAGACACTCATATGCTCGGTTGCAGATTTGTACATTGCACTAATCAGCTGTACAGCCTTTCTTCCTTCTTCTCCTGTTACCAGCGGTTCTGTCCCATGCAACACTGCTTGGAGAACATTCTCCAACTGTGCTTCATGCCCTTCCGTTTTAAGCGAAGGAAGCGACTCATATAATGCATTCAGTTCCGCCTCAGTCTCAGGATTGGGTTGGATAAACCCATTAGGCAACTGTTTGGCTGATTTCACATACCAAGGAATACCGATTGAGGCTTTCTCAGTGGCAAGGAAGAATGCTTGTTTCTCATCATGATCGACCAAACAGGAATTTACCTCAGCCACCATATTCGGGAAAGAAAGGATTGAGAGGGAGACATCCTCAACCTCACTATTGCTATGCCCCACATTGTTCATGACCGACACAACCTGGTCAGGCACCCCTATAAGCCATTGGAGCATATCAATCTGGTGCACAGCATGGTTGAGCGTACAACCCCCACCCTCCTTTTCATACGTCCCTCGCCACCAGAGGTCGTAATAGGCAGATCCACGCCACCACATTGAGTTCACACGGGCTAGGAGCACCCTGCCTAATACGCCTTCATCCAAGAGCTGTTTCACACGTATGGCAGCAGTTTTGAATCGATTCTGGCTGATTACCGAGAGAATCTTACCACTTCTCTTCTGGGCCTCGATCATCTGGTCACAGTCAGCAAGGGAGGGAGCCATCGGTTTCTCAACAATGACATGCTTTCCAGCTTCCAGAAAATCAACGGTAACCTTACAATGCAGGCTTGGAGGTAAGCAAAGCGATACGAGGTGAATATCATCACGAGATAGAAGCTCATGATAGTCCTTGGTTATGGCAACTGAACCACTGAGATCATATTGTTGTGCTAACATTTCAGCCTTCGACGGATAAGAATCACAGAGAGCCCTTATCTCGCAGAGATGCCCCAACGCAAGAAACCCCTTCACGTGTGCTTTTGCAATGCCACCAGAGCCAATGATGGCTACACCAATTTTATCCATGTAATCCCCTCTCTTACTTCTTGCCAATACGATGTATTCTCTGACTGATCAAGGATATTTCATTATCCCGAAATACTGAGACATCACCGGCGTAGCTGCAGGGCAGGAATCAACAAGCTCCTGCAATAAGCCAAGCCCTCTTCGACCAAATCAAATCCTGCTGAGCTGATGTTCCAATCCAGGAAAAGCCCCCTGATAGCTCTATTGAAAAGCACTGCAAGATAGGAGCTCTTCCTGTCTTTCCTGAACTCACCAGTTTGTTGTCCTTCCTCTATGATACTCCTGATGAAGGTATGCCAAAACCGGGATTGGTCGGTAATGACCTTGGTAGAACCCTCGTTGCTCACCTGGTTGGCATAGAGTACTTTTAGCATCTCAACCCCGATGACATCACGTACATAGGTAAGCTGCAACTCAGTGAATTTCAGGAGCTTGAGAGCTGCATCTTTCTCTTGTAATACCTCTTCCTCAATACTTCGATAGTAGGCATCAATGGCCCAGAACTCCTGTACAATTATATCACTCTTCGTGGAGAAATAGGTATAGAAGCTCCCCTTTGCAGTGCCTGCATAGTCGGTTATCTGCTGGATGGAAACCTGGTTGAACCCCTTCTGCTTGAAGAGCGTCAGGGCACTCTCGAATATCAGGCGCTTGGTTGCCTCAGCTTTACTTGTACCCTTTGATTTCTTGGCCATTACCCTTCCTTATAGGAGAATCTTCCCAGGATTCATGATGTTCTTTGGGTCAAGCGCCTGCTTTACTGCACACAGCAGCTGGTACTCCGCCTCTGGAGTCACGTCCTTGAAGAACGACCTCCTCTTCAACCCAATACCATGCTCCCCGCTGATCTTCCCTCCAAGTTCCTTGACAATAAATGCATAGAACTCGGAAAGCAACCGTGGTTCCATCTCCAACCACTCCTCCATGGTACTATCGGGATTCTTCACCAATGTTGCATGCAGGTTACCATCTCCTGCATGGCCATAACAAGGAATTCTTATGTTGTATTTGCTGGAAAGTTGCTCGAGACGAGGGATCACCAAGGGAATGGAACCGATGGGAACAACCACATCTTCCAGGCTCTGAACAGGACTGTAGACCTTGATGGCCTCGGCAATATTCCGTCTGATAGACCAGATTCTTTCCCTGGTTGTAGCATCCTCAGCGATATAGACCTCCATCGCTTTATGATCGGAACAGAGATCTCCAACCTGGATGAGATCATGTTCAACCTGCCTTTCATCAGTACCATCAATCTCGATAAGCAGCATCGCTCCCACTCCTTCCAGGGGAAGACTCTCATTAAGATACGAACAGGACATCTCAAGCGAACTTCTGTCCATGAACTCGATACTGGTGGGTATGATCCCTTGTTTCATGATCAGGGGAACGACAGAGATGGCATCCTGGGCAGTCCTAAAAGGAACCAAGAGATTAGAGGCAGAGGTGGGAACGCCAAGGAGACGGATGGTTGCCTTGGTGATGATGCCGAGGGTACCCTCTGAACCAATATACAGTTGCTTGAGATCATAACCACTGACATCCTTGGTCACCTTTCCTCCCAGTTGGACCACTTCTCCCTGAGGAGTGACGACCTCCATACCGAGGATATAGCGCCCGGTAACCCCGTATTTCACCGCTTTTCCACCTCCAGCGTTCTCCGCAATATTACCTCCAAGAAAGCATGTCTCCAGGCTCATTGGATAGCCGGCGAAGAAGAGGCCTGACTGTTTGAGCTGTTCGTTCAGCTCATTGGTTACAATACCTGCTTCAGCGGTCACGGTAAGGTTAGCCTCATCAATCTCCAGCACCTTGTTCATCTTCTCAACCGAGAGCACAATTCCCCCATGAATTGGAATCGCACCACCAGAGAGACCAGAGCCTGCACCACGTGGAGTTACCGGTATGGTGTACCGGTCAGCCAACTTCATGACTGCACTAATCTGCTCAGTAGAGATGGGGGTAAGCACCACCTCAGGCATATGGCTGAACTGTTCCTTGCTGGTCTCGTCATGACTGTAGTTCTCAATTCGCCCTGTGTCGGTATAGAGGTTATGCTCCCCTACGATTGCCTTCAACTCCTCAAGAATGGATGGGGTAATTGCTGTATAGCTGGTATTCATGCCTTCCTCCTCTGCTCAAGGCGCTTCTCAATCTCAGGAAGTACCTGAAACAGGTCTCCGATGATGGCGAAGTCAGCAAGACCAAGGATATTGGCCTGCTCATCACTGTTTATCGCCACAATACACTTGGCTGTCTTGATACCTGCGAGGTGTTGGATGGCCCCAGAGATACCGGCAGCGAGATAGAGACGAGGAGAGATGGTCTTCCCTGAAAGTCCAACCTGATGAGGATAGGAAGCCCAGCCCCGGTCCACTGCATCCCGGCTCGCACCAACCTCCGCTCCAAACGCTTTTGCCAATCGCTCGATCAGAATAAAGTTATCCCGTTTCTTAAGGCCCTTTCCCCCGGAGATGACGATATCTGCTTCTTCGATGGAGCCACCCTGGCCTTCCAGAGCCCTTAGTCCCAATACCTCAACAGACGGCTTTTCACGCTTGGGAGATACAGCTACCTCTTCCACCACGAAAAGACGGTCATTTCTCGCTTCAAGCGGCTTGGAAGAGCGTGGTCTAACGGTGGCCATCTGCGGCCGGTGATTCGGGGTCTTGATGGTTGCCATGATATTGCCACCTATAGCTGGACGGGTCTGCAGGAGGTTCCCCGTTCCCTCTTCTATAGCGAGCTCAGTGCAGTCAGCTGTAAGCCCAGCGTGAGCCTTGACCGCCACATAGGGCATCAGGGTTCTTCCAGAGGTGGTTGCTGCTGCAATGATGATCTGTGGCTCCTTCTCAGCAATAAGGCGGAGAAGTTGTTCAGCATATCGTTCACAAACAAACGAGGAGAGCGAAGAATCATCTGCAAGGTAGATGATATCGGCTCCCTGAGCGGAGAGACGCCTCAGGTCATCTGCGTTGACATTGCTACCGATGACTACCGTCCCTAGTCTTACCTTGAGTGTGTCAGCAAGTGACCTCCCTCGTGCCAATAGCTCATAGGAAACATCCTTTACCCTACCCTGATGACATTCGCTTATTGTCCAAACCTCATGCATTGCGTCCTCCTAACAGATTACGTTCCTCAAGGAAGGTGAAGAGCTTCTCGACTGCCTCATGAAGCGAAGCATCATCCTCTACCTTCACCATGCTGCATTGCCTGCTTACTTTGGGAGTCTCAATTTTTACCACCCGGGTGGGAGACCCCTTCAGCCCCAAGAAAGTTGGATCTGTATCCAGATCAGAGGCACTCCATGTGATAATCTCTGTGGCCATGGCACGTTTCTTTCCTTTGAGGGTGGGAAGACGAGGCTCGGCAATTTCCTTGACCACGGTAAGGAGGGCAGGAAGAGGGGAGCTAACTCGCTGGTACCCCTCCTCGATCAAACGCTCGGCTATCAAGGAGTCATTGGAAATTTGCTCAATTGATGCAACATAGGAGAGAACCGGAAGGTCCAACCATGAAGCCACTGCCGGTCCAACCTGGGCAGTATCACCATCGGTTGCCCGCTCCCCGGTAATGACCAGATCGGGAAGGCCAACTTTCTCTATGGCTTTAGCCAGTACATAGGACGTTGCCCAGGTATCGGAGCCGGCAAAGGCCCGGTCATTCAGGTGATAGACATCATCACACCCCATGGCAATGGATTCCTTGAGTACTTTGACAGCACTTGCCGGCCCCATGGTGATAACCGTCACGCGTCCACCACTGCGGTCTTTGATTCGTAACGCCGTTTCCAAGGCATACACATCCAAGGGATTCAGGATGGCAGCAGAACCGCTACGGATCATGGTACCGGTCTCCTTATCCATCTGGACATCACTGGTCTGTGGGACCTGCTTGATAAGAACTATACTGTGCATGAAAATTCCCCTCTTTTTCTCTATCCTAAAAGGGGTTTTGTGCTAGGTCAACATTTTTTTTGACCGCGGTCAATTTTTGATGTATTTCCATCCTACTTCCGTACGTGGAGGTATATACTAACTGGCAGAATCCACCACTGTAAGCAGATTTTCGCGTAGTATTAAAAAATACCAACTATCCAGATAGTAAAGACACCGCGCAAGACACCGCGCAAGACACCGCGCAAGATAGTCGTTTGAAAATGTTGCTAGAATTTTGTTCTATTCCAAGAACCAGGGAAGAGATGCAGGGATATATTGGCATAGAACATAGGGAATATTTTAGAAAAACGTTCCTCACGCCATTACTCGCATCTGGAAAACTTCAGATGACCTTACCAGATAAGCCTACCAGCAGGTATCAGAAGTACTTTGCCGTACGATGATTTTCAGCAGGAGAAACACTACATTCCTGAGAGCATATCCAAGGCTAGGTCAAACAGTCCCAATTCGTAGTAGAGATCTAGCACGGTATAGCGGTTACGGATCATCTGAGCACCAGTTACTGCATGGCGGAGCCCTTCCAGATTACTTGCAATATCCTCTGGGGTAACAGGACAGCCCACCTTGTTCATTGCTTCTTTCAGTTCTTGGTACGGAGGTAGTTGCTTATCCATTCTCTCTATCAAGGCAGGGAGCAAGGAGACAAGCTTCTCTCTTCGGGTAAGCAAGGCATCCCCATCAAGGAATTTCTCTTTTGCGATGGCCAAGGTCTGTTTTCGTACGCTTTCATCGGGGAAGAATACCGTTATCGATTGCTCGCGTTCCTCCCAACTCTCTGCTCCTGTGAGGGGGATATTAGCAAGGTCCACCTGCTTAAGCTGTTCATAGAGGTAGGTAATGGTCAGAGTACCGATGGAGACCTTAAAGCCATGGCTTACCGGAAGCCCATCCTTGCTCAAGTGTTCCATCTCCCAGATATGGCTGATCAAGTGCTCAGCACCACTGGCAGGACGTGAGTCGTGCATAACCTGCATGGCAAAACCACTTGCTGAGAGCGCATCGAAGAGAAGACCGATGGAACGGCCCCTTCTCTGGGCTATCCCTGCATGATGGGCATATACTTTTCTCAGTGGAATCTGGACCATATCCCATACATCACGGCGGATTGGGTGAACCCCGACCAGATCTGCAAGGATCCAATCCATACCGGCAGTGTATTTAGCCATGCAATCACCAAAACCACTTGCAATCATGTCCATGGGAGCTTCACGGAGTACTTTGGTATCAGCAAGCACCACCATAGGGGCAGCACAGGGAAGCGTCTGCTTGAAACCACCTACTGAGACTGCTGCGCCATAGGAGGTATAGCCGTCAACAGAAGGAGCGGTGGCAACAACCATATAGGGACGGTCCAGCTCAGCACTTGCACGCTTGGTAATATCGTTAAGTGTTCCAGAACCAAGTACCACTGCAATGCTGTTGTCCCTCTCCAGACTCAGCCTAACTTGTGCAATTGCATGCTCATCAGCATAAGGTTGCGGTTCAGAAGGAAAAATAAACTGTCTGACCTGGATATCAGCCTTCTCAAGCGATCTGGAAACAGGGAACCCACCGACTTTCAGTGTTATGCCATCTGCTACCAACAACGCCGGGGTATGACCAAATGCCTCGACAAAGACTGATCCAACCCGTTCAAGAGCCCCATCCTCAACTACTGAAATTTTCGTATCCATGCAAGCCTCCCCGCCCAGCATACCACAGACTCTTGTAGCGGGAAAAGCTGTAGGATACACTACCGTCATGAAGACACAGACCTTTTCCATCCTTGCCGATTCCATCTCCACCTTTGCAGGATATGTCCCTGAGGAGAATGAACTCTTCTACCCCCGAGAGGGAGTGGATGTAACACAGGTGGAGCATACCTGGTGGTATCTCCTCCAAGAACATACAGGGCTGAAACTCCTCATGAATGAGTCTTACTCAGGAAGCAGGATAAGCAGAACAGGAGTCCGTCCCCTCTCCTCTTCCTTCTTGGATGAGAAAAGACAACAGCGGCTGGCCGGTGATATCATCATCGTATTCGGTGGAACCAATGATTGGGGACAGGCGGAAGAACCTACCACCATCGAGGTATTCCAGGAAGCGTATGAAACACTGGTGAGTAGTATGATACGCAGACATACTTCAAGTGCGCTGTACTTCTGTACCCCACTGCAGAGAACTGACAGGGCCCTTGATGAAGAGAATATCCATCACTGGAGTCAGCTAGACTTGGCAAAAAGTATTAAAGAGATTGTTGCGAGACATAAAGGAGCCCACCTCATTGACCTTGCAAGCTATCCTATCAAGGCCGGAGATGGACTTCTCGCTGATGGGCTACACCCCACCAGGAAGGGTATGGAAGTACTTGCCACCCTGATGCAAGAAGGACTGGGGCTTTAGATTCCAGCAAGGCGTTTCATCCCTCGTTGGTACTCAGTGAGGGCATTCTCTGCCTGCATCTGGGTGAGGATGGTCTTCACCAAGGAGTAAAGTTCTCCCTGGGTAGTGTAGTCGGCCTCAGTGAAGAAGTTGATACGGTCCTCCTTCATCAACCGGTAGCTGATAGTTTCCTTGCCCTGAGCATATACAGCAATACTTTTCCCACCATTCTGCTTGACGAGCTTCATACAGGGGACATCGGTCAGACCATCACCGATATACACCATATTCCTGAAGGGTACACTACGCTCACCCTCTGCGGTATAGGCATTCAAGGCCTGGTCCTCATGCACATCAAGTACCCCTTTATTGATCCTGAACAAGAACTGTGTCTTCGCTGTATAGTTAACCGATAGTTTCGGCCAGGTAGCCACCCCATTCTCATCATAGAAATACTCACATGCATAGATACGTTTGAATCGGTTTCCGATGGCTGACCCTTCAATGATCTCCCTGAGTCCTGAGGAGATAATGAAGTGCTGTACATCCAAGCCCATCGATGAGCCGAGCTTGTTCACCTCATCGAACCACGTGAGCACGCCTGGAAAGAATTCGAGGTTCCCTCCCAGTGAAACAAAATCGCTTCTTCTAATCGACTGCTCATGACGTCTGGACTCATCAAGCATAAGCTTCATATATGCAAGAATGCGGTCCATACCCTGTTCTCCAGCAAGTTTGTCGGCCTTCTTCCAAAAGGTTTCGGCAGACATCCCAAGCTTGGGAATAAATGTATACTCCTGCATATCCTTGGTACTCAGGGTCTTGTCAAAATCATACATGATGGCAATAGTTGGTTTCTGCATACCATGAGTATATCACGAACCTGGTGAATCAGTTTGTTCAGATTATCATTAGAGACCGTGATTTCCATTCAAATGCTCTTGCAACGCAATCGAAATTGAACCAGAGCAAGAACTCTGGTTCAAAGGAAGGAATAATCAGCATCTTTCTACATATTTGTCGGGGTATACCCTGCAAAAATCTTCGGCAAGATGAGACTGATCTCAGGTATGAACGAAACCAATAGCAGTGCAATAACCATACAGAGGTAGAATGGAAGCGTCGCCTTTACCACCTTCTCCATCGATACCTTCCCGACGGCTGAACCTATGAACAGAACAGCTCCTACCGGTGGGGTCAAGAGGCCGATACCACAGTTGAGTACCACCATGATTCCGAACTGAATGGGATCAAGCCCTGCAACTCCAGTAGCGATAGGAAGCAGAATCGGTGTTGCAATAAGAATGATCGGCGCCATATCCATGATCGCCCCAAGGACCAAGAGAATTGCATTCAACAGCAGGATAATGAGAATCCTGTTATTGGTAAGGCTGGTAATCGCCTCAGCTGCAAGACGCGGAACATTGAGTGTAGTGAGGATGTAGCCAAAGACAGATGATGTAGCAATAAGGATAAGCACGATAGCAAGGGTACCTACACAATCGTCGAGGACCTTCCAAACACCCTTCCAATTCAAGCCTTTATAGATAAAGACCGAGACAATCAGGGAATAAATAACCGCAATTGCAGCAGATTCTGTAGCAGTGAAAACACCTGCAACAACGCCAACGACAACAATAACAACCGCTGCCAAGGCCCAAATGGATTTACCAAATTGAATAATGAAGTTCTTGAGATTAAATTTCTCTCCCTTGGGATATCCACGCTTCACGGAGAATATATAGGAGCCAATCATCAAGGTAATGGCAAGCAAGGCACCAGGAAGGTATCCGGCAAGGAAGAGACTTCCAACTGAGATACCACCTGCAGTGGTGGCGTAGATGACCATGTTATGACTGGGAGGAACAAGCAGTCCTTCACAGGAACTGGTAACCGTAACAGCGGTGGAGAAGTCAGCATCATAGCCTTCGTCGACCATCATGGGAATCAGGATGGAACCAAGAGAAGCAGTATCGGCGGCCGCTGACCCGGAGATTCCTCCAAAAAAGTAAGAAGCCACGATGTTAACCTGCGCCAGGCCTCCCCTCATCCAGCCTACACACGCATTGGCTAGAGCGATGAGCTTTTGGGAGATACCCCCCGAGCCCATCAACACCCCCATTGTGATAAAGAAAGGAACCGCCATCAGGGAGAACGAGCTTATGCCTTTGACCATAAGACGGCTGATGTCATTAAGACTGGAACCCTGGTAGAGCATGGTAAAAACAGAAGAAAGTCCAACCGCATATGCGATAGGAAAACGAAGGAAGATCATAAGAAAGAAGCTTCCCAGGAGAATCGTAATTGCAATACTGTTAGCGTCCATTATGCCTTCTCCTCTTCCTTCACATAGAAGGACTTTACATGGTTATAGATGGCCTCAATCTCGAAAATGATCATGGCAAGGCCAGCAAGTGGTACTGGAAAATACATCCAGAAACGACTGAGCCATGGTAGAGAGACATAGAACCCTCGACTTCCAATCGTGATAGCATATCTCCACCCAACATACAGCATTACCAACCCGAGGCTAAAAACCGCGATATCACTGAGGATATCGAGGAACTTAATCATACGTTTAGGGAGATATTTGTCAAAAGCCTTCATCCTGATATGGGTACCCCTGCGAATGGCAAGGGCCGCCGATAGAACGGCCATATAGGCCATGCAGGTCAAGACCACCTCTTCCGTCCAAGAAGGATCCTTCAGGAACGGTATGTATTCATTGAGCATACGCCCGGCTACTGCATAACTGGTGATCAGGATATCGACAATGAGCAAGACTTTGCAAATTATCAATACCACCTTGTCGGTCCAGTCATACGCCATCTTGATTTTATCCATTGTCGCAAAGAACTTTGGCATGTTTCATCTCCTGAGACTTGAAAAGGTGGGATTGGCTATGCAATCCCACCAATATCTGACTAAAAACCTTATTTCATATCCTTGATTTTCTGATACAGTGCTGCCTGGCTCTTGGTATTCTCTTCGATTACCGCCTTGGTAGCATTTGCCCATGGACTCTTGTCAGTAACATCAACCACATTCACACCTTCAGCCCTGAGCTCTGCAAGAACTTCGTTCTCTGCATTCTCGCTGATCTCAGCATTGTAGGCCTGTGCAAGCTTACCAGCTTCCATGATCGCATTTCTCTGATTCTCAGAAAGCTTGTTCCAAGCGGTATCGGTAATAACTACCTGGATAGCGCCGAGGGTGTGCCCATTGAGAATCAAATTAGGAGCGACTTCGTGGAAGGCATTAGCCTTGTAGTTGGCGATCGGCTGTTCAGCACCATCGACAACACCGGTCTGAAGAGCAGAGTACAGCTCGCCGAAGGAAACAACGGTTGGAGAAGCTCCAAGGCCTTTTACCATGCCGGTCATAACCGGGTCATTGGATACGCGAAGCTTCATACCTGCAAGATCCTTCATGCTACCAATATGCTTTGCAGCAAAGAAGTGTCTGAATCCTTCCTCACCATAGAAGACGCCACGAATGGGAAGTCCAATGGTCTGGGGCTCATTCAGGAACTCTGGAGCAAGGTCGGAATTCGCAAATGCCCAGAAGTGTGCCCTATTCTCAAAAGTGAACGGAATAGAGAGAAGTTTTGACTTCTCAGCACCGTAACTGGTGAGTGCAAAAGCGGAAATTCTGGACATGTCGATTGATGTGCCACCACCGAGGATGGAGTCAAGAACATCATTCTCAGAACCAAGAACGCCAGAAGCCTGGATATCGATGGTAACCGTACCACCTGAAAGCTTCTCTACCTGCTCCTTGAAATAGACGCCAGTCTTTCCAACGATGGAATCAAGCGGGTTAACCTCAGCATAGACAAGCTTCACATTTTTTTCACCACCAGCTTCAGCTGCTTCTTTTTCACCAGCAGCAAAGAGCAGGGTAGAACTGAGCAACAGTGCCAAAAGAACAATCAATACTCGTTTCATAATCGCCTCCTAAAGTAATTCGACCCAGAATGTCTAGGTTTCATCAAAACTGTAAAAGAGGAATTCTGCCAGCGCAAGATGCAGCCAAAGATAATGCAATGAATCAAAAAAATTGAAAAACCGAAACCCTAGATATCTTCAATCCTCCGCACAATATCCTGCTCGATTTCATCCAGCTCTTGGTAGAGCGGTTCCATTATCTGCCTTAAGTAAAGCAACGTATCCTCGCTGAGTTTGGTGACCACTACTCCAGAGGCTATTGCTTTCTCGTAAGCACGTTCTTCCTCTTGTTGCCAGAGGATTCGTTCATACAATCCACTCTCCACAGCACATGTCCTTACAACTTCAACAAAAGAAGGGTTTAAAGCCGCAATTTTCTGCTCAGCATAAACACTCATCATTACCACTTCCGGCAAGCGGAAGTGCTCGTCCTGATAAAAATATGGAGCAGCCTGGTTGTGACCAGTAAATACATAGCTCGGAAAGTTGTTCTCTGCCCCATCAATCCGCATTTTCTGTAACGCAGAATAAACATCCCCATACGGTATCTGTACTGCTTCAGCACCAAGAAGCTCAATAGTACGGCTCATCATGTCATTCTCCATGACCCGGATGGTCATGGTCTTGAGTGTTTCAATATTGGTTACGGGAGTCCTGGTATAGAAACTCCTCGCCCCTGCATCATACCAAGCCAAGGCAATAAGCCCTTTCCCAGACAACTCTTGCAGGTACATATCCCCAATCTCACCATCCAGAACCCTCCACATGTGGTCGCTATCGGTATACAAATATGGAAGCTGCAAAGTCCACAGCTTGGGAAAGTATCGGGTGAGCGTCCCAACAGAGAATCGGGACATGTCGATACCACCATACCCCATCTGCTCCATGACGCTGGTCTCAGAACCTAGGGCACTGTCAGGAAATACCCTGATCTCAATCTTCCCATCAGTCCTTTCCTTTACAAGTTCTGCAAAATACTTCGCAGCTTCCACTGTTGGGTAGCCATCACTCTGGTTGTCAGCATAACGAAGCACCAACTCAGGATAGGTAGTTTCCTCTTTCTTGCAAGAAACGAAGACAAGGACAAAGAGGAAAGCCATGAACACAAGTTTTTTCATCTACCTGCACCTCCACCGCTCAGCCGCCGGTACTCAGTTGGAGTGGTTCCGGCATTCTTCTTGAACGCACGACTGAAATAGCTGGGGCTCTCATAACCTACCATGGAAGCTATCTCTGCGATGGATTTGAACGGGTCTGCAAGGTACTCCTTTGCAGCACTGATTCTGAGATTGGTGATATGGTCGAGAAAGTTGACTCCTGTACAACGCTTGAAAATACAACTCAAATATGATGGATTTATATTCAGCAGCGAGCTTACTGAATCAAGGGAAAGATCATAATTCATATAACTATGTTCCAGATATTTTTTCACCTTGGACATCATCAAAGCAGCCTTGTCGACACCCTCGTCCCCCTGTAAGCATTCAGCTTCGGGCCTGACTGCCTTGAGCTGGCGCTCAGCTTCAACTTGGCTCTCTGCACGCTTGACGGCCCTACATACATCTGCCTTGTCCACTGGCTTCAGTATATAATCAATCGCTCCGAGTTTCACAGCTTCACATGCATAGGAAAAAATGCTGTAGGCTGTTATAAAAATGATACGGCAAGTTGGCTTATCCTGTAGTATCCGCTTGGATGCCTCTATCCCATTAAGAGCGGGCATCTCAATATCCATGAGCACAATATCCACATCGTAGAGTTCAGCATAGTTTACGGCCAGACGACCATTCTCCGCTTGGTAGAGCTCATAGAAAGGATTGTCTGAAAGGATCTTATGCAATAACTCTCGTTCAATATGTTCATCATCAGCAATCAGTATCTTAATCATCCAATTCCTCCTCGTTCTTCAGGATCAGCGGCATCTCAATACGAATCTCAGTACCCTTCTCTCTGTCCGAAAACACCTCAAAGCGGCACCGCTCGTCAATCAGTTTGAGACGGGCAGCAACCGTATAAAGCCCAATATGTTCCCCGGTAACAGGATGGTCCAACAACCGCGTTCGGAGAATATGCAATTGCTCTGTATCCATCCCAATCCCATCATCTTCAACCTGTACGATCAGCAAATCCTCCTTTACTCCCAAGGATAGCCAGACACTTCCTTGTCCTTCCTTGGGACCAAGTCCATGTTTGAAAGAATTCTCTACCAATGGCTGAAGGAAAAAAGAAGGTACCAGCGTCTCTGTCAGTACCAAGGAAGGAGAAATATTCCAGAAAAGCGAGATTTTCTCTGCAAAGCGTGCCTTGTAGAGGCTGTAATACTCATCTACAATCTGGATCTCCCTGGAGAGAGGGACCAACACCTCATTATCGGCCAATGCATAACGGAAAAGACGAGCGAGGGAAGAAAGTAACGCATCTGTCTTCTTTGCATGCTCCTCCTGTGCCGTGTATTTTATCACATTGATGGTATTGAACAGAAAGTGAGGGTTCACCTGGCTCCTTAGCAGCTGCAGTTTTTCACGCTCCAGCAGAGTCTGCATAGCCAATGCCTCAGTATCCTTACGATAGATCTCTTTCTCCATTTCATTGTTTGCCTGTAATAGGGAGACCTGATTCCGCATCGCCATCTTCATCTCATTGAAAGCTCGGGTCATATCCCCTAACTCGTCCTTTCTGTGTTCACTAAACTCCGGCCGATCAAAATCCCCTGCTGTGATTGCCTTGGAAGCATTAGCCATCTCCTGCACAATGGAGAGCATACGTATCACTTCCCTGAACGTAACAACCCCAAAGAGAAGCATAACCAGGACCGTCAAGCTATAGATGACATCGAGCCGATCATTGAGAGTCATCAGACGATCATAGGTAGACTGGTTATCCAAAATGGACTGTTCCATCAATTGTTGCATATACCTATACAGGTGGTTTATGCTCGGCTCAAGATCGGCGTAATACAACTCAGATGCCTTTGCAACATGGTTTCTGATCAGCAAATCCTCTAGAAGCATGAGGTAGTGGTTATATGCACTATATGTAGTATGTACAGCACTGACAAGAAGATATTGGTCTACTCCAATCGAAGAAATATCGGAATCGATTTTTCCCAGGTTATCCTCAACAATCTGCGATTCCCTTCTCAGACCAGAAACCAATGCGGCAATATCCCCAAAATCCCAACGATAGGAGGAAAGCAGCTCACGAGTCTGCCCAAAAGCATTGAGCACCAAACTGATCGTCTGCACATTCCCTGCACTTCTTTGCATTGGATCCATAATTGAGTTTTCCTGGTAGGCAGAAATAGCCAACTGCAAGAAGATGCATAACACAAATACGACGAGATAGAGAAAAATCCGGTGAAAGAGATTAAGATGGAGCCCTTTTTTTTTGCTTGTTTCCATATGTGGTCTGTATATCCTACCACCCATACCAGAAAAAGTGAATGTAACAAGTTCACCAATATGGTATAATGAATCCATGACGATAGCAGTACACTTGAGTGAATCCAACTTCAGGAATTTCCTCATATTCAACATTATCAAGCGCTTAAAACTGTACAAGAGCCCGCTTATCTTTGCCTCAATCATGTCAGTCTCAGCCATTATCAGCTTCATAATGCATCATGTAGAAGGAGCGGTAATGCTTGGGTTCGTCCTTCTCCTAGTTGGACTTGGAGTACCGGTTGTCTACTTTGTCAACTTTTTCACATCCCTGAAAAAACAGGTAAAGCTCCAGAAGTTGAACCCTCCCCGTCTGGTCTACACCATCCAGTTTGCAGAAACATCCGATTTCATTGAAATCTCCAATGATAATGAACAGGTCCAGTATCAATGGAAGGATGTCTATCACGCATATTACGAGAAGGATGCTATCTATCTCTTCATCACGAAAGACAGGGCATTTCTGCTCCCCCTGTCATTACTGGGAAACAGTGAAGAAGCTTGGAGCATCATTGAGGAAAAGCTCGACAACGAGCGATGTACCAGAAAGCAGTAACAAGAAATACTCCTCAATATGCCTGATAGATTAATCTGGAAATAATAGTTGACAAATCAACTATTTCCTATAGTATATCCTTATATGAACACCAGTCTTGGGCGCTTGATCGCCATCCTCCACAGAAACAAGCAGATGTATCTCAATGCCCGCCTGAAGGCCTATGGGATTACCAGTGCAGAAGTAGGAATCCTCATGAGCCTCTATCGTGAGGAAGGAAGGACACAGGAGGAACTCTCCCAGTGGCTACATATCGATAAGGCGGCAACCACACGTACCGTGCATGCCCTCGAAGAGAAGGGAATTATCTTACGCAAACATGATGACAGGGATAGGCGATGTAACCGTATTTACCTTACAGATAAAGGAAAGGCATTGGAATCATCAGTGGTTCCAGTGGTCCGTGGCTGGAGCGAGCATATCAGCAAACTTGCAGGGGAGGATACCTACAACAGGCTCTGCAGTGACCTGGAAGCCATCTTCACGGCCCTGAAAGAGGAGCCGGCACAATGAGAACCACCACCCTCGAAAGAGAGAATCCTCTCGGCACCGAACCGATTTTCAAGCTGTTGGTCCGCTTCAGTGTCCCTGCCATCGTAGGGATGATGGTCAATGCACTCTACAACATAGTGGACAGAATCTATATCGGGAATAGTCCATCCCTCGGGGCTGATGGTATAGCAGGAATCACCATCGTCTTCCCCATCATGATCATTCTGATGGCGATGGGAGTACTGTTTGGTATCGGGGGAGCTACACTCTTCTCCATCCGCCTTGGCCAAAAAGAACAAGGGCAAGCACAGGAAGTGATGGGAAATGCCTTCTTCCTGCTTATTGCCAGCGGACTCACCTTCCTGGTACTGGGCCAGATCTTTCTTACCGATATACTCACCCTCTTTGGTGCCAGTGAGCAGGTACTCCCTTACGCAACCAGCTACATGCGAATCATCTTCTTTGGAGCATTGTTCCAAGTAACCAATATGGGAATGAACAACTTCATCCGTGCTGATGGAAACCCAAAGATTGCCATGCTCTCCATGTTTCTTGGTGCCGGTACCAATATTGTACTCGATCCCATTTTCATCTATGCCTTGGATTGGGGAATGGCAGGGGCTGCCATCGCCACGGTGATCAGCCAGATGGTTTCCTTTACCTGGGTACTCTCCTACTTCCTGGGAAAGCGTAGCAGGGTAAAGCTGAAAATGAGAACCATCCGTCCCCGCCGTCACAATACCCTCTTGATCATAAGCCTGGGGTTGCCCGGTTTTGTACTCCAGATAACCAACAGTCTCCTGAACATCATACTCAATAAATCCCTCTTGCAGTATGGAGGGGACCTTGGTATCTCAGCCATGGGAATCGTCAACAGCCTACATACCCTGCTTATCATGCCGGTTATCGGTATCAAGCAAGGCGTACAGCCTCTGATCAGCTTTAATTTCGGGGCAAAGAAGTATGGCCGGGTTAAGGAGGCCACCAAGCTTGGGATTATCAGCTCCACCGCTGTAATCATGGTAGGATACCTAGCTACCAGGTTCTTCCCGACCACCATGGTGGCAATGTTCAATCGTGACCCTGCACTGCTCGAGCTAGGAACCTTTGCCCTGACACGGTGGTTCCTCCTCACCCCACTGGTAGGGTTTCAGATCATTGCAGGGAACTTTTTCCAAGCAATTGGCAAGAGCAGGATTGCACTCCTGCTCACCCTTTCGAGGCAGGGGTTCTTTCTCATCCCTTCCATCCTGCTCTTCTCACACTTCTTCGGGTTGCAGGGAATTCTCTATTCTGCACCGATTTCCGACCTGCTCTCTTCCCTGCTGACCGCCATCTTCTTCATCCCGGGCATCCGGGATCTTGAGAAGAATGCACGTTCCATTTAGCGGAAGCTCACTGTCTTGGTGAAAACCTCAAGAAGCGGCTGCCACCACTCCTTTCCCCCACTGACTTCCCCGATACCACGAATCTTTTTCAACCTGTATCGTACCAAGTGCTCAGGTGGCTTGCTGCAGAGGTTATCAAGGTCACGAATAATGATTTCCTTGATCAACTGAGCTGTCTCTTCTGGACTCTTTTCCTCAATGATGTCATGAATGACCCCAAACTCCTTCAAGTGCCGGCTGGTCATCTTCATGGCCTCAGCCGCCTCCTTGGCTTTCGATGGATCACGAAGCAAGATGGAAGCGAATCCTTCAGGGGTAATGACTGAATAGACTGCATTCTCCAGCATATAGAGCTTATCCCCTATGCCGATACCCAATGCTCCTCCACTACCACCTTCACCAATGATAAAACAGAGAACTGGAGTCTTGAGTGTTGAGAAAACCTTCAGGTTCTGGGCGATTGCCTCCCCGATTCCCCTCTCCTCACTCCCAAGTCCGGGATATGCTCCAGGGGTATCGATGAAACAGACCACGGGACGGCCGAATTTCTCTGCCTGCTTGGCCAGACGCAATGCCTTGCGATACCCTTCAGGGTTACTCATTCCATAGTTGCAAGAAACATTCTCCCTGAAATTGGCACCCTTCCGGTTTCCAATGAAAGTAACCGCCCTGCCTCCTACCATTCCGATACCTCCGATCATGGCAGGATCATCACCATAGGTTCGGTCCCCGTGCAACTCCATGAACTGGTCACAGATCATGTTGATGAAGGCCTTTGCTCCGGTTCTTCCGCTCTGTCGGGAGAGAAGCACACAATCCCATGATGATTTTGCCTCACAAGTCTGGCTGGTGCTGAGAATGGATTCAATATGTTCTACCGTCTCTTGCAGTACGGGTTTCTTCTTGTCTGCCATGGATTAGGCCCTCCTTGTGTGGGTTTCGATCAGGAAGGAGAGGGTCTCTCTCAGCTTCTTGCGCTCAACAATGGAATCGATGAAACCTTTCTCAAGCTGGAACTCTGAGCGCTGGAACCCCTCTGGGAGCTTCTCCCCGATGGTTCCCTCGATTACCCTGGGACCTGCAAATCCTATAATTGCCCCGGGTTCTGCGAGTATGATGTCCCCAAGCATGGCAAAGGAGGCCGTCACGCCACCGGTGGTGGGATTAGTCAAGACAAGAAAGAGTGGGGTCCGGGTTTCTTCCAAGAGTGCGGCAGCACTGGCTGTCTTTGCCATCTGCATCAAGCTGAAGATACCTTCCTGCATCCTGGCACCACCACTGGCTGTAAAAAGGACTACCGGGTCTCCGGTGAGAGCTCCCTCGATCATGGCCTGCGTGATTTTCTCTCCCACTACCGAACCCATGCTGCCTCCCATGAAAGCGAAGGACATGATGCCGACAACCACGGGTTTTTCCTCAATAGTACAACGTCCGATGGTGGCAGCGTCACTCAGCGAGGATTTCTTCTGATTCTCTTTCAGCTTCTCCTCATACCCTGCAAGGGCGATGGGGTTCATCGACTGCATTCCACTACTCATCTCCTTGAACGAGCCTTCATCTGCAAAGAGAGCAAGGCGTTCTTCAACGGTAAGTGGGAAATGAAAATTGCAATATGGACAAATCTTATGCTCCCCTACCTGTACATCTTTCTGGCACTGGGGGCATCGTTTCAAAACTTCGTTTGACATTGGTTATTTCTCCTGTTCACAAACCTTCTGATAGAGGTCTGTAGTGAAGCGACCACTCCTGAACTGTTTGGAGGCGATGAGGCGTTTTTGCTCTTCCAGGTTGGTGGTTACCCCTTGGATGTTCACTTCCTCCAAGGCCCTGAGCATTACGGCTATGCCCTGATCCCTGTCAGGAGCCCAGATGATGATCTTGGCCACCATTGAGTCGTAATAGGGACTGAGAATGGATCCTGCCTCAAGATGGGAGTCCACTCGTACAAAGGGGCCTGAAGGCAGTTGCAGTGCGGTGATGACCCCAGCAGAAAGTGCATTGATCCTACACTCAAGAGCGTATCCAGAGAGACGGATATCTTTTTGCTTAAAGGGAAGCTTATTACCCTGTGCTATCCTGATCTGTGCCTGTACCAGGTCAAGGGAACTTACCAGTTCACTAACCGGATGCTCGACCTGCAATCGTGCATTCACTTCCATGAAGTAGTATGCATCCCCCTCAACGAGGAACTCCACGGTCCCAGCGCCTCGGTATCCCAATTCCTTGAAGAGTCTCACTGAGTCATTGCACATTGCCTTTCTCAGTCCTTCATCAAGGATTGGAGAAGGACTCTCCTCAAGCAGCTTCTGATGATTCTTCTGCACTGAACAGTCTCGCTCACCTAGGTGGACCACACCTCCCTGGCCATCGGCCAAGAGCTGGATTTCCACGTGACGTGGCTGTTCAAGGAACCGCTCCATATGCACCGAGGCATCCCCAAAGAAGGCGAGCGCCTCCTTTCGGGCAAGCTGCAAGGACTGCTCAAGTTGTTCCTCTTTCCTGACAATACGCATACCTCTACCCCCACCCCCTGCGGCGGCTTTGAGGATGATGGGGTAGCCGATCTGCTCGGCAGTTCTCTTTGCATCTGCAAGATCAACAAGCGCTTCGCTACTACCCGGGGTGATGGGGATCCCGGCTGCAAGGGCAGCCTGCCTTGCAGCAACCTTGTTTCCGAGCAAGGCAATCGTCTTACTCTCAGGACCAATAAATACAAGTCCTGCATCTTCCACCTGCTTTGCAAAATCAGCATTCTCTGAGAGGAATCCTACTCCTGGGTGGATGGCATCACAGCGAAGCGCACAGGCGGTGGTTATAATATTCCGTACATTCAGGTAACTCTTGTCTGTTTGTGCTTCCCCAATACAGACGGCTTCGTCTGCCATGGAAACAGGCAGACTTAGGGTATCGGCAGTGGAATAGACAGCAACAGTCTTGATTCCCAGATCACGGCACGCCCTGATAATACGTACCGCAATCTCTGCACGGTTTGCAACGAGCAGTTTCTTGATCATAGTTTCTTGACCTTGAAAAGAGGCTGGCCAAATTCCACCAGTTGTTCAGGCTTGGCAAGGATTTCGACAATTTCACAGGAGTAATCACTCTCAAGCTGGTTCATCAGCTTCATTGCTTCAATCGTGCAGATAACGTCCCCACTCTCCACTTTGCTACCAACTTTCACATAGGGAGGTGCATCAGGAGCCGGGGTTAGGTAGAAGGTTCCCACAATGGGACTGGTGATGGTTTCCACTTCTTCTGCATTTGCATCAGCCTTTGGTTCCATCACTGTTTGTGCGTCCTGAGTGCTTTGCTTGATTACTGGAACAGGCTGGATGGTTGCCTCTCCTGCGACCGGTCTTTTCAGTTTGAGTGAGAAGCGTGAGCAGGAGAGCTCAAGCTCGCTTAGGGTACTGGAATCAAATAGGGTAAGGACCTCTCGGAGGTCCATGTGTTCAATACTATCCATAATATTCCTCATAACAAGATGGGGATGGGATGCTTCAATAAATGCATCCATACGAAATTAATCATAACAATAAGGAGTTATAGTGTCAATATTGACATTATTCTCAAAATTGTAATAATGATATACCTATGTTATGTACCCAAGGAGGGAGCCATTGAAGCCTCCACAATCGATACACATCACCGCCCTTGGCAGTTACGCGCCGCAGAGGGTGGTAACTAATAATGACCTGAGCCATATGGTCGACACGAGTGATGAGTGGATCCAAAGTCACACTGGAATTAGTGAGAGACACGTTGCCGGGGAAGAAGAGAAGACCAGTAATCTTGCCTATAAAGCCATCGAGGATCTCCTTGCAAGCTACAATCTGAAGGCATCCCATATTGATGGCATTGTCTGCGCAACAGCTACCCCGGACTATCCTGGGTTTCCTTCTGTTGCCTGTATGATCGCAGAACAGTTCGGCATTACCGGACCAGCCTTGGATGTAAGTGCCGGTTGCACCGGCTTCATCTACGCCTTGGAAGTAGCCCGGGCCATGATCGCCACAGGTTCCATGAAGAATGCCCTCGTGGTAGGAGCAGAGAAACTCTCAGGTGTAGTTGACTGGAAAGACCGAAACACCTGCGTACTCTTTGGAGATGGAGCAGGATGTGCACTGCTTGAATTCTCAGACCAAGAGGAAACTGGTCTCATCGACACTTTGCTCAAGGCTGAGGCTGCTGGTACCAAGGCACTGACCATCCATCCAGAAAAACATGCCATCGAGATGGACGGCCGGGCGGTCTACTCCTTTGCGGTGAGAACGATTGGAGATACCATCCTGGCACTGGTTGAACGAAATAACCTGAATCTGGAATCCATTGATTGGATTGTCCCTCACCAAGCAAACCGAAGAATCATCCAAGCCTGTTCCAAGCGATATGGAATTCCAGAAGAAAAGTTCTATATGAATATCGATCGATTTGCCAACACCTCAGCGGCATCCATCCCCCTTGCACTGAGGGAGATGGACAGAGCAGGATTGCTCAAGAAGGGCCAAAGAATTCTGATGGTGGGATTCGGAGCAGGATTGACCTACGGAGGAACTCTACTTACATGGACGTATTGATAGCACTCTACCCCGGACAGGGGTCCCAGAAACCAAAGATGGCCCTGGACCTCTATGACGCAAGCAAGCAAGTAAGGGATCTCTTTGCTCTTGCAAGTGATGTAAGTGGTCTTGACTTATACCAATTGCTTGATGATGGCAGCGAAGAGGATTTGAAACAAACAAAAGCTACACAGCTTGCAGTAACCCTTGCAAGCCGCAGTGCACAGCTGAGACTAACCGAGCTTGGATTCTCATTTGCTGCCCATAGTGGGTTCAGCCTTGGCGAGCTTTCCGCCTTTGCAGGAGGTGGCATCCTTGATGATGAAACGCTCTTTTCCTTGATCAACAAACGTGCTGCATTGATGGACGAAGAAGCAAGAAAGATTGAAGAGGTACAGGGAAAGCTGGGGATGGCGGCCATCATTGGGTTGGATTATGCAACTGTTGAACAAACCCTGAGAGAAGCACAAATCCCAGGACTGTATGCATCCAATGACAACAGCACCACACAGGTGGTTATCGCTGGCTTGCAGGAGAGCATCGCCCAAGGGAAGAAGGTCCTGCAGGCAAAGGGAGCGAGAAGAGTTATTCCCCTGAAGGTCTCCGGCCCATTCCACACCCCCTTCATGGAGGGGGCAACTGAGCCTTTCTCTGCTTTCTTAGAAACGCTCGACTTCAAGAACCCCCTTTCCTTGGTAATCTCGAGTGTGGATGGAAATGTGATCAAGGACTCTCAGCAAGCAAAGGAGCATCTGGCAATGCAATTGGCAAAACCTGTGCGCTGGACGGAGGCAATGAAGCATCTCTCTTCCTTGGCACAAGAGAAGCATGCACAGGTAGCTGAAACTGGGTTTGGAACGGTACTCAGCGGGCTTTGGAAGAACAGTAATGCGGAAATCCCTTGCCGGAATCTCGGCAGTGAGGATGCAATCTGGAATTACAAGAAGGAATTGGAATCATGAGTGAAAAGAAACACGCCCTGGTGACCGGAGGGTCTCGGGGAATTGGTAGAACAATCATAGAGACATTGCTCAGTGAAGGATATGAAGTTTGGTACCTCTCCAGGAGCAAGGCAGAAGGACTGGAAGCGAATCACATCAGTTGCGATATGGCTGACAGGGAGAGCGTTGCCTCTGCACTGGAAGCGGTGGTCAATGAAGCAACATACATCGATGTCCTGGTCAACAATGCAGGTATAACCCGTGATGGATTGATCATGCGAATGAAGGATGAAGCTTGGGATGATGTCATTGCTGTCAACCTTACCTCAGTATTTCTCACCTGCCGGCGTATCGGCCGACTTATGGCAACCCAGAGAAAGGGTGCCATCGTCAATATCTCCAGCGTGGTCGGTATTGTGGGCAATGGGGGACAGACCAACTATGCAGCCAGCAAGGCAGGCATTATTGGATTCTCCAAGAGCCTAGCCAAGGAACTTGCCGGAAGAAATGTACGGGTCAATGTGGTAGCCCCTGGATTCATTGAGACTGCCATGACAGAGGTGCTTTCAGATAAGTTGAAGGACCAGATCAAGGATCAGATTCCCCTTTCAAGAATTGGAAATACGGAAGAGGTTGCCCAAAGCGTGGCGTTCCTCGCAAGCGATAAAGCATCCTACATCACCGGCCAGGTTCTGGCTGTCGATGGTGGGATGGCAATGTAAGGAGTCAAGAGATGGAACGTGTGGTAGTAACCGGTATGGGAACAGTCAATCCACTGGGTAGGGAGGTAGAACAGTTCTGGAAGCAGATACAGGCAGGAGCCTGTGGAATTGATAAGATCACCAGGTTCGATACAACCGACTACCCAGCCAAGATTGCAGGGGAAGTCAGGGATTTCGATCCCTCTGACCTGCTTGACCGTAAGGAATTGAGAGGTATGGCTGATTTCACCAAGTTTGCCGCTCATGCAGCCGTACAGGCTATGAATCAGGCAAAACTGGAGAAAGGTTCCTTTGACCCTTACAGAAGCGGCGTCTATGTTGGAAACGGTATTGGAGGATTCGAAGTTGCTGAGGAGAACCTTGCAAAGCTCTTTGACAGGGGCCCACACGCGGTAGCTCCCCTAACCATCCCCAAGCTTATCAGCAACGAGGCTGCAGGGAATATTGCAATCCACTTCGGTATACAAGGCCCCTGTCGCACCACGGTCACAGCATGTGCATCCGGTACCGATGCAATTGGGGATGCGTTCAACTCAATTCGCTTTGGTCTGGTGGATATGGCTTTAGCCGGTGGCACTGAGGCTGCAATCACCGAGCTCAGCGTAGCTGGATTCTGCCGCCTCCAGGCCTTGGCAACCAAGTACAACGATACACCCAAGATTGCCAGCCGACCGTTCGATAAGGAACGCGATGGGTTTGTCATGGGAGAGGGAGCTGGAATGCTGGTGCTTGAATCACTTTCGCATGCCAAGAAGCGCGGGGCAACCATCCTCGGTGAGATTGCCGGCTACAGCATGACCTGCGACGCGTTCCACCTCACAGCCCCCAATCCAGACGGGGAAGGAGCTGCCAGAGCCATGAAACAGGCGATTGAAATGGCAGGGGCAAGCCTTGATGAGGTTGATTACATCAATGCCCATGGTACCAGTACTGCGGCAAACGACTCCATGGAGACAAAGGCGATCAAGCGGGTATTCGGTGATGGTGCGTATAAGCTCAAGGTCTCATCAACCAAATCCATGACCAGTCACCTGGTTGGGGCAGCAGGAGCAGTTGAGGCCATTATCTGCCTGCTTGCCATCAGGGACCAGTACTTCCCCTGTACGCTCAACCAGACGGATCCAGACAGTGAGTGTGATCTTGACTATGTACCGAACAAGGGAATGAATGGTACAATTCGATATGCTGTCAGCAATTCATTGGGCTTTGGTGGACATAATGGTGTGCTTGTATTTAAGGCCTATCAGGAAAACTAAGGAGGAAACGTTATGCCAGAACAGTTTGAAACGCCAGAGGAACTACTTCCTCACCGAGATCCATTTCTGTTCCTCGATGAGTTGATCGAGGCTGATGAGAAACACACCGTTGCAAAACGAGTTTTCACTGAAGATCACTTCTTCTTCAAGGGTCACTTTCCAAGCTACCCGGTGGTACCGGGGGTCATTCTTGTAGAGACCTTGGCACAGTGCGGCGGTGCCGGACTGATCCAGACAGGGATTCTTCCTCATGGTGCCTTCTTCGTGTTGGCTTCCATTGAGAAGGCAAAGTTCCGAAACCAGGTACGCCCTAACGACTGTGCTATCATTGAAGTACATAATGTGAGAGTAAGCAAAGTGATGGTTCGTCAGAAGGGAACCATTACCATAAACGGGAATGTTGCAGCTGAAGCATCCTGGATGTGCATCGTCAATAGCAAACAAGAAAGGATTTAGTTGTGATCATCACGAAAAAAGTAATGCGTAATGTCTCTCTTACCGCTCACCCTGCAGGGTGCAAGCGGTATGTCCAACAGCAAATAGACTGGGTGAAAAACCAGGCACAGAACGGGGAGGATACGCGCTATCCCAATCCGGTTGAGGAATTACTCCCAAAGCGAGTGCTCGTCATTGGTGGATCTACAGGATATGGTCTTTCCAGCCGAATTGTTGCTGCCTACACTGGAGGATCTGACACAATCAATGTGTCTTTCGAACGGGAACCAGCCGAGAAAAAAACAGCAACCCCTGGTTGGTACAATACCATGGCCTTCGAGCAGCAAGCCCAAAAAGATGGGATGAAGGCGAGTTCTGTTTTCGGTGATGCATTCAGTACGGCAATCAAGGAAGAGACTGCAAGGAAAATCAAGGAAGAACTTGGGCAAGTGGATCTGGTTATCTACAGCCTTGCAAGTCCACTCAGGAATGACCCTGTTACTGGGGCGACTTATCGTTCAGTACTCAAGCCCATAGGCAAGCCATTCACTGCCCTGTCGGTAGACTTGGATGATGATGTGGTTAAACAAGCGACCATTGAACCTGCTACTGATGAACAAGTACAGGATACAGTCAAGGTCATGGGTGGAGAGGACTGGAGCCTCTGGGTTGACTATCTGCTTGAACAGGGACTGCTCGCAGAGGGTGCCATGACTGTTGCATACTCCTACATTGGTCCCAGGATAACCTACCCCGTTTATCGGGAAGGGACCATCGGAAAGGCAAAGGAACACCTTGAGAACAGTGCAAGTGCATTGACTGATAAACTCGAAGCCATCGGAGGTAAAGCCTTTGTTTCAGTAAACAAAGCCCTTGTTACCCGCGCAAGCGCAGTTATCCCAGTGGTACCACTCTACATGGCTCTGCTCTATCAAGTGATGAAAGAGAAGAACATCCACGAGCACTGTACACAGCAGATCTATCGATTGTTCCTGGGCCAGCTCTACACCAAAGAAGAGATTCCAACCGATCAGAAAGGACGACTAAGGGTAGATGATTGGGAGATGCTTGAAGAGGTCCAGAATGAGGTGGAACGCCGGTGGGCTCTCCAAAAGGAAGGGCAACCGCTTCTGCAAGGGGATTTGGATGGAGTGTTTGAGGAGTATGAACATATCCATGGATTCGGTTTCCCTGACATTGACTATGGAGCCGATATTGACCCAAGGATAGTCTAGAACAGATTGAGGCAACTTCTTTAGAGGGGTTGCCTTTTCTGTGTACAAATTCCTATACTTTTTGCTATTTTCATTCCTTATTAGGATTATTATAGGCATACTAAATACAGGTTTCTTGATTTCACTCTTGTTCAATTAATGAACAACCATAACCAAAATACCGGCCGATGATTGCAAGAGTTTAGACAGGTGTGATACATTTTTCTCACATATGAAACTACTTAGAATACAAACCATGTTTATTCTCATCCTTTCCCTGGTGCTTATCACCACTGGATGTACAAAGGAAGAGCAGAAGGCTGTGCAACTAGACACAGAAGAGATAACCAAATCAGTTCCCTCCCTGAAAGTTGGAATGATGAGTGCAGTTGATGCAGCCCCCTTCTACCATGCATTGGAAGCAGGTTACTACGAAGATGAAGGTGTTGATGTCGAACTGGTGCTCTTTACCAACGGACAACATCGCCAGACAGCACTGCAGACACAGCAGGTTGATGGAGCCATGAGTGACTTGGTAGCCCTTATCACCCAGAGCACCAGTGATTTTCGCCTGATCGGCACACTCTCGACAGACGGAGCTTTCCCCTTGCTTGCATCCGGCCCTCTTACGGAGGGAACAACGATAACGGCTGGAACGATGGAGATCAGCGTAACCAACTATCTCCTTGATGCATACCTGGAAGATCGCTATGACGTTGAGAAGGTGTTCATCAATGAAATTCCTGCCCGTTTGGAAGCTGTCGTCTCCTCTCAGCTGGATACGGGCATCTTTCCTGAACCGTTTGCCAGCATCGGAGCGCTCAGGAATCTGGAGAAGCTCACATTCGAAGGTATACCGAAAGAGAGCCTGAACATCATTGCTTTCACCGAAAAGGCAATACAGGAGAAAGAAAGCCAGATCGCCGGATTTCATCGGGCATACGGTAGAGCAGTCAAGGATATCCAAGCTGACCCGGAGCTTGCCCGTACCGCCCTCATGAATGCTATTCCAGCACTGCCGGAAGCAATACGTGATACCATGGGCCTTCCTGAGTACCATGAGCCTTCCCTTCCAAGCGAATCCTTCACGAATGAGATCATCTCCTGGACTGAGGGCGTAACCGGAACCAAGTATTCAGCAGGTGCCAAGGAACTCTTTGATACAAGGTTTGTAAACGCCTTATGATACTCTCCCTCACCGATGCCAAGCTTGACTATCCCAAGACCACTGCCTTTGAGCACTTTTCCTTGAATGTGAAGGCTGGGGAGATGGTCAGCATCATCGGTCCGAGCGGGTGTGGAAAAACCAGCCTGCTCTACACTATCGCCGGCTTGTTGCCCCTCTCTGGAGGAACCATGCAGAGAGCTGTTGGAAATGAGGGTGTGGCCCTCATGTTCCAACAGGACCGACTTCTTCCATGGAAACGCGTCATCAACAATGTATTGCTCGGCCTTCCTGGGGAGAAGACTGACGAGGCTGAAGAACTGCTACAGTCCATGGGGCTGGAAGCTGTGATGCAACACTATCCCCACGAACTCAGCGGAGGGATGAGGCAGCGTGTAGCGTTGGCAAGAGCATTAATTAGGAAACCTAACATACTATTGCTTGACGAACCACTCGCGAGCCTTGATGAACAACAGCGAGAGATGCTCCAGAATGATATCAAGGAGTATGTACAGCACCATTGCATAACCCTGATCCTTGTAACACACAGCCTTCAGGAGGCAGTATTCATGGGAAGCAGGATTGTTATGATGACTAACAAAGGGGTTTCCTACGAGTTGCATAACCAGCTCCATGAAGAAGCCAACCTTCGTACTCGTGATGAATTCTTCACTATGCAGAAGACTCTGCGTCATCATATGGAGGCTATGCAATGAAGTACCTTAGAGGAATGGTGGTAGTACTGATATTCTGGTACATTGCAGCATTCTTTGTTGCCTCGCCCGTTATCCCATTTCCCCATACTGTCCTCATGTATGCCATTGGACAATTCATCCCTCAGGAGATGCATCTGCATCTGCTCTATTCTCTCTACAGAATTCTTTCGGGTCTGTTCATTGCACTCTTCTTTGCCATTCCCACAGGGATGATCGCAGGGAGAGTACCTGCTCTGGACCGACTGATCTCCCCAGTTCTCTATTTGCTCTATCCACTACCGAAGATTGCTTTTCTGCCGGTATTCATGGTATTGCTGGGTATTGGAGACCTCTCCAAGATCATCTTGATTTCCGTCATCATCTATTTCCCTGCCTCAGTAACCATACGGGATGGGGTAAAGGAAATCCCGTTTGAGTTTCTTCAATTGGCAGAAGCATATCATCTGAGTAGAAAACAGATCCTGAAAGACATCATTTGGCCCGCAATCCTGCCACGTATTTTCTCTTCCCTGCGCATCACACTGGGCATTTCTCTCTCTGTGTTGTTTATCAGTGAGACCTACGCTGCATCCCATGGACTGGGATACTCGATCATGAACTACTGGGTCATGGCCCAGTACACTGGTATGTATGCAGCTATTATGCTACTCAGCATTCTCGGGTTGCTGCTTTACATCATTGTGGATTGGGTGGAGAGATTATACGTACATCCAAGAACAAATAAGTGACAACCTCCCAATCGGGAGGTTGCCTTACTAACCTATAAGAAAGTCAAAGAACCGTGGTTATTTGAAGAAATTCTTTCGAATCCAACGTTGTGACTCAACTGCATTTCCTTTTGCAAGCAAGTCCCTGATCTCCTGCATTACTTGGTCACTCAATTTTTCATCGATCATCTGGAGGAACTCTACACTTTCGCGTAATGCACCCTGGCCATCTTCTCGATACGGATACTGGTCCATGGAAAGCCACCCATCATACTTGGTCTCTTTCAACCAGAAAAGCATCTCAATGAATCTGGGGAAATGCACTGATCCGACAATCATATCATCATCCCATGTTCCATAGTTATCGTTGAAATGCATATGAAACAGCTTCCTTCCGTACTCCTGCAAGATGACAATGGATTCAGATACATTTTCTCCTGCAACGAACGCATGGCCGGTATCTATGCAGACTCCCACGTTATCCAGCTTTGTCTCTTTTGCAAGCAGCAGGGTATCCGAAGCACGAGCCATGAAACTGAAATTCCGTGGCTCTTTTGGCTTATATTCGAGCGCGAATCTGATATCCGGTGCAGATGCTGCAACACTCTGGATAGCGTCCTTAAGCCACGCACGCTCCTGTACAAGATTGGACTGCAACGTATAGTCGTACCCATCCTGTCCCGGCCAGATATTCAGCGTTTTACAGTTGAGTTTTCTCGCCATTTCCACACATGCAAACGTATATTCCAATGCTTGCTTCCGAATTTCGCTATCCTTCGATGCAAGACAGCCTTTGCCCCATCGTTTCTGACTAAAATGGTCAGGAATAATGGATACGCACTGCAATCCATACTTATCGAGTAATTCACCAACTTCGTCGACATTCTCTGGAGCAACATCCCAGGTTCCCACCAGCTCAACACCTTCCACACCTTCAATTTCAGATGCCTGTTTAATCAGCTCTGCTTTGGGAACCTCATCCTTATACCCGGAAGAAAGAAACCTATCACAGGTGTTTCCCAAATTTCCTAGAATAATTGAATACTTACTCATGACGTGCACCTCCTTGTCATGTCCTTCTCATAACACTGTCCCTAGCCACCAAGTTACCCTGGACAAGCCAGCTTGACGGTTCCAACAACTTTTTTGTTGCAATTTTCTCTAGTAGCACATGTACCGCCTTCTCACCAATTCGCCGTGTTGGGATTCTTACCGTTGTGAGAGGGGGTTCCATCATTGCAGCCATTGGCAGATCATCGAAACCGACTACCGATATATCTTTTGGAATACTATATTTTTTTTCTTTCAAAGCTTTTATTACGCCAAAGGCAGCCACATCGTTATAACAGAACAATGCCTGTGGGAGTACCGGCCCTGTAGCAAGATAGCTTTTCATTGCCTGGTATGCACCATCAAAGCCTGGCTCTACTGAAATGAAGGAGGAGTCATCCACCAAAAGATGATTATAGTCCATGGCCAATGTGAATCCTCTTTCACGCATGACGATATTCCCAGATTTCATTGAGCTGGTGACCATCCGTATCCTTGTATGTCCATAGGAATCCAGATGATCAATCACCTGGTATACCGCATTTATATTGGCCATATCCACAAAATCACAGGAAACATGATCAAAGAAGGTATCAATCACTACGAAAGGAACACTAAGCGTGTACAAGATTTCAAAATCAGATTCAGACAGTTCCGTTCCTATCAAGATCACTCCCTTGGGATGCCTTTTCTGAATCTCTTCAACACAACCTTGAAGTGTCCCGCACGGACTCTCGAATATTTCGAATTGATATCCTTCAGCGCTGACTGCCTTATTAATACTGTCGATATAATCCATGATGAAAACACTTTGATCCTGATTGAGCAGCAATCCATGTTTTCGTAATCTAGCCAGTAAAATGGGTCCATTGCTGGGACTACTCATCGGCCGGTCTCCTGGTACTCGATAATTCATTTCTCGCGCCAATGCAATTATCTTCATCCGTGTTTCATGACTAACCCCACGATGCCCATTCAAAGCAAGGGACACGGTCGTTTTTGATACTCCAGCCTTCTCAGCAATTTCTTTTATTCCCATATATAAAGGAGTATCATGCAGAGAAATTCCTGTCAAATGGTTTATTAAATTTTGCTAAACTTTTTTATTATTATAACTTTTTTTCCATTTTATATGATTTTTTAGCATTATTTTTTCTACTTATGGATAATATTTGCCATTTTATGCAAACAAGTTAATTATATTTGACTTCTCGATAGTGCGGCGTTAGAATTCAAATACGTACTGTAAAGGAGGATTACAGAATGAAAAAATTACTTGCTTTCGTATTGATTGTTTTGTTTCTAGTACCAGCTCTGTTTGCTGCAGGACAAGCAGAAAAGGAATCAGGCTATGAGATTGTAGTAGTACCTAAGGATGCTTCAAACCCATGGTTCGTACGAATGAAAGTCGGGGTAGATGAGTATGCCAAAGAAACCGGCTTGAATGTATACCAGAGAGGAACTGCTCAGATTGATGCAACTTTGCAGGCCCAGTTGGTTCAAGACCTGATTGCACAGGGCGTAGATGCTATTTGTGTCGTCCCAGTAGATCTTGAGTCCTTGGAACCAGTTCTTGCTCAGGCAAGAGATGCTGGGATTGTGGTAATTGCACATGAAGGTGCTGATCTCGAGAACGTAGATTACGATATCGAGGCTTTCAGCAACGCTGGTTATGGTGCCTTTATCATGGACAACCTTGCAGAGGCTATGGGCGGAGAAGGACTGTATACCACCATGGTTGCATCCCTTACCAATGGATCCCACAATGAATGGGCAAATGCCGGTGTCGCTCATCAGAAAGCAACGTATCCAAAGATGAAGCTTCTGGAAGATGAACCCAGAGTTGAATCTAATGATAACGGTGATGTTGCTTACAATGTATCCAAAGAGCTCTTCAAGAAGTATCCCAATCTGAAAGGAGTAATGGGAACCTCTTCGTATGATGCTCCGGGTGTTGCCCGAGCCATTCAGGAATTGGGTCTGGTTGACAAGGCTTTTACATCAGGTACCGGTATGCCACTTGATAACGCTGAACTACTTGAAAGCGGCGTCGTCAAGTCTCTTACCCTCTGGGACCCTGCCCTCGCAGGAAAAGCAATGATATCTCTCGCTGTCAAGGTATTGGACGGTGAGAAAATCACGGCTCCAGTGAATCTGGATGTAGATGGTTACACCAACCTTCAGTTCAGAGAAGGAAGCAAAACCGTTCTTGAAGGTGAAGGATGGATTGTTATCAACGCTGATAATGTCTATGACTTTGGCTTCTAAGGATTGTTTCTAGGAAGGTTTGCCCTGCTGAATTCGTAATTTTGCAGGGCAATCTTTATTGTATGGTACACTATCCAAAGAACTGAACTGGACAAGAAGGGGGGAATGAGCCATGTCGGAGAGCCTACTCAAGACCGTAGGTATTTACAAATCATTTGTGGGAGTACAGGCACTCAAGAATGTATCGTTCAGTATGCAGCCCGGAGAAATTCATTGCCTTGCCGGAGAAAACGGGAGTGGAAAATCTACACTGATCAAGGTTATCAGTGGAGTATATACACCTGATGCTGGGCACATTGAGTTCCAGGGGAATCAATACAAGAAGATCAGCCCGATCGATGCAATCAATAACGGAATCCAAGTTATTTATCAGGATTTTTCTGTTTTCCCCAATCTCACAGTCATGGAAAACCTTGCTTTCAACAATGAACTTGCTGAAGGTAGACGTCTGGTTAATTGGAAGCGAATGAAAAGCATTGCCCAAGAGGCTCTTGCAAAAATCAATGTCTCGATTGAATTGGATGCCTATGTAGGAACCCTAACAGTCGCTGAGAAACAGATGATTGCAATCAGTCGTGCTTTGATGCAGGATGCTCGCCTGATTATTATGGATGAACCAACTACCGCGCTAACGAAGAAAGAGGTAACGAATCTTTTCAAGATTATCACCCAACTAAAGGAACAAGGCATAGCTACACTTTTTGTCAGCCACAAGTTGAATGAAGTGTTCGAGATATCTGAAAAATTTACGATTCTTCGAAGTGGTGAGGTTGTTGCCTCTGGATCAACATCAGATCTGGATGATAGAAAATTCTCATTCTATATGACGGGGCGAGAATTTGAGAAAAGAAATTTCAAGGCTGATAGCGTCTCTGAAAACCCAATATTCAGAGCTGAAAAAGCAGGATTATCCAATCATTTCTCCGACATTTCCTTCTCTCTCCGCCAAGGGGAGATTATTGGCATTACCGGACTCTTGGATTCAGGCCGAACAGAATTAGCCCTCTCCATGTTTGGTATCAAGCCAATCGATGAGGGGACATTCTTTGTAGATGAGAACCCAGTTTCCATACAAAGTCCTCGAGATGCCATCAATTTCGATATTGGCTATGTCCCAGAAGATCGCTTGAGTGAAGGCCTTTTCCTTTCACAAAGTATTGCTGATAACATTGTCATCTCTGAGATCGACCAACTCACAAAAAAAGCAGGGATTCTGGACGAGGAGAAACGCTCCAAAGAGGTTTCCAGATGGGTGGAGAACCTTGCAATCGCAACACCGGACGCAAACAATGCAAGTCAGACGCTTTCAGGCGGTAATCAGCAGAGAATCGTACTTGCTAAATGGCTTGCTTGCAATCCAAGGATTCTGGTCCTGAACGGACCTACTGTTGGCGTAGATATCGGATCAAAACATGATATCCATGGGATTCTCCAGGATTTGGCAAAGAAAGGGATTGGCATCATCATCTTCAGCGATGATCTTCCTGAGGTGATAGAAAATTGTTCACGCATCCTGGTTATGAAGAATGGAAGGATTGTTACAGAGCTCTCAGCAGAGAAGACTGATGAGAAGCTGATTTTGTCACATATGTTGTAGGGAGGCATTACGGTGGATACAACACGTACGTTACTTAAGAAACTCTCTCGTCGGAATGAACCCTATATTTTTCTGGTACTTCTGGCGCTATGCTTGTTGATAGAATTCCGATCTGGGCAATTTTTCTCTTCCAACAACCTTGTTGACATTGCATCAGCGTTGATTGTCCCTGGATTGTTTGCGATAGGTACTTTCTTGGTAATTATATCTGGAGGTATTGATGTTTCATTTCCGGCGCTAGCTTCTTTAAGCGTTTATGCAACAACAAAATATCTATTGGACACTAATTACGAGGGTGGTGTTTGGGTCGCAATCCTGATGGCTCTCGCCATTGGGGCATTGCTTGGAGCTTTTAATGGGTTGTTCATTGGATATTTCAAGCTTCCTGCTCTCATTGTAACGCTCGGATCCTCAAGCGTATTCAAGGGTATTATGCAAGGTGCATTGAATTCAAGACAGTTGACCATTATCCCTTCAGGAATGAGAGACTGGGGAACCTCTGCACTCTTTACAGCACGCAATCCTGTTTCTGGATTGACCAGTCGCATGCCCGTTACCTTCATTGCTTTTGTTATTGTACTGCTATTCGTCTTTTTCCTGTTGAAATACACCATGTTTGGGCGCGGAATCTATGCGATAGGAGGAAGTGAGGTCAGTGCACACCGAGCAGGCTTCAACGTAGTGCGGACAAAGGTGGTCATGTATATCATGGTAGGTATGATCGCCAGCCTTGCCGGTGTTATCAGGGTTTGCATGATGCAACAAGCTCATCCCACCAACATGCTCGGTATGGAAATGAATATCATTGCCGGCGTAGTCTTGGGGGGCACAGCTATTACGGGAGGACGCGGTACTTTACTGGGATGTATGCTTGGAACCTTGCTTATCGTCATTGTGGAAAATTCCATGATTCTGCTTGGAATACCAACTTCATATAAGAGTGTATTCACTGGTGCCCTGATCATCATTGGAACCGGGGTTAGTGCTTATCAGGTAATGCACATGAATAGAGTTCGTAGCAAAAGAGTGAAGAGCAAGGAGGCTGCATGATGACCCAGGAAAGAATACAGCCAATACAGCGTTTCCAACAACTGTATCGTAATGACCGGCATCTCTGGCGATTGATCTTGATGATTGTCATCTGGTTGTTGTTCATGGCAATAACTCGGTTCAGCAAGTTTTATTCCGTAATCAATTTTCAGACAATGGCTGCCCAGTTTCCAGAGTTTGGTATCATGAGCTTGGGGGTCATGCTCTGCATGATTACCGGAGGTATTGACTTATCGGTCGTTGGAACGGCCAACCTCACTTCCATCCTTATGGGGTTCCTCCTCCTTCGGCTTACAGACGCCGCGGGGGGTCTTCCAGCCTTTGCCATTCCCTTGGTATTTCTCTTGGGAATTCTCATCGGAGGGTCATTGGGGCTATTCAATGGAGTGCTTGTTTCAAAATTCCATATCCCTCCCATTCTTGCCACTATGGGCTCTGGAGAGTTGTTTACTGGTATATGTCTGGCAATGACGAATGGAAATGCTGTAAGCAAGTTTTCTCGTACCTACGCTAGAACCATCAATAATCGTCTCTTCGATCTGATACCAGTGCAATTGATCATTTTTATCGTGATGGCAGCCCTTATTTGGTTTCTTATCTCAAAGACCGTTTTTGGGACAAAGATTTACATGTTGGGCACCAATGAAAATGTAGCTAAATTCAGTGGACTACATATCGATAGGCTATACATGAAAACATATATGCTCTCAGGCATTTGTGCGGCACTTGGTGGAATGATAATGCTTGCTAACTACAACTCTGCAAGAGCTGACTATGGGACAGTGTATACCTTGCAGTGTGTCTTGATTGTTGTACTGGGAGGGGTAAATCCCTATGGCGGCCGGGGACGAATCAGTGGAGTTGTTTTAGCAATTATCCTGTTACGCCTACTTGAAACAGGCCTCAACCGCTTCCCAAGAATCAGTAGCTACTATATTTCGCTCATCTGGGGTGGTGTTCTTATCCTGGTAATGGTCATGAATTACTTCACTGAACACAAGAAAGTGGTTTTCCGAGAACCCACTCAACCAACCCTGCAGAAGGAGACTGCCAAATGAAACCTATCAAAGTCATGTTAGTTGGTGAATCCTGGTTCTCCGAGAGTTCTCACCACAAAGGATTCGACCATTTCAGTTCTGGTATCTATGAAACTGGGCAAGAGCATATAAGAAATGCCCTGGAAGCGGATAAGGAAATTGAATACACGCATCTTGCTGGTCATCTTGCTGGTGAAGAGTTCCCTTCCAGTATTGAGGAGTTATCAAAATATGATGTGATAATCCTTAGTGACATTGGTGCAAATTCGCTTTTACTAAGTAGACGTGTATTTGTTGAAGGCAAAACTTCGGTGAATCGTCTTATACTGATCAGGGAGTGGGTAAAAGGTGGTGGTGCACTCTGTATGTGTGGAGGATACCTGTCTTTCGCGGGTATCCAAGCTTCTGCCAAGTACTTCAGGACACCAATAGAAGAGGTTCTACCTGTTGATATCTATACCTTCGATGACCGTGTTGAGACGCCCGAGGGCGTAGTCATAGAGGTTTTTGACCCTGAACATCCAATTATTAAAAACATTCCAAACCAGTGGCCTATCCTCTTGGGATACCAAGAGGCACCCTTGAAAAAGGATGCTCATCTCATCCTACGAACTGGCTACGGGCATCCTCTTCTCGCTACAATGGAGTATGGAAAAGGACGATCATTGGTTTGGATGTCTGATATCGGGCCCCATTGGTGTCCTCATGATTTTGTCGAATGGGAAGGTTATCGGCTGATGTGGCAGAATGCGATGCATTGGCTAGCGGAACGATGATAGCAACTCTCCACGAGAAGGATACTCCCTGTGCCTCAGTAACGTAAGGAACCTATTGTTATGCAAAACACCAATCACCTCATCGCCCTACTCCATGAACAGATGTTCACCTATGAAAGGGGCAATCCAGAACGGATTGCTCACCTAACCAAGGTCCATGACTATGCCAGAACGATTGGTTTACTTGAAGGCCTTGATGAGGAAACACTAGCAACCTTGGAAGCAGCCACGCTTGTGCATGATATCGGTATAAAGGTGTCCTTGGAAAAGTATGGAAACAGCAGAGGCGATTTGCAAGAGAAGGAAGGACCTCCTCTTGCCAGAGACCTCCTAACAAAGCTTGATTTTTCCTCTCCAATAATCGAACGAGTGGCGTTCTTGGTAGGACATCACCACACATACACAAATATCGAAGGAATCGACTACCAGATCCTCGTTGAAAGTGACTTCCTGGTAAATCTCCAAGAGAAGAAAACAGGTGTTGAAGCAATTAGAAAGGTATATGAGGAGATTTTCAAGACAAAGTCGGGCAAGCAGTTCTGTGGGGAGATGTTTGGGATATAGGAATCTCTTCAATTAGAGCAATTTCACCTTGCGCCATAAAAGAAAGGTGACTTATCATAAGGTCATACTTGTTCTATAAGTATAATAAACCCCTCTTGGAGGCCTCCCGTGAGACGACCTATCCGTTCTCTACTTATCGCCGGTTGCTTGATTGCAATGACCTTGTTCCTGATCGGTTGTGAGGAGGAGATTGATCCAGGAGTGGGAAATGGTACTATAGAGTTTTACATTGATCCTACTGATATTAACGATTCATATCACTACTTTTATATGGGCGATAATGTCACAGACAGCACATACTTTAGAGCAGCAAGCAGAGAGGGGCAGCTTATCAAGCAAAACCTGGGTATTTATGAGTCACCTTTGCTGAATGCAGGAACATGGGAATGTGAGGTATACGAGCTGACTCAAGCTTACTCAGGTGACGATACTCCTGATTCATCAATAATTGTTCGAAGTCATCTTGATATTCGTGTATCATTTGAACGAGATGAAACAAAGCAGGTAACTGTCACATTATCTCTATAGGTAGAAAGCCTCTTTGCTCATTTGCCAGTTACATGTCAGTTCTATTGGAGGAGGAAAAAAGCTGTATCCGTGGGTTTTTCTGCCCCTTCTAGAAACTGATTTTATAAAAATGCAGGGCAACATGTGTTCATATAAATCAACCACTCACAATTATTTCGATTGATTTACCAGCATCATCTATTTCTACTTCACTCAACATTGAAGTAACTTCATTTATGATTCCCCAATAATCGGAATCTGAATCTCAGTAATGAATCTGCTGCTATCCCGCTCTACAAACTGGTCAAGAATATTGAAGTTGACCTCCCATCCAGCAAGACGATACTCCCCTCTCTGTTCCCTGATCCGGTTTATTGCTGTTCCTATTGTCTCATAAGAACCCTTATGGTACCCACAGAGGAAAGAGCCTCCCTTGATGACTGACACTTCATGAGGTGAAGGAATCTCTGAATCTTCAGGAGTGTACTCGAAAAGATACGCCCCAAACTGTTTCGTGTTTTCCCGATAAAACACCAAGGTTGGGTGAAAGTAGAATA
This sequence comes from uncultured Sphaerochaeta sp., assembly GCF_963676285.1. Taxonomy (NCBI): domain Bacteria; kingdom Pseudomonadati; phylum Spirochaetota; class Spirochaetia; order Spirochaetales; family Sphaerochaetaceae; genus Sphaerochaeta; species uncultured Sphaerochaeta sp. The sequence goes on from NZ_OY781063.1 coordinate 1,064,599, forward strand.
CATCCGATCCGTAAAGAGTCTCCTCTGAACCGATGTCTAGATAGTACCGGTCAGGAAAGGTCTTCACCTGTACCTCCTGCAGTCTCACCTGGGGAAGCTGTACCTTGATAAACTCAATCTTTCGCTGGATTGCAGAATCGATGGAAATAAGTTCTTGCCATCGTTGCCTCAGAAGAGCAGACTGCCCCTGCAAACGTTCGATGGTATGATCGAGGGTTCTGCTATCCAAATACTCCCGGATTTGCTCTAATGAGTACCCCAAACGCTTCAAATATCGAATGGAAGCAACCTGGTAGACCTGGTCAAACTTGTAGAGCCGATACCCGTTGGCATGATTCCTATTGGAAGGAACCAACAAACCAATCTTGTCATAATACCGTAACGTCTGTACATCGATGGCAAACAAATCTGCCAATTCACCGATTGTGAAAAAGTCTTTCATGGAGCAATATTAGCGCTTGTCTCGTTCATACGGAACCCCAAGGGAGGCAGGATCTTGACTCTTTCCAATCGAGAAAAGTAGTACCAAAATTGTCACTAAGTAGGGGAACATCGCAAACACCTGGGAAGGAATCGCAGAGCCCATTGTCTGCATTCGTATCTGTAGGGCTTCAGCTGAGCCAATAACCAAGGCAGCTGCAAGGACTCCCAGAGGATTCCGCCGCCCAAGAATGACTGTAACCAAAGCAATATACCCCTTCCCGCTGGTGAGATTTTCCTGGAAGAACCCGAGTTTTACTGTTGAAAGGTAGGCTCCCCCCAGCCCACCAAGCACCCCGTTGATACAGGCAGCACCATAACGAACCATATTCACCCTGATCCCTGCAGTATCAGCAGCACGTGGGTTCTCTCCCACTGCCTTGAGGATGACCCCCCACTCAGTTTTATAGAACAACACCAGCAGGAGTATCACACAGAAAAACAGCAGGTAGACAAAAGGATCTTGGTCAAACAATGCTGGACCGACAATGGGAATCCTATGAAGTAAGGGAAGCTTTACCCGATTGATAATCTCAATGGAAGGGAGCGTGGTAGTCTTGCCGAACTGAATCAGGAACAAGAAACTGGTCAAACCCAGAAACAGGAAATTCAGGGCAAGGCCTGCAATTGTCTGGTCAGCCTTGTGGTGAATACTCAGCACTGCGTGGATCATGCTGGCGGCCACACCACCGGCAATACCGGCAAGTAGACCAAGCGCAACGCTGGAAGTCTGGAACATCGCCCAGAAGCTGAAATATGCACCACTAAGCATAATGGCTTCTACTCCAATATTGCTTATCCCAGCGCGTTCACTCACAGTCTCTCCCAATCCAGCAAGTGCGATAGGAGTTGCCATTCGGATAGTTGCCGCTAGAAAGGTTGTGATCAGGGTAAGAGTTACAGGATTCATCCTACACCTCCTTGAAGCTAAAGAACTGCTTCCGTGCTAAAATCATAATGACCAACAACCCCATAATGATGCTGGCAATAGATGTAGGAACCCCACTGCTACGCTGCATAGCCATCGATCCAACCTGCAAGGCTGCAATACCCAGCGAGCTGAGAATAATCCAGAATGGGTGGTTCTTCCCCAGAAGGGAAACTACGATAGCCAAGTACCCATAGCTTGGACTGATTCCTTCGATCAAGCGATGGTGCAAGCCAGCAATCTCACTTACCCCCGCCAAACCAGCAAGGCCACCACTGAGCAAAGCGGAAAATACCATGTGACTTCTCACAGAAATGCCGCTACACACACTAGCTCGTTTATTAAGGCCCACAGCCCGCATACAGAACCCTGTTGACGTCCTAAACATCAGCAAGTAGACCAAAATGGCGCAAATCAGGGCGATCAAGAATCCTGCATGCAGGCGTGTAGGCAAAAGCAACATAGGAAAGTAGGAAGAGGGAGGCAGCATTGGTGACATCGGATAGGGATAAGAGGGATCCTTCAGACTCGTCCTGACCAGTATCCCCACCAAGTTAATGGCAATGTAATTCAACATAATGGTATTGATGATCTCAGAAAGACCAAATTTGGCCTTAAGAATACCAGGGATTACGGACCACAGTCCGCCAGCAAGAAACCCTACCAGCATGGCAAGGGAAATCATCAGTACGGGAGGCAAGGAGGGAAACGTCATTCCCAACCAAGTAATTGCGATTGCTCCAAGGTAAATCTGGCCCTCTGCACCGATATTGATGAACCCGGTACGGAAACCAACTGAAACACCCAGAGCCGCAAGCATCAAGGGCGTTGCACGTACCAGGACCTCCCCGATCGAATACGTTGACCCCACGATACCCCGTATAAAACTGGAGAGAGATGAGGGAATACTACTTCCCACCATAGCGATCAGAAGCAGTGAGACACCCAGTACAATACCGGTTACCACTGTAAGTGAGAGAACATTGGAAACAGACCGTTTCATGCCTCCCTCCTTGCAGGGGAGCCTGCCATCAATAGTCCGAGATAGGTCAAATCAACATCTCCTTGTCTCTCGATTACATCAACGATCTGTCCACGATACATCACAGCAATACTGTCACTTAGATCCAGTATCTCCTCAAGGTCAGAAGAGATTAGGATGACGGAAGAGCCTTGTCTCCTGAGTTCCAAAAGTGTCTTGTGCACATCCTCGGTCGAACCTACGTCCAGACCTCGTGTGGGCTGGCAGGCAATGACCACCTTCGCATTTCCAGCCAATTCACGGGCAAGAATCAACTTCTGTTGATTTCCCCCCGAGAGATATCTCACGGGATACTCCAAGGATCCACTCTTGATCGCGTATTTCTCTACTGCCTGTTCTGTCAACTCACGAAGCTTCTTTCTTGCAATGAAGTGGTGATGATTACACTCCCCTCCACGAAAACGGGTAAGCAGGAGATTCTCCTGCATATCCATATCCAAAACCAGGCTATCGAGCAATCGGTCATCAGAGATATACCCAAAACCCAACGCCCTGCGTTGTTTTACCCCGAGGTGTTCCAAATGCTTGCCATCCAAGGTCAAGGAACCTTCCTTGACCTTTCGTATACCGAGCAGTAACTCAGCAAAAGCTTTCTGCCCGTTTCCATCGACTCCTGCAATCCCCACAATGCTTCCTGGGGGAACGTGTAAGGAGAGGGGACCTATGGATTCCTGAGCATCCTGTATGGAAATGGCGATCAACCCTTCACGATCATAGGAGAAAGGCAATTTGGTTCGCACCATCCTGTTGAGTTTCCTCCCAACCATCAACTGTGAGAGTTCTGCTTCATTCGTATCTTTTGTCTTGACGTCCCCTACCTTCTCACCACCCCTCAAGACCGTAATGCGGTCAGTGAGAGAGAGAACTTCAGCAATATGGTGGGTAATGATAATTACAGAGTGGCCTTCTGCTCTCAGCCGCCCAAGAATGTCAAACAGGCTCTCCACCTCTTGCGGTGTAAGAACAGCTGTCGGCTCGTCAAGTATGAGCAACTGTGCTTTCCGATAGAGCACCTTGATGATTTCCACCCGCTGTTGCTGCCCAACTGAGAGAGAGCTAACCAGTGCCGTAGGATCGACTGCGAGGTTATAACGTTCACTTAACGTGCGAATCTCCTCGTCGACCTGTTTACGTTTAACAAATGGATACCCAGGGCTTTTCAACCCAAGGGTGATATTCTCACTGACGGTCAGGGTAGGAACCAAGGTAAAATGTTGATGCACCATTCCAATCTTATGGCTGATGGCATCCTTCGGGCTCTTAATCTGGATGGGGACTCCATCCAAGACTATAGAACCACTATCTGCTTGATAAATCCCATAGAGAATGTTCATCAAGGTGGTTTTGCCTGCCCCATTCTCACCAAGCAGGGCATGGATCTCCCCATGGTCTACATACAGGTTGACCTTCGAATTGGCGCTTTTGCCAAAGAATGCCTTGTTAATGTCGATCATTTCCAGAAATGCCATGCCATCTCCTCAAACTGAGCGTGCTCCCCACTAGGAGGGAGCACGTCATATTCTGTGATTATTTGGTACGCGTCTCGATCAAGGGAACAGTAAAGCTACCATCCAGAATCTGCTGCCTGGTTGAGGCAATCAGGTCCTTGACATCCTGGGGAATCTTATCCTCAAAGCTGTTGTATCCTGAGATATCCACAACTCCATCCTGCATCCCGAGGTTGAATACCCCACCCTCATAGGTGTCGGTACTTACCTTCTCTACTGCAGTCAGGACCAAGGCTGGTACACTGTAAATGGTGGAAGCCATTACCGTATCAGGGGCAATGGAGTTCTGGTCATAGGAATCACCGGTTGCAAGCAACCCGCGCTCCTCAGCTGCCTTGATCACCCCGGTCCCTGCCTGGTTAGCACAGTGGGAGAGTACATCAGCACCCTGGTCAGCCATGGAGAGAGCTGCTTCCTTTCCCAGTGCTACATCAGTGAAGCTGCTCACATATGCTTCCAGTACCTTGATGGATGGGTTCACCGCCTTGGCGCCAATCTTGTACGCTTCCAGAACCTTGACGATTGAAGGCTGTTCAAAGCCACCGACAATACCGATGGTGCCGCTCTCAGACATGGAAGCTGCAAGCATTCCCATCAGGTACCCGGCTTCTTCACAAGCCATTACATAGCTGGCGGCATTGTCGCTGTATGCATTGGATTCAATTGCCATGAACTTTGTATTGGGGAACTGGGAGGAGATCCTGACAGCCGGCTCACCGAACTGGAAACCATGCCCGATCACCAGGTCATACCCTTGGGCTGCATAGTCACGGAACGCTGCCTCTCCATCAGCAATCCCCACATTCTCTGAATATGCAGTCTGGAGATTGTATTTCTCCTCTGCCTCTTTCAGACCGGCAAATGCTACTGCATTCCATCCTTGGTCGTTGGCCGGCCCTGAGAGCAACAGCGCAACCTTCATCTTTCCGTCTGATTCATCCTTCTCAGCTGCGCCACCAGCAAACAAGAGCGATGTTCCGAGTACCAAAACCAAACAAGCTACCAGCAATGTCTTTTTCATGTTCGTTACTCCTCTAAAGGGTTTCCCCTGTGAATGCACTACTTATCGGAAGATTGTGGGAAATAGAGAGCGTAGCCTCTCATCGCAAGCCATCTCAGCCTGAACAGCCAAGCGTACTTCATCAATCCCGACCAGCTCACCGTCCTTGAATTTGATGTCTCCACCAACCATGGTCATGGCTACCTCGCCGGTATACCCAACGCGGGCAAGAAGATTACCTGGATCATGCAAGGTTCCAGCAAGTGGAAGCGTATTGGCATCGATGGCAAAAAGATCAGCTGCCTTTCCAACCTCGAGGGAACCAATATCACTCCTGCCCAGTGTCTTGGCACCACCTACTGTAGCAGTCTTGAGCATCTCGTAGGCAGAAGGGGCTCCTCCCCGGCTCTTGCTATGGTAGGACTGAGCCAAGTAAGCCATGCGCAAGGAATCGAGCAGGTTAGAACTATCATTGGTAGCAGACCCATCACAGCCAAGCGATACATTCATGCCTGCTCTCTCCATTGCTGGGATATCAATGATGGGAAAGCCTCCCAAGACAGCCGGCGCTGGACAATGGGAGAGTCCTGTCCCAGTCTGGGCCATTACCTTGTATTCATCTTCCTGGAGTTCCCAGCCATGAGCGAACCAGACATCCTCCCCAACAAACCCAATCTCTTCTGCCCAAGCAAGTGTTCTCTTGCCATAGCGTTCCATCATGATGGGGTTCTCCCCCTCTCCGAGGTGGGTGTGGAGCCTAAGACCATGCTTCCTTGCAAATGCCAAAGACTCCTCAAAGGTTTCCTGGTAGCTGTTGATCGGCTGACAGGGGGCAACTACAATCTGGCTCATACTGTTGGGGTTTGGATCATGATACGCTTTCATCAAACGTTCACAATCAAGTAGGAACTCGTCGGTAGTCTCCAGCATCTCCCCAGGGATGGTACTTCCCTTCTCCCTCTCCAAGGTATTGCATCCTCTCCCTGCGTGGTACCTGATACCCAACAAAGAAGCAGCTTCCATCTGGCGGTCAACCGCTTCTTTGCCAGTCTTCTTGGTATAGCAGTACTGGTGGTCGAACGCAGTGGTGCAGCCATGCTTGAGAAGATCTGCCATGGCAACGAGAGACGAGTAATAGATAACTTCACTGTCAATCTGGGAGAAAATGGGATAAATCTTGTCGAGCCAGTCGACAACAAGAAGATTCGGATAGTCGATGGTTACCAGGTTTCGTACAAACGTCTGGAAGAAGTGATGGTGCGTATTCACCAATCCTGGATACACAATGTAGTTGCTTGCATCGATAACCTCGGCATCACCTCGAGAAAGATTCTTTCCGATCTTGGCAATCTTGTATCCGTCGATAAGAAGATCACAATCGTTATAGACCGTATCAGATCCATCGCAACTCACGAGAGAACGGATATTTGTAAGAAGTTTCTGGTTACCCATCACCTACCACCTTACTGGCTTGATGAGTGCACGATAAACCCTATAGTTACTATAGGGTCAAGAATAAACAGAAACTTTTTGTAGTTCTTTATCTACGATGCAATAATGATGCGCTATGAGTACAGATTCCGTGCTTGCAATTACAATTACCTGATCCAAACCACACTAATGCTGTATCTTCTATGATAACTGCAAAGCCGTAGGCCCCCCGAGAGTAGTAAACGCCCGGAGATAAGGAAAGAACCTCTACCAATCTATTAATCGTATACCCCCCAAATCATAATTCGACGAGGCACTTAATATGTAATGCAATTTATTGACATTGTCATTACATATTCATATTATTGAAGATAGAAAGAGGAGTAACATATGGAACGTTCAACCGTAAATATTAACTTTCGCATGGATGCAGAGTTGAAAAACAACTTGGAGAAAGCCTGCCAAGAACTTGGTTTGACTCCTTCTGCAGCCTTCACCATTTTTGCTACCAAAGTAGCAAGAGAAAAACGCATACCCTTTGAGGTTGCTGTCGATCCATTCTACAGTGAGCGAAACATGGCAAGGCTTAGAAAATCGATTGCCCAGATGGAATCCACCGGCGGCACAATCCACGAGGTGGATGTAAGTGATTAAGGCTTGGTCAGACGATGCTTGGAAGGATTTCGAGTACTGGACAAAGCAGGATAAGAAGACGTTAAAACGAATTTTGGCACTTCTCAGAGATATCGACAGGAATGGTTACAAGGGAATCGGTAAACCTGAGCGGTTAACGGGAAACCTCGCTCCATATTGGAGCCGAAGGATCGATGATTGCAACCGCTTGGTTTATCGTATCGATGGGGATATCATTCGCATCGTTCAATGTGGATCACATTACCGGGATAAATGAACGGTTGTCACTCTTTCAACGAAGCCGCGAGAAAGCGCCGTATCATCCATAAAGGAGCTCTGCAAAGAATTCAAATCATATATGTCTCTCTATCTGCAATTCACCTGTAGTTTGCTATGAGTACAGATTCCTTGGTTACTATTGCAGTTCTGCCATCTCTTCTTCACTCAATCTCCTGATATCCAATCCCTGTCCCAGATACCAGAGTTTTGCACTCTCTTCGAACTCCTCAGCAGCAAATACTGCTTCCTGAAGCGTCTTCCCTGTGGTGATCAACCCATGGTTCTGCATAAGGTAGGTAGAGAACCCAGGTTTGGATCGGATATCCTCTGCAATCAGTGGAGAACCTGGCCTTCTGTAGGGAAGAATCCCTACCTTGTTCACCTTCATGACAAAATACGGCGTAAAGGGGGTAAAGGGACTACCGTCTTTCAAACCCTTTGTGCTGGCAAGCAAGGTAGCATAGGTGGAATGCAGATGGACCACCGCTCGGATCTCGCTATGAGCAGCATAACAAGCTAGATGGAACGGTACCTCCTTGGTAGGAGCCTTTCCTCCAAGCAGTGTCCCATCTTCCTTGAAGTGAGACACCTCCGTTTCATCCAAAATCCCAAAGGAGGAGCCGGTGGGAGTGGCAAGGTAGGTACCATCAGGAAGTTTTACAGAGATATTCCCCGCACTTCCCACGACAAATCCTCGTTGGTAGAGGCTTGAGGCGAAGGAAACCAACTCACGTTTCATCTCAATTTCATTCATCATAACACTCCTGGGCTTTCTCTAGAAAGGATTCAGAACCAAAGTTCCCGCTCTTTAAAACCAGTTGGAACTTCCTGTCCAAGGACTGCACCCACGACACGCCGGGATCTATCTGCTCCCCGATGAGGTAGGCATCAACCCCCAAGGTGGAGGCAACCACCCCTCTGGTCTCTCCCCCTCCAACAATAAAGGTCTCGACTCCTTCTTGTGCGAGTATAGCTGTCATTCTTCCAAATACCTGCTCGATGATCCCCGCTAGATCCACTCCCTTGAACCGCTCCCGGTTATGCTGCAGTTCCTCTGGTGAGCGCGTTGCAAAGACCATGGGAGCAAGCGTGCTTCCCTGGTGGGCAAGTGCCCACTTGGCAAGCGTCTCAGGATAAGAGGGGTCGTCCACACAAGCTTGTTCATCAATACTGAAACTCTCTGCCTTCTCTTTATAGTAGGCAACTTGCTTTTGCATCATCGCTGAACAGGAACCAGCGATAACCACTGCATTTGTCCTCTTAGGAAGGAACGCAGGCTTCGCTATACCTCTCTCTCCAAGGGATTCAGCCCTCACTGTAGCAATACCCTGGGCCAAGCCAGAGCCTCCAGTGACAAGAAGCATATCCTCGGTTGCCTTGGCTATCGTAGTTAAGTCCTCATCGTTGATGACATCGACGATAATGTTGTTCACCCCATCCTTTTCAAGTGTATCAATTCGATTCTTTACTGCTGTAGCCCCTTTCCTGACAACATCATAATACACATGGCCATTGCAAGATGGACTCTGCATCGCAAGCAGATCGGCAAGCTTCGACATCCTCATTGGATTGAGTGGATGATGACGCATTGGAGAATCACTGAGCAGCTGGTCACCTACAAATAGGTACCCGTGGTACACAGTTCTTCCATTGACGGGAAGCGCAGGACAGATAAGTGTACTGGAGAGTCCCAGCGCATCCCTGAGCGCATCGCTGATGGGACCGATGTTTCCTTTCTCGGTGGAATCAAAGGTTGAGCAATATTTATAGTAGAAACGATCGCAACCAGCTTCCTGCAGGAAAGCAAGTGCTGAGAGAGCCTCCTCTACTGCTTCCGAGGAAGGAATGCTCCTGATCTTCAGGCTCATGACAATCGCATCAGTTTCGGGAAGTTGCCCTGTTGCAACAGGCTTGGCACACATGAGCGTTCTCATGCCTCCAGATACCAAGAAGCCGGCGATATCCACAGCCCCGGTAAAATCGTCTGCAATAACTCCTAGTTTCATACCACCCCTCACAATTATTCATATAGTATCGTTTCGTAACCTAGTATGCCAATTGTTCATACTTCCTGTCACTGTCAATCAGACTTTTTCTATGGAGGAAGGATACCTAAGGAAGCGCATGTGTTACTACAGCATACCCAATACCACTGATGGCTCCTAGAATGAGCAAGACAATTGGGCCCAAGGGGATTTTTCGACTGTTCAAACAGACGAAGGCAAGAATAAATACGATAAGTGCGAAGAGGTCAACCTGACCCATGTGTCCAATCGCGAGTTGCAACAAGGAAAGCCCAGCGGTAAAGATAGCGGCAACCACTACCGGCCGTACCCCTTCGAGCACACGTTTGAGCAGCGTCTGTTCCCGATACTTTGCGTAGAGATGTGCGAGCAGCAACATGATGATGACCGATGGCAGGATATTTCCAAGGGTAGCCACCACGACGCCGGCAATTCCTGCAACCTTCATACCGACAAACGTTGCAGAGTTGATGGCAATGGGACCAGGGGTCATCTCAGCAATTGTTACCAAGTCGGCAAATTCCGTGGCGGTCAACCACCCATGAATGTCGACAGTCTGTGCTTGGATAAGAGGCATGGCTGCATACCCGCCACCAATGCTGAACAAACCTATCTGGAAAAAGCTGAAGAAGAGCGTAAGGAGTATACTCATAGCTTCTTCTCCTTCTGGAGCAGGATCAAGCTCTGGATGATCGAGAAAGCTACGATGCTTACCATAACCAGCATGATGTTTACCTTGAAGATAAACAATGCACTGAAACTCAGGACAAAGAGGAGGATTGGGAGTACTTGCTTCTTCTTCAGCAATGGCCTGAACAAGGCCCAGGTGACCTGCAGGACAATGGCCGCAACAACTGCCCGCATTCCATGAAAGGCTGCAGCGATCCAAAGGTTATCCTGCACGGCCTTGTAGCCAAGGCTGACCAGAGTCAGAATCATCATGGGAGGAAGGATGGTCCCCAAGGTAGCAACCAATGCCCCAGGCACACCAGCTAGATGATACCCCACCATCAGGGAACCGTTGACAGCTATGGGACCGGGAGAAGACTGGGCGATGGTGATGAAATCAAGCATCTCCTCATCGTTGATCCAGCCGAGTTTTACCACCATCTTCTTTCTCATCAGACTGATGATGACAAACCCGCCACCAAAGGTGAACAGACTCAGGGAGAATGTTGTCCAAAAGAGTTTAAAGAAGAATTTGAAATTGATCTCTGGTCTCTTCTTATGCTCACGAATCAGCGCATCAGCCATCTCTCCTCCTACAATGCAAGCATCTGTTTTGCAACCAATTCAAGCCTTTCTATAGCATAGGGAAAGAATATTTTCATGGAAGCACAAAAGCGATACCCTTCCTCATTACGATACCGTTTACAGCCACCTCTGCAAAGGGCTCTCCAAGGACAGGAAGCACAATCATCAATTGAATTGGGAGAATCCTCAATGAATCGAAGGGTAGATCGCCTCTTGTCGAGCGATACAAATTCATCTTCTGTGATATTACCGAGGCAGTACGAATCGAGACAGTAGAAATCACAGGGATAGATGTCTCCATTGCTCTCTGCAACGTATTGAATAGAGCATACTCCTGCCATATCGCAAGCCTCAGGGGGATAACCGGCTATCATCCCAACAAGGTTATCAAAAAACCTGACTGAGACAGGCTTCTTTGCTTGGTAGGAAGCGAACCAGAGATCAAAGAGATCCTTTAAAAACTGACCATAACCGGTGGCAGAGAGAAACCGTTTCTCTCCGTCAAGCATGTCCATACATGGGATATATTGTTGGTAAGTAAGCCCATGTTCCACGAAGTAGGGATATGCCATACCGATATTTTGTGCCAAATCATTGGTGACTACACTCAGGATGTTAAATTCCACCCCTTCCCTCTCCAAGTGAGAGATAGCCTGTAGAACCTTCCTTCCGCCTTTTCCCCCGTCCCTAACTTTTCTGTGTAGGTCATTGAGACGAGGAGGCCCATCAAGGGAGACCCCTACCAAGAAACCATGCTGTTTGAAAAATCTTGCCCACTTTTCATCAAGAAGCATACCGTTGGTCTGGAAGGCATAGGATACTTGGGAGTCCTCCCTCTTGGTTGAAGCAACTTTACTCACAAAGTATTCAAAGAAAGGAAGCCCCGCCAGAGAGGGTTCTCCCCCTTGAAATACAAAGGAACAATGTTTTGCTGTTTCCAAGCACTTAGTGATGATTGCATCTGCCACGGCGTGACTCATCAATGGACGAATACCCGCCACGCGGGTATCTGCCTCATCAAAATAGAAGCAGTAGTCACAGCGAAGATTGCACGCAGCTGAGGCTGGCTTGATCATCATGGTAAGGTGGGCTCTGCGTGTATCCATTGGTTATTGTATAGCGGGTTATGCAATTCTAGGCAAGTAACCGTTAGCAACTATCAATTCTACTAAGCCGATACCTGCGTCCTTCCTATCTCCCTCTGCTATCAAGAAAGACTCACAAACCATCTGAGAGAGGAGATCATAGGCTCGGCTTCTATTTACCTCCAGCAAAATACACACCTGTTTGTTGGTGATAAAATCTACTGTTTCTAAAAATGTGAGTATCTTTTGTCGTTGCTGTTGTGCCTTATCACCGGTATTTGGTTTTATCACCGGTTTATTGAGATTATCGCAGGTATTATCATCTTTATCACCGGCAAGTAATGCATCTTCTAGTAGAATACGCGACCTTTCCATTTCTCATGAGTAGGAAATCGTGGAACAAGATCGCGGTGGCCTACTTACCATCCGTTTTGTCCGTAATTGCTTGCGGAATTCCGTAGGGGAAACATAATGAAACTCCTTGAAGGCCTTGGAGAAGGCCAGCTCATCATCAAACCCTACACAATGGGCTACTTCTCCAATGTTCATATACTTCGAGACCAAGAGACTGGCTGCATGTTCCATACGTACCGTATCAAGAAACTGTTTCGGAGAAACTTTGTAAACTTCCTTGAAACAGGAATAGAGGTAGTTTCTGCTGATGCCTATCTCATTAGCCAGGTCTTGGATTTTTATGGATTCTGCAAAATTCTCCATAATGTAGTGATACACTTTCCTCGCATACTGCGCAGACTGCAAGTTGCTTTCGCTCCCGATAACTCCTTGCGCTTGATAATCCTCAATCAGATGGGCAATAAAGTGAAAAAAACATCCGTTTCTACGTAACTCGTTGGTAAACGTAAGATGATAAGTCTCAATCATACCTTCAATATCATGCTTGAGGATGCTCTCATTCCCTACACTTCTCACCGGATGCTCAAAGGAGAATCCTGCCATAGCCATACTCTCCTCCGACATCAAGCCGGAAAAGCCTACCCACATATAGGTCCATGGGTCATGCCGGTCAGCCGTGTACTGAGCAGAAATCCCAGCAGGAATTAAAAATGCTTGGTGTTCTCCCAGAACATACTCTTTTCCTTGTATCTTCAGGACGCCCTTCCCGCTGCTGATGATATGGATGAAACTCGTATCCCTGATCTCGGGACCATTGTTGTGTAAGGGAGAACACTGTTGGATACCGCAGTAGGAGAGAGCAAGGTCAATGGCAGACTTCTTCAAGCCATCCAACCCTACAAAACGGGCAGCTTTTATCAGAAGTTCATTCTCTGGCATAGTCCCTCCTCTCCTACCTAGTATACACCAAGATTCCTTTTGTCTTGAAATTTATGTATCAAGAAAGGCAAAACCCTAGCGATACAACTCCATGAATGTTCCATGAGCTTCAATCATCTCATCACACATTTTGACAATATCATCAATTGAAAGCTCTGCAGCAGTATGAGGATCCAGCATGGCAGCATGATAGATTGCTTCCTTCCGCTTGCTTACAGCAGCTTCGATTGTCAACAGCTGAACGTTGATATTTGTCATGTTCATCGCAGCAAGCTGAACCGGCAGAGGCCCTATATGACAGGGATTCACCCCATTTCCATCAATCAGGCAGGGTACTTCGACACAAGCTTCAACGGGAAGATTATCGATTAAGTGTGTATTAAGAACATTCCCGTTTATCTTGTACGGTATATCGGTTACCACAGCCTCCATAATATGTGAAGCATATTCTAGTGATCGCTTGTGAGTTATGGTTGCCTTGTTGAAAATCCGTTTTTTCTCCTCAGCCCAATCTGCTATCTGGGAAACACAACGCCGCGGATATTCATCCAGTGGGATGTTGTAGTCCTCTATCAGGCCAGGGTATGCCTTCTTAATGAAGAATGGGTTGTACTCTGCATTATGCTCGCTAGACTCAGTACAGTAGTACCCGAAGTATTTTATATACTCATAGCGAACCATGTCATCATGCTTTTCTGCCTGATTCTTTCTCAACGCACGCTTCTTGATTTCAGGATAAAGATCATTGCCTTCCCTGTCATGCAGGCTTAGTAACCAAGCCATATGGTTGATTCCTGCAATCGTCTCTACACGTCCCTCTAGCTTGTCCTCCATGCCAAGCCCTTTAAGAAGTGTCTCTGAGCAGACCTGTACACTGTGACAGAGCCCAACATTCTTTACTCCCGTATAGCGTTGCATATAGCCACTGAGCATGGCCATCGGATTCGAATAATTTAAAAGCAGGGCATCAGGGCAAACCTCTTCAATCGCTTTGGCAAACTCATTCATGACGGGAATGGTTCTCAAGGCACGCATAATTCCACCGATGCCCAAGGTATCTGCAATAGTCTGGTGGAGACCGTATTTCTTGGGAATCTCAAAATCAATGACCGTGCTTGGCTCATACCCCCCAACCTGTATAGCGTTGACGATGAAGCGCGCTCCCTTGAGCGCTGAACGTAAGTTCTCCAGCCCAGGATAGACTACAATCTTAGCCCTTCCCCGATTGATACTCTGGTTCATTGCTTCCAGAATGGCTCGGGATTCCTCCAAACGTTTTGGATCAATGTCATACAATGCCATTTCTGCTTCTTGCAGTACCGGTGTACCAAGACAATCCCCCAACACGTTACGTGCAAACACCGTGCTACCAGCCCCCAAAAATGTAATCTTCATCCTATTTCTCCCTTATATATGGATTTACATCCAAGCAAATATATATACAGGCTATCTCATTCAATAGCTTGACAGATTCCGTGAACTATTGACTATCACTTACAGCTTTCCTCCCGATGTTGCGATACCTTCGATGAATTGCTTTTGGAAGATAAAGTACAGGACAATCATCGGTACGCATGCAATCAGGGATGCTGCCATCAGCTCAGGATAATTGGAGACATATTGTCCTTTCATCTTTGCTAACGCTGAAGCCAAAACCAGCGAATCTTTGGATGTATTTACAATCATTGGCCACATTAAATCCTTGTAGGCAAATACAGCCGTGAATACACTCAAAGCAACCATACAGGATTTGGTCAATGGTGCAAGAATAAACAGGAATGTCTTACCGATAGACAGGCCATCAAGCTTGGCAGCTTCTTCCAAATCTTTAGGAAGTATCTTATACGCCTGACGCATCAGGAATGTGCCGAAAGCAGTTACCAATCCGGGAAATACCAGAGCAAAGATAGTATTGGTCATTCCCATCATGCTGATCATCTGATACTGGGGAATAATAAATATCTGGGGAGGTATCATCATCTGTACCAGTACCAAAGAAAAAGCAAGGTTAGAACCCCAGAAACGTAATCGCCCAAATGCAAATCCAGCCATGCTTGCCGTCACGATTGCACATAATATCCTGAAGGCAATCATAAGCAACGTATTCTTGTACAGGTTCAGAAAATTATTGGTGGTAAAGACCCTTGTAAAGGCTTCCATACGGAGCTCAGAGGGAAAGAAAACAAATGGATCAAGTTGCACAGCCTCACCGACGGTCTTGAACGAGGTGAGAATCATCCAGAGAAAAGGAACAATCATGACAAGCGAAACAATAATCAGCACGCCATGCATGATAATTGTGGAAGGTAATGATTTTCTTCGCATGACGTACTCCTAATTATAGTGCACCCACTTTCTCTGGGCTATCATTTGCAATGCTGTGATGAGCATGATTATCAGAAGCAATACCACCACGATGGTGGATCCATACCCCAAGTCTCTTTCAACGAATGAGGATTCGTAAAACAGGAAGACCAAGGACTGTGTTTTATAGAGTGCGGGGTTGGATCGTTCCATCACCATGAAAATGGTATCAAACACCTGCATGGCAGCTATCATCCTGGTTACAATGACAAAGAACAGGATGGGACTAATCATAGGGACCGTTATGTGGAGGAAGCTTTGCACTGCACTTGCACCGTCCAAGTCAGCCGCCTCGTAATAATCTTTTGGAACCTCCTGCAATCCAGCGAGGAAGAGGATCATATTATATCCGATATCGGACCAGATACCGATGATTGCAATGGAAAATACTGCAATACTTGGATTTGATATCCAGTTGATATCCAGATTAAACAGGTTGTTGATCAATCCAAACTCTGAGTTGTACAACCAGCGCCATACCATTGCGATTGCCGCTGGGGCTACCACCATCGGCATGAAGTAAATCGTCCGATATACAGATCTGCCTATAATTTTCCTATTCAACATGACAGCAAGTACCAAGGCAATGAAAACAGAAAAAGGCACCTGTGCGATGGTGTACTTGAGTGTATTGATAATTGACTGGAGCACAGCTTCATCTGAGAACAGTTTCTGGAAGTTCTTGAATCCAATAAAAATATTCCCTCTCCCAAAATCACCTGTCTTATGGAAACTTTGGTAGATGGTAGCAATCATGGGGATAATATTTAGAACCAGTAATCCGATCACCGTGGGAAGGATCAAGGCCCAACCCCAAAAAAAAGTGTTCGTGGCTGTTGCTGAGCGTAATGAACGATGTTTCATACACGTATCCCTTACAGTATCCCGGGTAGGAGCAATTACCTACCCGGGTTTTCTTTCTGTGAATTCTACTCCTCAGCAAGAATCTCATTCATCTGTCTTGCAGCTTCCTTACATCCAGCTTCCATGGTCATCTCCTTGGACCATACCTTCAGCATGACATCAAGTACTGCATTCTCCCACTTCACAGTATTCCGTGAGAAGGGACGAATAACCATGTCATCCTGCATGTTCAGGTACGCCTGAAGATTGAACTGGGGAACACTGTTCTTCCACTTCTCACTGGTGTCCTTGTATGCAGACATGGTGATACCGAGCTCTGCCTGTTTGAGTTGTCCTTCCTCAGACCCGAAGTACTCAACCAGTTTCCATGCATCATCGGCACGAGGAGTATCAGCTGAGATTGCCCAACCAAGACCATTATAGATTGACGCTCTGCGTCCGGTTTTCTTATTCAACGGAAGCATGGCAACATCACAGTTGTTATAGCTGTACTCATTATCACGGAAGGCAGCGACCATCCATGAACCTTGCATAGTCATGGCCGTCTTTCCTGACTGCAGCAGTACATCCTCACCACTCTCACTCATGACATGCTGAGGAGGCATCAGATCTTCATTAATCATCTTCTCCATCCATTTCATCGCCTCAATGGTATTCGGATGATCCATGCCTGACTTGGTCTTGTCTTCAGAGATTACATATCCGTTATTGCTGTAAATCAGATTGTACCACCCTGCTTGGTTGTTTGAGTTCACATTGGTAAACCCATAGACAGATCCATCAGCCTTTGTCAATTTCTTTGCAGCTTCGTATAGATCGTCCCAGGTCCAGTTCTCATCAGGATAGGCAACTCCTGCTTCATCAAACAATGTCTTATTATACCAGAGTGCAATGGTATCGATATCCTTGGGAACCGCATAATACTTCTTGTTATAGGTATACAAACTCCAGATATCCTCGGGGTAATTGCTTGGATCGATGAGGGAGCTCTTTGCGATTCTGTCGGTTACATCGAGCAACATGTCGTTGGACATATAGCGCTGGGATTCATTGGAGTGCATCCAGAATACATCAGGAAGAGACCCGCCCTGTGCTCCTGCGGAGAGCAGTGTCCAGTAGTTGTTCCAATCAACAACTTGTACCTCAGCTTTGACGCCTGTCTTGGCAGTGAAATCATCAATAATCTGCCTGATACCAGGTTCCTGATTTGAGTCCCAAATCATGACTGACAAGGGCTCAGATGAGCTGGCAACAGCCTTTTTCTCTGCATCTCCAGCAGCGAACAAGATAGCACTTGCCACTATTGTGACAACCAGAAGCAAAACAATCCTTTTTTTCATAAAAACCTCCTAGGTTTAATGGAACCAAGTTAATTACCTATGCATTCTGTTCATAGAGAACAAATATCAAAAATTTTTAGTAAGTAATTACTTAGCATTACATTAATCCTAGGATAGTTTACAGATAATACCATGTAGAAATGTTACGAATACATGTAAAAATGTTCATAGTACAAACAGCATAATGAAGAAAAGAGACTTAACAGTTTGTGGGAAATACCTAATTCTTTCTATCGTCTTAGTTTATCAATTAACTCACAACAAACCAGATACATTCTTGGAATGTGGAATGGTCCTTTGTACATACTTCCCTTTAATGGTGTGGAAAGGGTGTTGTCTCGATGGAGGTACCCAAACCACTCGCCATACTCTTCATCGAGAAAATGAGTCTTGATGTATTTGTCTACTTGTTCAAATTGATGCAGATACTCCTGCTTCCCATTCATACTGTAGGCAAGTAGGTTTGCAATGGCTGCTTCACACTGAGGCCACCAGAATTTCATGTCATGCCAGTACTCGGTTGCACTCTTTCCCAGGGCATCACGGAAGTAGATGATCCCACCATACTCTTCATCCCAACCACGGGCAAACATCCAGTCCAACATCGTCATACCAAGGTGTGTAAGTTCGACATCACCACCCCGCCTCTTTGCTTCGGCGAGAATGAACCATGCGCCTTCTATAGCGTGCCCTGGGTTCAACAATCTGCCTTCGAAATGATCCAATTGCAACGTCCCATCAGGATTACACTGCTCTACTACCACTTTGAGTTCTGGACGGACAAAAAAGACCTCAATCTCCTTGATGTATCCATCAATGGAACGAGTCAGCTCCTCGCTCTTCTCAGGAAGTGCTTCTCTCAATTCACTGACGGTATTGAGAAGAATCATAGGAAGACCAAACCCCTTGCTCTCTCGCTCAAACTTGGGAACAAGCATACCTGGTTCCTGAAGATATCGTTCAACCTTCCTAAACAACTCATACGCCTTCATTGCATATTCAGGTTTATCAAAAGCCCTGCTATAGGCAGCAAAGCCGAGGATGGCAAAGGTCTCACTGAATACGTAGCGAATGCGCTTCACTACAGGATTTCCCTCTTGGCTCACCCGGAAATACATGCGTCCGTCAGAGGGGTCGAAACAGTGATTTTCAATGAAAGATACCAAGGAATCACACAACTCGCGGTATTCACTCCGCTTCTCCATCTGACGGTATGCTGTTGCATATACCCACAGTGCACGACCTTGGAACCAAACCGACTTCTCCGTCTCAAGCAAAGTCCCATTACGGTCTAAACCTGTATACAAGCCTCCATGTGTTTTATCAAATCCATATTGGAGCCAGAAGGGCAATACACTCTCCAGAAGCGTATTTTTGTAGTCGTGATAGAGTTGGTCAAATTTCTGATTCATAGATATATCCTCATTTCTTGTATTCTACTCCTTGATGCTTGCATTGTCATTATGATTCTTTGAAAAACTGCTCCTTGATTTGCCCATCCTCCTATGCCATGATAGCACCATGCATACAAAACAGAGTTTAATCAGGGACCTGGAACAGATGGGTCTTGACCCAAAAGGAACGGTACTAGCCCACTTCTCATACAAGAGCTTAGGCGAAGTTGAGGGAGGCCCCCAGACCGTAATCGATGCCATGGTCACCTATATGAAAGATGGTTTGATGGTATTTCCCACCCATACCTGGAACACAGTAAACAAGGATCAACCCTATCACAGTGTCAATGACACAGAGAGCTGCATCGGCATCATCCCAGAGTTGGCAAGAAAGGATGGACGAGGCCATCGTAGTGCACATCCAACCCATTCGGTAGCAGCGTTCGGAGCAGAAGCAGAAGCCTTCATTGCCGACGATCATATGCAGAATACTCCCTGTGGCCGTACAGGATCGTGGGGGAAGTTGCTTGATCGCAATGCAACCATTCTTTTGGTTGGCGTGGGACTCAATCGGGACACCTTCTTCCATGGAGTTGAAGAGTGGCTGGATATTCCTAACAGGTTGAGCGAAACGATGAATATGCTCTTCACCAGACTTGCTGATGGCACACTTATTCCTACCCCGGTCAAGAACCATACAGCACAAGTAGGAGAAAACTTTCCTCGAGTGGAACCCTATCTGAGAGAAAAAGGCATACTCAAGGAAGGAACGCTTGGGGATGCAACAGTGCGCTACCACAAGACCCAGCCAGCCTATGAAGCTGTGAGGGATTTGTTGCTGAAGGATCCAGATCTGTTTGGGGTACGATAGCTCTGACAAAGAGGTTTTACTCAGGAAATGCTGAACTCTCGCTGATCACCAAGTGCAAGGGAGCAAACTTCCTTGCACCCTCAAGAGAGTGTTTTTCCAACATTTGAGAAAGATACTCAACGGCAAGAGAGCCAAGTTCCAGACGCTGGTTCGACCAACGCGTCCAGTGCTCATGCCCACCTAACCAGTCATCTTCCAGCACAGCACCCCAGACATCCTGTCCAAGCTTCATCCCCATACGCTGTAAATCGCGTTCAAAAGGATCCAGCAAGAAGATACGGTCAAAGACAGCCACCTGACACTCCTTGACCAGGTTAAAATCATCATGACTCAAACGGTAGTGCTCATCAGCATCAACCACATGAACGGTGATCCCCCGTTTCTCAGCGGCAGCAAGCAAGAAGGAACGCTTGTCCTTTCTCGGTTCCCGTTCTTGTTCCTTCGTCTCAACATACACAAGGCACTGTTTCCGACATACAAGGGCAAGATGGTCAACCATCTTCTCAATGACCTCTTGGTAGGCGAAAGTCACCCAATGGGTATGTGCTTCGGCAACCTCACGTCTTCCGACAAACACCAAGGGGAAGTGGGCTTTCACCAAGCGTTCAACGCCCTTGTCATCGCGGTTCACACCCATCATGACAGCACCATCGGCAAGCGCAATCCTGCTCGAATTCTCTTCAGTGGGGCGGTTGTTCAGAATCAGGATGTCATACCCCAATTTTTCAGCAGTTTCCTGGATTCCCACAAAGAACCGATAGTATTCATTCTCAGACTCTACGGGGAACATCGGCTCATACGTAAAGACGGCAATAAGGGTAGTTGATCCACTCTTGAGCTTTCTTGCTGCCATGTTGGGCACATAGCCCAACCGTTCAGCACACTCAAGAATTTTCTCCTTGGTCTGTTTCCCCACACGGATACTCTTGCCGTCCTTACCATTGAGAACAGCAGAGACTGATGCATATGATACGTGGGCCTCTCTGGCAACATCTTGCAGTGTGACCCGTTTGAACGTTTTCATCCCAAAAATGCTCCTGCAGTACGCAGTTTAGCATGTAAAACGTCCATGGGTATATGAAAAAGGTCCTTTCCTGTCTCGATGGCTACTGCAACGGCAGTGCCAGCACCCTGCCCGATCGCCCCACTGGAGGGACTGACACGGAGGCTTGCATGAGCTGCGAACTCGCAGCTGATGTTCCTTCCTGCGGCCAATACATTACTCACCTGTTCATTGAGCAGACTTCCCAGAGGAATAGTGTAATACCCACCATCCCTAAGGAAACGGGAATCAGTTGCAGCCCCGTCGGGGGAATGGATATCGATGGGATACCCACATGCTGAAATGGCATCATCAAAAACTCTCTCAGAAAGCAAATCCTCTACAGAGATTCTATAAGACCCCTTCAGACGGCGAGAACTTCGAACCCCGATACGTGGTCCACTATAGGTCATTCTTGCCTGCTCAAAGCCTGGGATATGTTTCTTGAGGAATCCATACAGCTCCCAAACCTGGCGCCGACCTTCCATCTCTGCTTCACTGAGCTGGATGGGATCAACTGGATTCTTTTCCAAGACCCGAGTCATATTCACGATGACCTCATTCTTGGCATTGGTCTCAAAACAGAGCACAATATCTCGATCAAACGTAATTTCTCCTGTTTCCATGCCTTGGCGCATGATATCCTGGAAACCGGAAAAGGAGAGTCTGCTTGCCCTATGCTGAATTCCAGGGTTTGGGGACAGGAAAGGGAACAGCTCGACATTTGTGTCCATCAAGTTCCTGATCGTCTGGATATCGACATCAACAAGCTTGAAGTTCATCGTCATTGGCTGGTCCTTGCCGTCCTCTTCTCTGCCCTGTTCGAAGGGGATGCCTGCCATGGCAATCAAGTCTGCATCCCCAGAAGCGTCAATGAAATAGGAAGACGAAAGGGTGAAAAGGTTTCCAGCGCAGAGACAGGTAATGCTCTTCAGTATTCCCTGATCGGTCACAGCCTTCACGATTGTGGTATGGAAGAGCAACTTCACTCCTGCTTCCTGAACCATCAATTCCAACTCTCGTTTCATACCTTCAGCATCGAAGGGGGTGACTGTGTAGGTATACCCCGTGGAATCAGGAATATGCCCAACCGAGAGGCCTTTTCCCATCAATCGCTGTATCATTTCATCAGGCAGACCACGAACCACCTGAGTCTCTCCTGCATGGAATGTCATCATGGGACCCGTTCCTCCGGCAGTGAGACTTCCCCCGAGGAAGCCTTCTTCCTCGATAAGCAACACGCTGAGCCCTTCCCTTCCGGCTGCAATAGCCGCCATGCTGCCAGCGATCCCTCCGCCGACAACAATCAAATCATAGTGTGTATCATAGAGTGCATTCATGTAATTATCCTTATTTATTTCAATCCCGTGTTTACCATGGCATCGGTGACTTTCTGCTGGAACAGCAGATAGACCACCATGATCGGTAAGATCGACAGGGTAGTTGCGGCCAACTGCAGATGCCACTGAGGTAACCCATAGGTATCATTGAAGTTGGTCAAAGAGAGTGGAAGCGTAAAATTTTCCAATGAGCTAATGAATACCAGCGGCTCCAAATAGGTATTCCAAACAGCAATGAAGGCCAGGATGGCAACAGAACTGAGTACAGGGGTGGCAACTGGGAGCATAATCTTCAAGAAGATGCCCAGAGGGTTCAACCCATCGATTCTCGCAGCCTCTTCCAACTCATTAGGTACCGTTACATAGAACTGCCTGAGCATGAAAGTCGAAAAAGCTCCCTGACTACCAAAAATTGGCAACAACATCAGAGGAACCAAGGTATCCAAGGCGCCCCATCCCCGCATCTGGAAGAAAAGGGGTATGATGGTTACCTCGATAGGCATCATCAGTGCTGTCAGGAGAAGCAGGAATGCAGCATTACGTAAGGGAAACCGCATTCTCGCAAATGCATACCCTGCCAATGCTGCAAGCAAGACATTGCCTGCAGTCCCTACGAAGGCAACAGCCAACGTATTGAGGTAGTGCCGTGCAAAGGGCTGAACAGTAAAAATATCAAGATAATTCGAGAAAGCCCAAGAGGTCGGAAGCAATCTTGGCACACCAAATATCTCAGCACTACTGTTGAGTGAGTTCACAACCATCCACCAGAATGGATAGACGAACAAGAGGGTCAGCAATGCAACAAGCAAGGCATAGGGAGCCTGTTTCAAATACTTACGATTCATAGAAGGAGATCCTTTTTCTGGAGAACCACTGCAGGGCGGTCAAGACGAGTACAATAAGAAACAGTACTACAGCCAGGGCTGATGCAAAGCCTGTATCGAACATACGGAACGCCTGATGGTAAATATAGTAGACCATTACCATGGTGGACCCCTCCGGTCCCCCATCGGTCATTAACTTGATGGTATCAAAGACACGCATCGATCCTATGATGGTAACAATGGCAACCATCATGACAGTGGGCATCAGCAGAGGAAGCTTTATCTTGAAAAAGAGCGTAAAACGCTTTGCTCCATCAATACGGGCTGCCTCAATGACATCGCCTGGCATATTGAGCACAGCACCCATGAAGATGAGCACGTTCATTCCCAAGTTCTTCATGACCCTGTTGACGATGACACTGGCCATCGCCCACCCTTTCTCAAAGAGCCAGTTTGGCCCTTCTATCCCAATGAGGGAGAGGAACCAGTTTATCGGTCCTGCGTCCCCTCCTTGCAAGAGATACTTCCAGACAATTGCCCAGGCCACCCCGCTGGTGACCACAGGCAAGAAAATGATTCCCCTCACAAACCTGGTTCCCATCTTCCCGCCCCCAAGATAGAGAGCGAGCAAGAGGCTGAAGACCAGATTGAGCGGTACCACACCTGCACTGAAGATCAAGGTATTTACCAGTGACTTGGAGAACAGCGGGTCTGCGAACAACAGGCGAAAGTTCTCAAGCCCGTTAAACACACTTGTTCCAAAGAGCAGATTCTTCTCTTGTACACTGTACAGGAACACCGAAACCAGTGGGAGCAGGACGAAGAAAACGAATCCTGCCATCTGTGGGGTTATGAATGCCCATCCAATGATGGCATCCCGCCGATGATTTGCTTTCAAGGAATGTTGTTTCATTCGTCCATACTCCTACCCGCCTTACTTACTATTTGATGTACTTTGCGTAGACTGCAGCAACCTCATCAAGGATAGCACCTACATTTGCATTCTTCTGCCAGAGCTTGTCAAATACCATCTTCGATTCCACTTCAATCTGGGGATACTTCACATGACTGGGAAGTACACGACCGGTCTTGATGGATGCAGCAACTGCATTCTGCATTTGTTCCTTGCTTACACTCTTGTTACTGGTGAGGAATGCCTCTGATTCAAGAACAGACTTTCTTGCTGGTGGCCAAATACCACTCATGGCAGCAACTGAGTCCTTGTTGGTCATGTAGGCAACCAATTCACTGGCAAGAGAGGCCTGCTTACCCTTGGAGTGGGCACCGATGGCAGCCTGACCAATAACAGGGGATTTCCCTTCAGGACCGGAAGGCATTGGGGCGATCCCCCATGCAAATGAGGCATCATTGAGCTTGGATACGCGGCTGATCTGACCAACGGTCATGGCAGCATTCCCTGCAAAGAAGTCACTTTGGTTCCCTGGAGGAACAACAGAGGCATCCTGGTAGACCATGTCATGGAAAAGCTGTACAGCAGCGACAGATGCATCACTATTGATCAAGACCTGTCCATCATCGGTCCAGAAATCACCACCATAGGAACGGACAATTGGTGCAAGGTTGTGGAGGATACGGGCATCATAGCCCTGTCCATCTACAGTCTGGAAACCCCAAACACCAGTCTTTTCCTTGATCGTCTTACTTGCCATCTTGAAGGCTTCCCAATCCCAGGCACCCTCTGCTGCATACTGCTCAGGAGTTTTTACCCCAGCCTTGGCAAAGAGGTCCTCGTTGTAGAGGATGAAGAAGGGAGAGGTTGAGAAAGGTATTGCATACACATTCCCATCCTTGCTCCACAGCTCAAGAGCATCACTGGAAATATCCTGGGGGTCATAGGCTTTCATGCCATCATTCAGATTGGCAAGCAATCCACTTTCGATGAATGCAGGGGCCGCTGTTTCAAGAACCCAGAAGAGGTCGGGACCATTCTGGCCTTGCAGTTCCAAGGAGAGCTTGGTGTTGTACTCTGCGAAGGGAATGGATTCGAAGGTTGCATCAATCTCGATGCCCTTCTGTGCAGCAAACCCCTGTACAAAGGAGTCAAGCAATGCAATCTGATCAGGGTTGCTGGTCCATGTAGCGATAGTCATCGATACTGGACCGCTAGGAGCAGCTTCTTCCTTAGCGCCAGCAGCAAATGCCATACCCATGGCAAGAAAGAGAACGAGCAGAAAGGTCAGTAGACGTACTACTCCCTTCGTTTGGTTTGTTTTCATACAATCCTCCTAAAGTGTTTGATTAATCATTTAATCAGTCACTGTATGGTACCCTCCGTTTGGACATCCGTCAATAAAAAAATGCAACTCTCCGAAGAAAGCTGCATGCAACAAGAGATATATCTGTATTAAGCTAACAGTACCAGACTCAGTGCCATGACCATCATACCGGCGATAACACCGGCAATTGCAATATGGTGTTCCCCATACTCCTCGGCAGTTGGCAACAGTTCATCCAAGCTGATGTAAACCATGATACCTGCCACAGAAGCGAAAACAAAACCAAAGGTGATATCATTGAACCAAGCCCGAAGGAGGAAGTACCCGATGGCAGCCCCTACCGGTTCAGCGAGGCCACTGAGCAAGCTCAACCAGAAGGCTTTCTTCCGGCTCTTGGTCGCATAGTAGATCGGGGCTGCGACAGCTACACCTTCAGGTATATTATGGATTGCAATCGCCACAGCAATGCTGATACCCAAGCTTGGGTCGGAAAGCCCTGCCATGAAAGTAGCCAAGCCTTCGGGGAAGTTATGGATTGCAATGGCAAGCGCGCTGAAGAAACCCATACGCATCAGGCGGGCATCATCGCCTGCCTTCACTGGTTTCAAGTCACCAGGAACGCCTTTCATCTCATGTGGGTTCTCATATTCAGGAATAAGTTTGTCAATGATGGCAATAAGGGCAATACCGGCAAAGAATGCAATACTGGTCATCCAGTACCCTTGTTTCGGCCCCATTGCTGACTCAAGCGCTTCACGAGCCTTGACGAAGATTTCAATCATCGCCACATAGATCATGACTCCTGCTGAGAATCCAAGAGCAGCTGCAAGGAAACGTGGATTGAATTTCTTGGAGAAGAAGCTCATCAGAGAGCCAACTCCTGTACCCAACCCTGCAAAAATGGTCAATCCAAAGGCGACCAGAATTGTTGAAGTAGAAACATCATACATAGCGAGAATCTCCCGACATTGCGTGCGATACCTAACCCTATCACGAGCAGGAATTCAGAGCAACAGGAACTGATTGACAGTTCCCAGATAATCGCAGTAGACTATATTCATAGTGCATATAGTCGTTATGGATATAGTCATATAAGGAATAGCTAATGAACGAACACCCACCAGCCTGTTGTCCTGGCAAGAACCATAAGATGGAACGCTTCCTGGAAGTCTGCCTTTTGTTGTTGCTCTATAATGAAATAGGACATGGCTATGGACTCATGGAACAACTTGAGCAATTTGGTTTCTCGAAAGATGAACTGAATGTCAGCACGCTCTACAGAACCCTCAGAAAAATGGAAAAGGAAGAGTTGGTCTGCTCTTGCTGGGAAGAAGGTGGTCCAGGACCAAAACGAAGAACCTACAAGATAACAGACGCAGGAAGAGCAGATCTTGGTCAATGGATCAATATCCTGAAGATGAGAAAATCCATGATCGAGCAACTGATTGCTGTATATGCTGAAACAACACAACACGACAAGGAAACCAAATGACTACAATTATCATCATCTACAGTTTGGTAGCAGTAAGCTTGATCATCTCCCTGATCAAAAGCAAGGAGAAGACCAAAAAAGCCATGAAAGTAGCAGCGAAAGCGTTTGTGAAGACTGCACCAAGTCTATTGGCAGTCCTCGGTATCGTCGGACTTACCTTCGGGGTGCTTGATGAACAGACCATCTCATCCTTGGTAGGGGAAGAAGCAGGCTTCTCTGCTACCATCATTGCAGCAGTCTTAGGTGCAATTACACTTATCCCTTCCTTGGTTGCTTTTCCTCTTGCCGGTTCTCTCCTTCGCTCAGGAGCAACAGTGGTAACCATCAGTGCATTCATTACCACCCTGGTGATGGTAGGAATGGTTACCGCACCCATGGAGATAAAGACATTGGGCAAAAAATTCACCATCCTTCGCAATTCCCTTGGGTTCCTCGCCGCCCTGCTTATTGCAGCTATCATGGGGGTAATTCTATGAAACGATTCACTTTTGTATTTCTCATTCTGGCAATCTATATCGCCCTAGCACTTTTCTCCCCTATAACAGCAGAGCGTTCCTCAGTCGCCCTTTGGGACTATTTCAAAGAAATGGCTTTGATCATGCCCCCAGTTTTCCTCCTGATGGGGTTCATGGAAGTCTGGCTACCAAAGCAGAATGTCCAGAAATGGTTGGGAAAGGAATCTGGATTCAAGGGAGGAGTTCTCTCCCTCATCCTTGGCACCCTTCCAACCGGTCCTCTCTATGTTGCCTTCCCTATGACCGCCAGCCTCCTTCGAAAAGGCGCAAGTATTGCGAACATGGTTCTCTTCCTGGGAAGTTGGGCAGCATTAAAAATTCCCCAGCTCATGGTTGAAATCAAGTTCTTGGGGTTGCCGTTCACCCTCCTGCGTTTCTCATTGACGCTGGCTGCTCTGATTGTAATAGGATTGATCATGGAGTTGATCCTTAAGCATGATAAAAAGAAAGAGTGGATGAATAGTGACCTAGAGCAGGTAACCGCGAAACAAAAAATGACCATGAAAGGGTAAAAGAAACCAAGCGGGAGGACCGCTATGATCACACTGGTACGTGTCAAAAATCTATTGCTCAACCCACTCATCAGATTATCGATCAGGCATCCGTCATTACAGGAGTCGAAGCTGTTTCTTATGGCTATGGCATACTTCCCTACAAAGATTGCCAAAACATATGACCAGAGACTATCCAAGGACAGAGAGACCTACCAAGAGCCGATAAGAGCCGCTCTTGCATGGCTCAGCGATTTCCACCCCACCATACTCGACCTCGGTTGCGGCACTGGGGTTGGAACAATCCTCGCAAGCGATCGGTTTCCAGAGGCTTCCATCACGGCAGTGGACAAGAGTCCTGAGATGATCAAACTCTGTAAACAAAAAGTGCAGGAGCAAAAAAATACTACCATCCATTGCGAGGTAGCTGACGCAAGGGCTTTGCCCTATCCCGATGGGAGCTTCTCCCTTGTACTCAGCAGCAATGCCCCGGTATATCTGGAAGAAGCTGTACGTGTATTGAAACCTTATGGTACTGTAGTATATATATTTTCGTTTGCAGCCAAACCATTTCTCCAGGAAGAAGGAACTATCAAAAAGTTGATGGAAACAAATGGGTTGCAGCTTGTATATCTGGGATCCACGAAAAAAGGAGTGTACCTCATTGGCAAAAGAACGTAGCACACATCTCTTCAATTCAATAGCTCCCACATACGGTCTGTTCTTTCGCTACCAGAAGAAGCGGTACGCGAAGAACCTCCTGGCGATGAAAAACACCATTGATCTCTCTTCCTACAACAGCGTAATTGATGTTGGTTGTGGTACCGGAGCCTTTTGCAGTGCCCTCTCTGACCTGGATCTGGAAGTAACCGGTATCGATCCAGCATCTAGGATGCTTGCAATCGCAAAAAAGAAAGCCGGCAGGGACACTATTACATTCCTGGAAGCAGATGTATTGGATGGGCTCCCCTTCCAGGATAACCAGTTCGATATTGCCATTGCCAGCTACGTCGCACATGGAATGGAAAGGGAACAGAGAAAGAAGCTCTACAAAGAGATGAGCCGTATTGCCAAGCACCTGGTGATCATTCATGACTACAACAAGAACCGCTCTCCCCTTACCAGCCTTATCGAATGGCTGGAAGGAGGTGACTACTTCCACTTCATCAAGCATGCAGAGACAGAGATGAGAGACTGTCTCTCCGAGATGAAGCAGTGCTTCAAGCATGTGGAGGTTATCCCGATTGCGGAACGTGCCAATTGGTATATCTGTACCCCTAACTGATATTAATGGACAAATCATGATGGTGTAGAAACAGGTATACCCGAAACCAAAATCATACAAACAAAACCTTTACACCACTAACTCTCAGCAATACAAGAATATCGATTCTTTTTACAACTTATGCCAACCCCTTCCTTGTTCCATACTGGGTAAAAATAAGGAAAAGGAGCAGCAAATGAAAGAAAAACAGGAAGAGACAAAGGCAGAGAGAACCAAGGTCATCGTCCTCAGTGGATTCGCCCTGGTGGTACTCTTCATCTTTGCCTTCGGCTGTTACGGATGCAGTTATCAGCCGATCACCCCTCCCGACCCGGAAGAGGCAGTTGATGTAACGGTCCGTCTAATCGGGTCGAGCTGGGTTCTTGATGATGCACAGGGCACACAAGAGGGATTGGAGGAACTACACAATATGGTCCTGGATTCCATTGTATTCAGTGATCGCCAGAGTAACCCGGATGAAGAACTCTCACTCTCATTGCAGTTTGCTGATGTCCCTCCTCTCTCTGGTGCTCTTATATACCAAGAGGAGGAAGGCTTCTTGCTTTCCATCGAAAATTCTCCTTATCCAGTAAGTGTCGTGTATTCGCAAAGCAAGGATGGCAAGACCGAAACGCTCACACTCAAGGGCCAAGAAAGCAACATTCAGTGTTACTACTTGAAAAAATAATCATTTATGCAGATATTATGAGTAGAACGATTAATCACTGGCACTCGGCCAATGCTTGATCGTTCAATAAGGATAGATGCATATGACACAATATATACCACAGGACCTGCTGTTCTACTCAACGGACCAGTCGGTCATGACCACTCCCTTCCTGATTGAAATGCTTGACTCAGCCTTGATAGAGCACATCCAGATGGGAAACGTTGAAAC
This sequence comes from uncultured Sphaerochaeta sp., assembly GCF_963676285.1. NCBI lineage: Bacteria > Pseudomonadati > Spirochaetota > Spirochaetia > Spirochaetales > Sphaerochaetaceae > Sphaerochaeta > uncultured Sphaerochaeta sp. Next base: position 1,094,492 of record NZ_OY781063.1, read on the forward strand.
GGCCTACGGGGTACTGGAAATGAGTATCAACCTGACCCAGACCCTGGAGGACAACACCTTGAGCGAAGCTGAGGGGAAAGACCTTCTTCAAAGGGTAAAACGGGCGATGAGCAAAGGTAACATTGCCCAGGCAAAACAACACATGGTGGAGTTTGCCTTACGGTAGAACAGAATCATCGTGAAATAGGAAGGGGGTCTTTCGCCAACGCGAGAGCCCCCCTCTTCTTTCTCTTCACTGTCTTGTTATCTTCCGATACTGTAGTACTCCACCCCGGCTTCCAGCATTGCCCTGCTGTCAAAGAGGTTTCTCCCATCATACACAAGAGCTGTCCTCATCAAGGACTTGAACGCTGAAGGTTCCATATCCCTGATCTCCTGCCAATCGGTGAAGATGAAGCAAACCTGTGCTCCCTTTAGGGCATCCTCAACTTTCTGGGCATACTCCATCGAAAATTGATACTGACGCTTGCAGTTCTCTTCAGCCACTGGATCGAATGCAGTGATCTCTGCACCTTGCTCCAGCAGGAGCGGGATATTGTAGACCGCTGGAGATTCACGTAGGTCATCGGTACCTGACTTGAAGGCCAAACCCAATACCGCGACCTTGATACCGTTGAAGGTGATCATACGATTGGCAGCCTTTCTGTACAGTTTGTAGCGCTGTTCATTGTTCACATCTACGGCAGCGGTTACCGTTCTCAGGTTGTAGCCGTACTGGGCGGCAAGGTATTGCAGTGCCTTGGTATCCTTGGGGAAGCAGCTTCCTCCATACCCAATACCAGCCTTCAGGAAGCGGGATCCGATACGTTTATCGTAGCTCATTCCAAGGGCTACATCCTCAATATTTGCACCAACAAGTTCACAGAGGTTTGCCAGGTCATTCATGTAGGAGATCTTGAGTGCCAGGAAGTCGTTGGAGGCATACTTGGTCATCTCCGCACTTCTGCGGCTCACTGCCACGATGGGGAGATTGAAAGGAGCATACAGCTCTCTGAGGATTGTCTCAGAGTGCTTGTCCTCGATCCCAATCACAATACGCTGGGCATGCATCATATCATGCACAGCCGTTCCCTGTGCAAGGAATTCCGGGTTGGAAGCAACCTCAATGCGAACTGGATGCACCAAGGAGTCCTTGATGAACTGCTCGACCTTGTCGTTGGTACCAACAGGAACTGTCGATTTGACCACAACCAGACAGTCGCGCTCAACGCTCTCGGCAATTTGCCGGGCGACCGAGGCCACATAACTGAGGTTTGCCGACCCATCAGGAAGCTCCGGGGTCCCTACCCCGATAAAAATGACATCAGGATCACGGTAGGCACTCTGGTAGTCAGTGGTAAATGAGAGGAGGCCCTTTTTGAGTCCTTCCTGGAGAAACTCCTCCAAATCGGTCTCATAGATAGGGCTGATGCCCTTATTCAGCATCGCAACTTTCTGTTCGTCTATATCAACACAGGTTACCTGATGCCCAACATGGGCAAAGCAGACACCTGCAACCAACCCTACATATCCAGTCCCCGCAATCGTCAGACGCATAGGTTCTTCCTCCAAACTTCCTTGTAATGGTAAGAGCTGCATTACGCATCTCGGTATAGTATAGTAACAGAATCTGGAGGGAAAAGACATGGAAACGTACAAAACAGCGACAGTTCAGTTCCAGCATACACCTGGGAATAAAGAGGATAATCTGGAAATCATTGCTGCTTATGTTGATGAAGCCAGTAAAGATGGTGTGAAGCTCATCGTATTCCCAGAGATGTGCATCACTGGTTACTGGCATGTAAGGAACCTCAGTAAAGAGGAGATCCAGTTACTTGCAGAGCCAGTTCCTAAAGGTCCTTCAACCCAGAAGCTTGTGGATCTGGCAACCAAATACAAGATGACAATCGGCGCAGGACTTATTGAAGTGGATGAGAATGGATCGCTGTACAACACCTATGTGGTAGCTCTCAGTGATGGAACTGTTCACAAGCATAGAAAACTCCATACATTCATCAGCGCTCATATGGAAAGTGGCAACTCCTACACCGTGTTCAATACCCCGGAGGGAGTACGACTCGGGGTACTTATCTGTTACGACAACAACATCATTGAGAATGCTCGCATGACTTCCCTCCTAGGAGCAGAGGTTCTACTTGCCCCACACCAGACAGGAGGATGCAACTCGGCAAGTCCGAAGGGGATGAAGAGAATCGAAGTACAGCTCTGGGAAGAGCGAGAGACCAGAGAGGAAGAACTCTTGGCAGAATTCCAAGGCCCCAAGGGTCGAGGTTGGTTGATGCGATGGCTTCCCTCCCGTGCTCATGACAATGGTATGTTCCTGCTCTTCAGCAACGGGGTGGGAAGGGACGATGATGAGGTCAGGACCGGAAATGCCATAATCCTGGACCCCTATGGAGAAGTCTTAGCTGAATCGAAAGCAATTGGCAATGACATGGTAATCGCAGAACTCGACCTTTCTCTCATACCTACCAGTAATGGCAAGAGATGGATGAAGGCAAGAAGACCTGAGCTCTACTCCCTCATTGCCCAAAGGACAGGAGAAGAGGAAGAGACCAGGAAGGTTCGCTTCAGGTACGAGTAGAGAGTCCAGCCAATACCCCATTACGGTTTATAAACGCAAGAGAGGCAAGCAAGGGTTTTCGAAACACAGAACCCTGCTCAGCAGAAAGCCCGATCAGAGAGAAGAACTGTTGCGGATCTGATTCAATCACTTTGGCAGCAGCAATCAACTCGAGTTTCTGTCCGTCATCAATCAATGAAGGATCTGTAGTTTCAATAAAGTGAATCCAGAAGGCCAATGCAAGGACCATTGAACCGAGAGGAAGCTGGTTTTTCAAGGAAAACAAGAGTGCTGGGATCAGGGAACAGGTGAATTTCTTCGACCCATCTTGGGCAAGACGCAAGAGTGTATCCTTGATAGAGGGATTCTGGAAACGTGCAATCAACTGATCCTTGTATCCCTCTTGATCGAATCCCTCAATGGAGGGAACACTCTTTCCCACCTCATTCATGTACCACTCACGGATGAATATCCTGATATGTTCATCACTCATTGCCTCATCAACCCGTGTATAACCCAACAAATATGCCGGGTATGCCAAGGCAGAGTGACTGCCGTTGAGCAAACGGATTTTCATTACCTCATATGACTCCACCTCATCGGTGATAATTACCCCGGCTTTACTGAAATCGGGCAGTCCCTCCAATCCATTGGGCTCAATCACCCACTGCAGAAAGTCTTCACTAACTACACTCCACGCATCCTCATACCCATAGGTTTCAGCAATATGGGCTGTGTCCGCTTCTGTGGTATTGGGAGTAATTCTATCAACCATGGAAAGGGGGAATGAGACTGACTGCTCAAGGAAGGGAATCATCTCTGGAAAAACACGTTGGCAATACTGGTGAAGGCATATACGCAATACTGCCCCATTGGATGGCATATTGTCGCAAGAGGCAATGGTGAGCGGATCTTTGCGTGTACGCAATGCTAATGCAAGGTGTCCTATGGCACTTTGGGGTGTGGTCGGATGAGCCAGATCATGCACAATGGCGGGATGCTTCCAGTCCAGAGCATGGTTTTCAGCATCATAGCAATACCCTTTCTCTGTGATTGTAAGGGTCACCAGCTTGGTCTGCTCCCTTGCAATGAGTTCAGTGACCCGCTCTGGGTACTTCCATCCCTCAGTGTAGCCAAGAATACAACCGATAATGCACGCTTCTTCTCTTCCTTGTGGATCTTTGCTGCACAAGGTGTAGAGATAATCCTGCTTCTCTGCTTTTTCTTTGGTAGTGGACGCAAGCAAATCCACCTCCTCAATACCCCAGTTGGTCTGTCCCTGCTGCAGGAGTCGATGGAGGTAATAACAGAAGTGGGACCGGTGAAAATGTCCCAGTCCAATATGGACAATTGCTGGTTGAAGCAGCGATCTCTCATACAAAGGAATATGTATTTTATTCGCCAAATGCTTATAGGTTGCGTTTGATAATCGCATTGTCATGAATACTCCTTCAGCCTCTCCCCCTCGAAAGCTTACCATAGTAGAGATTGGACGTCACTTATCACTCTTACTGTAATATGCATCAGAACTACCTGTTTTGCTCTAATTGCAGTATATGTCATTACCTAGGTCTTTTGGAGTTTAAAATAACACCTTCAGTATCTATACCTGTATAGTTGATAAGATAAAGTTAATATGTGTGAATTGACGGATGAACTGACTCCCGTATACTACAGGAGGCTTAGGAAAAATCTTACATTTCCACACATTTTAAGGATGGTGTATGACTATATCTGAACAATTGGGACATCTTATCCAAAATGCTAAACTCATGATGATTAACTGTAGAGTTGATTACAGGAAGAGCATGAACAGCATAGGCCGAAAACTGGATTTCTACGTCGTATCCTATATGAAGGAAGGCTCCTCAACCTTGGTTATCGACGGAAAACGGTATGAAGCCCACGCCGGAGATGTCTTGATCATCCCCCCTAACACAATGCATGACCATATAAAAGAGACAAATGAGACGACGTGTTTCATGTGGTGGCACTTTAATTACAAAATTTGCAATACCATGGATGTGCTCAGTCTATATGACCTCCCCATTCTCTTTCATATTGAGGATGACAGCCAGTTCCAGTCAGTTTTCAGTGAGTATCTGATCTACAAAGACCGCGGGAGCACGCTCAGTGATTATATCCTTGCAGAAGCCAAGGCTATTGAATTGGTGGGAGTGCTGCTCACCACAGTCCTTTGTAATGCAGAAACCAAACTCTATAAGTCGATAAACAATCCCTTTGTTCTCATGCTTGGGGATATCGTGGAAAACCCGGTTGCCTACTCTAGTCTTGGGGCATTGAGTGAGAAGTATCATTTGCACCAGACATATATCAGCAACCAATTCAAGAAACTCTTTAAAATCTCTCCTGTCAGGTTAGCGCAACAAGTGAGCATAAACAGAGCCCAGTTGATGCTCAGCTACGATCATCGCATGCCAATATATGAAATTGCACAAACATTAGGATACGAGGAACCTGGCAACTTCACCCGATTTTTCAAAGCTAAGACTGGTATGTCTCCACAAGATTATCGTGCATTCTCGATGAATAATTATCAGGCATTACCCCTGCCAAACTTCTTCCGCTGGGGATCTGGCTGGGTTAAGCAACCATAAAAAAGGATTGAATCACGTTACAAAGGGCAGAGGTATCTTTGCCCATGAAACAAAAGGAGGACATCGTATGAGTACAAAGAGACGAATACTCATGATTATGCTGATCACCGTAGTAGGCTTCGGTTTACTCTTTGCTCAAGGAGCAAAGGACGGGGAAGCTGAACAAAGGGAGCTGGTGCTATGGGATCTTCATACAGAAGGCTCAGGGGCAGCTATGATGGATTCCATCATTGCGGCATATGAAGCAGAAAACCCCAATGTAAAAGTTACCCACTCCGCCTTCAAGGTCGATGATTTGAGAAACATCATCAAACCAGCGATCAACAGCGGCAAAGGACCGGACATTTTCAGTTATGATGCCGGAGCAGGTTACCTGGGGGTTCTTGCAAGCTCTGGACTCGCATATGACCTTACCGATCATGCCAAAGCAAACGGTTGGTATGAGAAATTCTTCGATTGGGGACTTGAGAAATCGACCTTTGGTGGCCGACTCTATGGAGTGACCAACCAGCTCGAGATCCTTGGATTCTTCTATAACAAGGAAATCTTTGCAAAAGTTGGTGTCACACCACCGAAGAGCTATGAAGAATTCCTGACTGTCGCCAAGAAGATAAAGGACGCTGGGTATCTTCCCATCATCCTGCCAGACATGGACCAGTGGCCTGGTTTCCATTATGAGTCAATCTGGTTGAACAGCTTTGCCGGCCCAGAGTTGGTCAAGAAAGCCATCAGTACTGAAATCTCTTGGGAGCAAGAGGCGTTCGCTGAAGGGCTGGATGCATTCCATGATCTGGTTGCCTCCGGACTCACCAGTGAAAAACCACTCGGTCTTTCCTACCAAGATGGAATCAACTCATTCTATGCTGGCGGTGGGGCAATGATGCCGACCGGAACATGGATTCTCGGTGGAGCAGTTGAGCACATGGGAGAGAACGCTGGTTTCTTCTATCTTCCTGCAGCTAAGCCTGGTGTCCTGAGCAGTCCTCCAGGAGGTTTTGGAGAGGCAATTGTTGTCAATGCAAAGAGCAAGCAAACAGAGCTCGCAATCGACTTCATTGAATTCATGTTCAGTGAATCACAGGTAAAGACCATTTACGAGGTAGGCGGCTTTATCCCAACGGTCAACAATGTCGATATTTCCAAGCTGCAATTACCAGCATTGTTCAAGGATATCATTGCAGAAATTGATGCAGCTGAAACACTTGGTGAGAATATTGATGTCTTGATGCCTCCAAAGGTAAACGAGGTAACATCGAACTATATCCAGGAACTGATAGCAGGCAAGAAGACTGGAATGCAGGCTCTATCTGAGAAACAGAAAGCACTGCTTGAGGACATTGCTGCGGGAAATTTCAATATAGACTAAGTATCAGACAGACAGCGTGGCAGGAATATATTCCTGCCACGCATCTTCCTTCAGCAAATCTTCTGTGAGGTATTTTTGTGACTAGAAAGACATACACAAAGGTGAAAAACTGGATCGGGAATGCAGCATTCACCATTCCAGCCCTGATTGTTTACATCGCCTTTGTCACCATCCCCATTGTGGGGACATTGCAAATCAGCTTGGTTAAATGGAACGGGGCTTCCCCTACCAAGGAATTTGTCGGTTTGGCAAACTATATACGGGTGTTCAATGATCCCACATTCTACCTGGCTCTGAAAAACAATATCATCTGGATTCTCTTCACTATCTTCATCCCCGTATTCCTTGGCTTGATTCTTGCCATCATGATCAGTCAATCCTTCATCAAGGCTAAAACCTTCTTCCGCCTGACGTACTTCATGCCACAGATTGTCTCTCTGGTTGCTGTGGCCATTGTATGGGGTTGGATGTACAACCCTGATTTTGGCATTGTTGGAAGGGTGCTGGAATTCATAGGAATCCCCAATGCCATGGATATCGATTTTCTAGGTGATGAAAATCTAGTCATCTGGTCATTGGTAGTAGCTGGAAGCTGGACTTGTTTTGGGTTCAATATGGTAGTCTTTCTGGCAGCCTTGCAAGGAATAGATTCCACCTATCTGGAAGTAGCTACTCTGGAAGGGGCCAATGCCGTACAACGCATGCGGTATGTAACCGTCCCTTTGATCAAGAGTACCGTTACACTTCTGGTGCTCAATTCACTCATCGGTTCATTCAAGGTCTTTGACTTGATTTATATCATGACCAAAGGTGGCCCATATCGCAGCAGTGAAGTCATTGCAACCTATATGTTCAATGCGGCATTCAATATGAATGAGTATGGCTATGCCTCTGCATTAGCCATGGTGCTTGCTGCCTTGGTTGCGCTCAGCTCCTGGGTTTATATGAAACGGGCAGAGAAGGAGTAACCATGCAAACAGTGAAACGCTTAAAACTAAATCATATCATCATCTATGCTGTTTTGATCATCTTTGTACTGATAGCCATCCTTCCTCTCTATTGGATGTGGCAGGCTGCATTCAGACAAACAGATCTTACCCACTACGACCCCTTTGCCATCCCAAAAGCCTTAACCTTCACAAAAATTATGGAAGCCTGGACGAAGGGAAAGATGTCCCTCTACATGCGCAACAGTATCATCGTAGCTGTCCCTCGTGTTTTCGCCATCCTACTTCTGGCATCTCTAGCAGGCTTTTCTTTCGGAAGCCTCAAATGGAAGGGAAGAAATGCCATATTTGCTTTCATTCTATTGGGAATGATGATCCCCATCCAAGCGATGATTATACCCATCTACTACAATATGCAACGGTTTGGTCTTATAAACACATTCTGGGCCATGATCATCCCCCCTGTTGGTATGATGATGCCCTTTGCCATCTTCATGATGCGGTCCTTCTTCTCCGACATCCCTGGGGAGATCATGGATAGCGCTGTTGTCGATGGCTGCTCCAAAGGAAAATCTTGGTTGTACATCATGCTGCCACAAGTGAAACCAGCGCTCGTGTCCTTGCTGATTTTTGAGTTCATGTGGTCCTGGAATGATTATTTGTTGCCAATGTTGGTTGTATATGATGATTCCAAGAGAACGTTACCTATGGGCCTTAACTATTTTCAAGGCCGCTATACAATGGACCAAGCACTCATTGCAGCAGGGGTAACAATCAGTACCTTACCGATCATCATTGTCTATGTTATCTTCCAGCGAAGCTTTATCCAAGGCATAACCGCTGGAGCCGTAAAAGGTTGATCATTAAAAAAGGAGTACTTCTATGCTTTGTGCACTAGTTGGTGCCGGGAACATGGGTATGAAACATACCAACGTGTTGCTCGGTCTCGATGTAACAATTGAATCTGTATGTGATATTTCAGAAGCGTCTCTAGAAGCGTATAAACAACGCTTTAAAGGTCGTCTGGAACAGGTGAAATACTATCAGGATTTTGACCAGATGCTTGCTTCTTCCAAAGCAGATATGGTGATCATCACCCTCCCCCCGTTCGCCCAGAACGGTCAATTCGAGAAAGCTGCCGAGGCAAAGAAACATGTGTTCATTGAGAAACCGATTGCCCTCACTCCAGAGCGCGGTTTGAGCATGGTGAGAGCCGCCAAAAAGAACCGAATCATCTCATCGGTGGGCTTCCATATGCGACAGGGCGCAGTCTACCGATTCATCAGGCAACTTATGAAGGAAGGCAAAGCTGGTAAACCAGTTTTATTCCAGGCTCTCTACTCTTGTAATTCGCTTCACACCCCTTGGTGGAGAGACAAGGAGAAAAGCGGCGGACAGATCTTGGAGCAGGTCATTCATCTGTATGATTTGGGGCGCTCACTCCTCGGAGAACCCCAAGGGGTCTCAGCAAGGATGCAAAACATCTGCCACAACGATATCGAGAGCTACACCGTGGAAGATGTGAGTTCTTCACTCACCGCATATGCAAGTGGTGCAATCGGTACGATAAGTGCCACCAATTGTGCTGTACCTGGTGTGTGGAAGGGTGCCTATACCTTGGTTTTTGAGAATCTGATGGTGGAGTGCCAAGACTCAAACCATGCAACATTCACCTACACAAACGAAAATCCCATCCGCCGGGAGACCATTAGTGAGGAAGACAGTGACCATGCGAAGGGAATAGAAGAGTTTGTCAATTGTGTGAAACAAGACGTACAGAGCCCTTGCAGCATTGAAGAGGGATATAAGAGTTTGCTGTATGTGTATGCTGCAACACAATCTGCCGAACAATCTGGAACCCCCTACACTGTGAAGGAGCATGCAAATGTATAAGAAAGTCACCGTTGATAAAAAGCTGAACCCATGTTTTGAATCTGTCCAGGAACGACCACTTGGCGATACTGAAGTTCGTGTGAGATCACTGTTTGGATCACCGAAACATGGTACGGAGTTGACTGGGCTGACAGAGAGCCCTTTCTCAAAACACTACTATGACGAAGAGCAACATATATTCAAACTACGGGAAACACCAATCGAGGAAACCATATCCGGGTTGGGAAATATGTGGGTAGGTGTTGTTGTTGAACGGGGCGAATCAGCAATGCGCTTCTCTCTTGGGGAGAGGGTTACTGGGTATGGCGTCCTCTCTGAATATCATCAACTTGAGCAAGACAAGGTACTCAAGATGCCAGATGAAATGTCTTGGCAGACGGCGGTGTGTTTTGATCCTTTGCAATTTGCCCTAGGTGGTGTTAGAGATGCCCATATCCGAATCGGAGACAGGGTACTTATCTCAGGTCTCGGTGCAATCGGTATGTTATCAGCAAAACTGGCACGTCTTGCAGGTGCATCATTGGTGGCTGTCAGTGACCCTGTTTCGATCAGGCGTGAGATAGCATTGAAAGCAGGAGCTGACCTCGCATTTGACCCTACCACAGATGACTATGGGTTGATCTTGCGTGACTATACCTGCGGCAGGGGACTGGATGCAGTTATTGAGACTAGCGCCTCCTATTCTGCCCTTCAGCAAGGCCTGAGAGCCCTTGCTTATGGAGGCACATTGGCAAGCGTTGGCTGGTTCAAGGAACGTGAGGTAACGTTGCATTTCGGTCAAGAAGGACACTTCAACCAACAGAAAATTGTATTCTCTCGAGCATGCAGCGATCCCAATAATGATCATCCTCGGTGGAATTTCTCCCGCATCAAGGAAGAAGCTTGGCAGATACTATGCAAAGGGCTTATCAGCGGCGATGATATAGTCACCCCAATAGTACCCTTCAGTGAAGCCCCTTCTGCGTATCGTGACCTGGTAATGGGCCATGCTGAGCATTGCATCAAACTTGGTGTTGATTTCTCATAAGGAGTTCGATCGATGAAAATTACCTTTCTTGGTGCAGGAAGCACTATTTTTGCAAGGAACGTACTAGGCGATGTCATGATGACACCTTCACTCCAGGAGGCAGAACTTGCCCTCTATGATATCGATGCAAACCGTCTGGAACAATCAAGGACAATCTTGGAAGCAATCCAAAGAGGCATTCCCAGCAGTAAAAACCGCATCACCACCTACTGTGGGGAACCTCATCGCAGGGAAGCCCTCCGAGGGGCACTCTTTGTGGTCAATGCTGTACAGATAGGGGGGTACAAACCTTCCACAGTCATCGATTTTGAAATTCCAAAGAAATATGGGCTGAGACAGACGATTGCCGACACCCTAGGGATCGGGGGGATCATGCGAGGGCTGCGAACACTTCCTTTCCTACGCGAGGTAGCCCAAGAGATGGAAGCTGTTGCTCCTCATGCCTGGTTCCTGAACTATACCAATCCCATGTCAATCCTGAGTGGATATCTCCAACGATATACACAGGTAGAGACAGTAGGCCTCTGTCATAGTGTGCAAATATGTTCTGAGCGTTTACTGAACAATTTGGAAATGGAGCAATACCTGGATGGTCGGGTTGAATTGATAGCCGGAATCAATCATATGGGATGGTTGCTCCGCTTGGAGGACCACAAAGGAAATGATCTCTATCCAGAAATAAGGAAACGAATTGAAAAGAAGCAAACCATACGGCATAACGATATGGTCAGGTATGAGTACGTACGAAGATTCGGATACTACTGCACGGAATCGAGCGAGCATAATGCTGAGTATAATCCTTATTTCATCAAGAAACAGTATCCCGAGCTGATTGAACAATACAACATTCCATTGGATGAGTATCCTAAACGGTGTGAGAAACAGATCAGTGAGTGGCAACAACAGTATCAGGAGCTGGCAGACAAGCACATTATCGAACACAAGCGTAGCAAAGAGTACGCAAGCCACATTATGGAGGCACGTATCACGAATACCCCCTATACCATCGGTGGGAATGTTCTAAACGCAGGTTCAATCGAGAATCTTGTACCGGATGCTTGCGTGGAAGTACCATGTTTGATCGACAATAGCGGAATACACCCAACTGTCGTGGGGAACCTACCAACACAGTTGGCTGCACTCAATAGTGCCCATATTGCAGTACACAAACTGACAATTGACGCGTTTGTGACCAATAGCAAGGATACTTTGATCCAAGCTGCTCTTCTTGATCCGCATACTGCCGCAGAGCTCTCAATTGATGACATCGTAGCAATGACTGAAGAGTTGCTGGAAGCACATGGTATTACATTGCAGTAGGTTATAAAGCCCCTTCCTTTAAGGAGGGGCGTTGCTTTGTTTATGCATAGTGATAAGTTGCCTGCTTGGCTTTATTCCTGAGAAATTCAATCAAGGCCCTGACCCCTGTTCCCTATTTGCCACAAGAGGGAGTAACTTCAGGGGAAAGAAAAGGATTGCCTACATATGTTGTTGAAACTGAGGAAAATTCAACTCTTTCCAGGGCATCAACCTTGCAAACACGTATAATGTGCAAGCTTATTGCAGGAATATGAAGGCTACTTCTTCTGGTACAACACAGTCTTCTGGTAATCTGAGGGAAGCATGCCATAACGTTTCTGGAAGGCTCTTCTGAATGTCTGGGGATTGGAATAACCGCAGAGGGTGGTAATCTCCCCAATGGTCATCTGTTTCTCACTGAAGAGCACCAAGGAACGTTCCAGCCGATAGGTCTCCACATATTGGGCGAAGGATGTCTCCATCCTGGTCTGCATAAAGTGATAGAGGAAGCTCTCCTTCATTCCGAAGTGTTCTGCCATATTGGAGAGATTGAGGGAAGGATCTGCATAGTAGTCCTGGATATAGGAAACAATCCTCTGGACCAATATCTCATCCTTGTCATTCTTTGCCCTGTTGATCGCCAGAGCCTGAGAGAGGAAGAACTGCTTGGCCTCTTCAAAGGTGGTGAAGACTGACTGATGTAGTGGCATCCTCATTCCCTGGCTGAGCTTGATCGCAGTAGCATAGAGAACCTTGAGCAGGTTCCCGTACTCCTCCGGTCCCAGACTTCGTGCCACAAAGTTATCCTGCTCGATGGTCTGGAGAATCTCCTCAAGCGCATCACGCTCACCACGCAAGACTGCACCACTGAGCTTACGCTCCATATCTGCAGTATAGTGGTAGGGTTCCCTCTTCAAGGAAAGGTCACGATAGCGGCGCATCACCTCAACTTGTTTCTCACTGACCAAGCTCTGTTGGACCTCGCTACACTCGTTTGTTGCACTGAAAACATCATCCAGGCTACGTTTCGGGCTACTGACCGCCATACTGGTAGTACTGGGAGCAACATTGACAAACTCCCTCCAGAACAGGTCTATCTGGGTCTCAAGGAACCTGGAATCTACATGCCAGAGCATGATCCAGATGGAGAATGCATAGTCCATATAAAGATAATACTGCTTCCCAAAAGCACGCTGTGCCTGCTTCTGCGCTGCAATACGGGTAAAGTCAATGTCCTCCAACCGTTCACTGGAGAGGAAGTCATGCACATCATGGATGGCAATGTGTACCATCTGGTAGGTGAAGGGACGAGTCAGATCGATATCCGTCTGTACCTGCTTAAGCATTGCCTGAATCTCGGCAGTTCCGAGCATCTTTCCGTGGATCAAGCGACGGAAGAACGTATCGGTAATAAATGGTGTTCCTCCAGCCTGACGGACCAGGGAGCGGTCCTGTTCAACAATGGACTTGATGTATCCCACAGCTTGCTCGTAGGGAAGCGGCTTTTGCCCTTCCTCAGCAAGTCCAAGAAGCTCATTCCAGTGTCGGTTACTGCGTGCAAGGATATACACAGAGAACAGCCCCAAGAGGAGGAACATGACAATAATCACCCCGGTAAGCAATACCCACAGTGGGCTGAGCATCGCCCTGACCTCCTTGAGAGAAAGGAGAGAATAGAATTTAAGTCCACTCTGATCAGAACTGGTGACAGAGAGTACGTACTCCTGACCATCTATGAAAATTCGATGCTGCCCATCCTCGTAGGATTCGCCCACAATCAGGGAGAGGTCTCCGTATGAGGTAATTACTGTCCCCTCACTATCGGTTATATAGACCGTTGGATTCATTCCCTCTACCTGCTCACGCAGGAGACCAGCGATATAGCTGCTGTCCAGCAGCAACATGATCTTTCCAGCATTGGAGCCGGGGATATTCAAAGGAAAGGTCTGGACCAAGGGAATAACTGACTGCTGGCGTCCATGTACCAGGGCTGTAGTCTCAGGGAAAAACTTACGGGTAAATGGAGCACTTAAATACTTGCTCTTGAACTGTCGGTAATTCAGATTCTCAAAGGCAAACAAGGTAGGATACATCTTCTCAGGGTCGAGAAAGGCATTGCGGGAAGAGAGAATATAGCCGCTCTTGTCAGAGTACACATATATTTCACTCAACATGGCATTGATGTTTGTAGAGGTAGGCAACAACGCCTTGGCGTCGATAAGGGCTTGGATATCCTCTGAGCCTACAGGCACTTGGCCCTGGTAGATGAATGTGGCAATATCATTATTGAGCAACAGTGTCTGGCTGAGTTTGAACATCTGGTCCAATGAAAGATCAGTGGTGGAACGTATCAGCTGCAACATGGAGTAAGTCTGTTCCTGCTTGTCCCTTCGTACCGTACTCAGCATCCAGGACTGACTCATGATCAGGATGATAAAGCACAAAACAAGGGTAGTGAGGAAGAGAACAACGGTTCTTGAATCAGGAATCTTGCGCTCTGTCTTTCTCATAAGTGGAAGCAGTATAGCATACATAAGTAAGCCATGGTTAGTCTTGCAACCAGGAAACGGTCTCCCAGATTGCCACCCCATCGTTGCTCTGTCTTGGCCCCGAGGTACTCCGTCCTTGCTCCACAATTGCACGTAACTCTGCTTTCAACGCATGTACTATTTCTGGAAATCTTGAGGCAACATTCTCTTGTTCCCTGATATCCTCTTCCAGGTTGTACAGCTGCAAAGAGGGAAGCTGTGCTTCATCCCTGCTTCCAGGGACGGGGAAGGACCATCCACCACTACCCTTGCACATCTCCAGCTTCCAAGGCCCTCGACGCAAGGAGAGTGAGCCATCGATGCTCTGATGCACGAGAGATGGACGAGTCGGGAGTGAGGGCGATTTGAGCGTTGCAAGCATGCTGTAACTGTCAACCGCCTCATCTGAGGCTAGCTCCACACCCAGGTACTCGCCCAAGGTGGCATAGAGGTCACAGAGTGAGACAATCTGGTCACATGTGGAACCTGGTTCAACCACCTTTGGCCATCGCATAAGGAGAGGTACCCGATGGCCCCCTTCATAGATGTCAGCCTTCATTCCCCTGAAATGGTAACTCGGGTTATGCCCTGCCCTCTCCAAGGCAGGAAAGTCAGCCGAAGGAGAACAGCCGTTGTCACTGGTGAAAACCACCAAGGTATCTTCCCTCAATCCTGCCTCATCCAACGCGGAGAGAATTTGCCCCACTACACTGTCACAGTGGAGGACAAAATCCCCGTAGTCATTGGTTTTGGACTTTCCCCGAAACTCCTTGGCAGGAAGGATTGGGGTATGAGGAGCTGGAAGTGAGAAATACAGAAAGAAGGGATGGTCACTCTCTTTTTGGATTACTTCCACTGCCTTGTCTGTGAGATGGTCCAGCACCTCTTCATGGATAAAATCGTCGGCGGTAAGTCCTTCTCTCCAGTACCCCATCCCTTCCCCTTTGGTCACCTTTCTAGGGATGGACGTGAAACGGTCATCCTTGATGTAAACATAGGGAGGCATATCCAGCGATCCGCTGATGCCATAAAATGAGTCAAACCCCACAGAAATAGGGCCTTCCTTGATCGGCTTGCTGTAATCTATGGTATGGCTGTCTGCAAAATCAGGTTGTTCTATGAAGTCATCTTGTTTGGGAAGTTCCATCCCCAAGTGCCACTTGCCTACTGCATGGGTGGAATATCCCCTCCCTTTGAGCATCTGGGCAATGGTCTTTCTCTTTGTATCAATAAGGGGTGGAGAGAACCCTCCAAGCACTGAGCTCTTGAGTTCACTTCTCCAGTTGTATCTACCGGTGATGATGCTGTAGCGACTTGGAGTACACACTGCACTGGTAGCATGGGCGTCGGTGCATTTCACACCTTCGTTTGACAGACGGTCGAAGTGGGTGGTGGCAAAGGGACAACCTGGGTTAAGGGACGAGACATCCCCGTAGCCGAGGTCATCAGCAAGTATGTACACGATGTTTGGCTTCCTCTGCTCCATGCTCCACTTCTCCCAATTCAAAGCACAAGGCCTTTGACAGCCTTGTGCGCTGATTCTATTCTCTCTACAACCTTACTTGTACTGGCGGTCGTAGGCAGTCTGCATCAGGTCCAAAACCTTGGACAACTGCAACTTCTCGAGGTTGGCAAGGTAGTCATTCCAGACCTTGTCATCATTCACATCAAGGGAACCGACCATGAACTTAACCGCACTCTGACGGATGTAGTTGGCGAGCTCGCGCTTGACAGTGGAGAACTCCTCGTTTTCATCAGCAGTGAACTTAAGCTTGGGAACCTCAACGGAGGTATCCTCATGTGGCTTGTACAGTTCACGGGTCTCATCGAAGAGCACCTTCTCGTTGTTGTCCGGCTTGTAGTAGTCAGGATTATCCTTGCTCATTGGAACAGAAGCAAGACCATTCTTCAGGGAAGGAGTCATGGCTGCTGCATAGGTCTGGATCCAGGTATCATTCTGGGGATCCTTGTCGTTCCACTGAATCAACTCCTGCCAGATTGCTGGCTTACCATCAAGACCAACCTGTCCTTCCTCAGCCCAGTCCCAAGCTTCGCCCTGGAATCCATTGCGCTGCTGAAGGGTTCCTTCAAGGCTGTACATGTAGTCGAAGTAACGGACAATTGCCTCGGCATACTTGGTCTCACTGCTGAGTACCAGCTGGCCTACTTCAGGGTTCTGGAGGAATGCAACTGCATACTGCACGCCATCAGGGCCTTCAAGTGGAGCAATTGCCTGGAAGTTGTTGAAGCGGTCTCCACCAATGGTTGAGAACTGACCTCTCCATCCACCGGTTGCAAAACCAACTACAGGCTCAGAGGAACTCTCTACCAACTGGGTCAGCTGGCTAGAATCCTGGGTGAATGAACCGTTGTAGATCAATCCTTCCTTGTAGAGCTTGTTGATGTATGCAAGACCATCACGGTAAGCGTCCTTGTTCACTGCGGTATCAACTTTCTTTCCATCCATCAGGTAGCCAACGTTGTCATCGGCATTACTGTTGATGTTGGTGTCGAGGTCACAGTAGATGAAGCTGTTGAGCAGGAAGCGCTCAACCTGGTCGGACCAACCAATGATTGAACCTGCAAGGGGAATCTCATCAGCCTTGCCGTTTCCATTGGGATCCTGTGTCTTGATAGCCTTCAACACCTGATAGAACTCTTCAGTGGTGGTTGGGGTCTCAAGACCAAGAGCATCGAGGAAGGGCTGGTAGACAAACATCTTTGCCTGGTTAGAACAGTGATAACAGCCTTCCAACCGTGGGAAGGAGTAGATGTTACCGTCGATATTGGTCATGAATCCAACAGCCCCAGGGAATTCATCGAATGCCGTCATCATGTTGGGCATCCAGTCATCACTGTAATACTCATTGAGGGGAAGGAAGAGCCCTTCCATGGCACCATAGTTGGTCTCAAGCTCATTGCTTACTGCAAAGCCGAGGAATGCATCCGGGTAGTCTCCACTGGCCAGAACCAGGGCAAGTTTCTCGGTGGCAGCCTGCTCGGGGATCATGATGTAGTTCACCTTCACACCGGTCAGCTCTTCCATGTACTTGGTGAAGCGGTTGGTGTTGTAATCCTCGACACAGGGTGGCTGTGCGACCATGATATCCACGGTTACCGGGCTTTCCACGATGGGAAAGGTCCCTGCCGGGGTATACTGAACTGCGTCCTCAGCTGCTGTAGCCTTGGAACCTTGAGCAAACAGAGTTGCGGGCAGCAACAGAGCAACCAACAACACAATCAAGAAATGCTTTTTCATATGTCCTCCTTGGTATCGGATGTCATTGTATGCATCCGGTACAATCAACCTTTGACGGAGCCGATCATGACTCCCTTGACGAAGAACTTCTGGACAAACGGATAGATTACCAGAAGGGGCAAGCTCGCCACAACAATTACCGCATAGCGAATCGTCTCGCTCAGACCCTGGGACCGTATCGCTGCCTCCACATCCGTCGTCATGGACGGGGTGTTTCGGTTAATGATAAGGATGTTACGAAGCACAATTTGGAGAGGATACAAGGCCTGGTCCTGCAGGTACAAGAGTGCATCGAAATACTTGTTCCACTGCCCTACTGCATAAAAGAGTGCAAGGACCGCTACAATTGCCCCACTCAAGGGGAATACAAAGGTGAAGAGGAAGCGGATATCAGAGCATCCGTCTATCTCAGCCGCCTCATACAATTCATCAGATATATTCTCCTGCAGGAATGTACGGGCAATGATGACATTCCATACGGTTATCGCATTGGGGAGGATGATCGAGAGTCGGGTGTCATAAATACCAAGCTGACGAACCACCAAGTAAAGAGGAATGATTCCACCGGTAAAGAGCATCGTGAACAGGATGAACTTGGTTACAAACTTCCTTCCATAGAACTCTTTCCTGGAGAGTGGATAGGCGATCAACATGGTGAGCATTACGCTGATGACCGTTCCCGTTACCATGTAGTAGAGGCTGTTCATGTATCCGGTTCCGATCTGCTTGTTGGTAAAGACCGCCTTGTAACTCACTAGGTCGAAGTTAACCGGGAAGAGCCAGACCTTACGTGCCATCACAGCCTGTGGCTCACTCAGTGAGCAGGAGATGATGTAGAGCAGTGGGTACAGTACAATAGCCAAGCTTATGAACAGGAAGGTATTGACCACAATGGAGAAGATTCTGTCTGTGAGCATCTCTTTTTGTTTATAATGCATTACCAGAGCCCCCCTTCCTTGTTGTTCATTTTGGCAAGACGGTTGAATGTGAGAATCAGGATGACATTGATCACTGAGTTGATCAGGTCAATGGCCGTGGAGTAGGAGAAGTCACTGTTGATCAAGCCCATCTTATATACATAGGTGGACATGATCTCAGCAGTTTCAATATTCAGCGGGTTCTGCATGAGGAAGGCCTTTTCAAATCCCAGGCTCATGACAAAGCCCATATTCATGATGAACATGATGACGATAGTGCTCTTGATCGAAGGAAGATCGACATACCAGACTTTCTGGAACTTGTTCACACCATCGACTTTTGCTGCCTCATACAACTCCGGGCTTATACCCGTCAAAGCCGCTAGGTAGATAATCGCATTATAGCCGGTGTTCTTCCAAAGCTCAGACCAGACATAAATGTGCCTGAAGTAGTCCGCCTCCCCCATATAGTTAAGGGAATCCTTTCCCATAAGTCCCCTCACTGTATTGAAGAGGCCCATGGAGGGGTCAAGGAACTGCATCAGGATGGCGACCATGACTACCGTGGAGATGAAGTATGGTGCATAGGTAATCATCTGCACGCTCTTCTTCCAGAGCTTGGAACGAGCTTCGTTCAATGCAATGGCCAGGATGACTGCCAAAGGAATTGAAGTAACCAGGGCATACATGCTCAAGCTGAAGGTGTTGTACATGATCTGCAAGGAAGAGGGGTTACTAAAGAACTTCTCGAACTGATAGAGCCCTACCCAGGGGCTTCCCCATACGCCGCGACTTACGCGATATCGCTTAAATGCGAGCAATGCCCCATACATAGGGACGTACTTGAACACGATGAAATAGAGGATGGGTAGCGCTACGATAACGTAGAACTGCCAATGGCGTCCCATCTTCCTTCCCAGGCTCAATTGTGGTGTCTGGTTCAACTGCTTCTTCATGACAAAATCGTCTCACGGAAGTCAGAATCGCCATAGCGTCAAGTTTCAAAGCAAGCCGCTTTTCACCACGAGAAAAGGCGTCATTTTTTGAAAACTGGGTCGAACTTTAAAAAAATGACGCATCAAAGGAGAGCTCATATAACTTTTGACTCTGTTGTTTCTCACTTTCCACCCCTATGCTTTAGGCAAGGAGCAACAGAGATGAAAGAATCAGCAACACAAGCCTGGCTGGATCTCCAGTTTGGTATGTTTATCCATTTTGGCCTCTACTCCATTCCTGGTGGGGTGTGGAACAATGAAGTGGTCAAACGGGGATACTCAGAACAGATACTCAGCCATGGGTATCTTCCCCAAGCCGACTACGAGGCATTGGCCGAGCAATTCACCATTGATCATTTCGATGCAGACCATATTGTCATGACAGCCAAGGCAGCTGGCATACGCTACTTGATAATCACCAGCAAGCACCATGATGGGTTCTGCCTCTTCAATACCAAGACCACCAGCTACCAGAGCAAAAGGGATGTCGTTGCTGAACTGAGTGAGGCTTGTAAACGCCATGGTCTTGCTTTTGGCATTTACTTCTCCTGGATCGATTGGCATTTCCCAGAGGCACTCCCAATCAGCAGCCACAATAGTGACACCATTACCCCAGAGCACCAAAGGCTCAATATCCAGCAGCTCACTGAACTGCTTAGCGGTTATGGTCCCATCTGTGAACTGTGGATGGATATGGGAGCTCCCAGCAAGGAGCAATCCAGGGAAGTATATG
This sequence comes from uncultured Sphaerochaeta sp., assembly GCF_963676285.1. Classification (NCBI taxonomy): domain Bacteria; kingdom Pseudomonadati; phylum Spirochaetota; class Spirochaetia; order Spirochaetales; family Sphaerochaetaceae; genus Sphaerochaeta; species uncultured Sphaerochaeta sp. Next base: position 1,114,637 of record NZ_OY781063.1, read on the forward strand.
ATTTAGTTCAGAGCTTGCAACCTGATTGCATGGTCAATGGAAGAATATGGAACGACTACCAGGACTTCCTTACCATGGGAGACAATGAACTACCGGCAGTAGCGCTTGATTGTCCTTGGCAGACTCCGGCTTCCATCTATAAGGAGACATGGGGCTACCGCAGCTGGCAGGTACGGGGCGACAAGCATGAGAAGATCAAGGAACTGAGTGCTACTGCCCGTCAGGTGGTCGAAGAGGGAGGGAACTACCTGTTGAATATCGGTCTGGTAGGAGATGGCTCAATCCAGGAGTTTGAGGAAGCAGTACTGAAAGGTATTGGAGAGGAACTGCAAGGAAATCCTCTTGAGAGGAAAACAACATCCCTTCAGGTTCCAGAACAGGAGTACCAAGGGCCTTCCTTTGACTGTGGAGAACCGGTTGTAGTCTACCGCTATACTGGAGCAGAGTACTACTCCTACCGCCCTATCCCCACAAGTCTGCACTGGAAAATTGCCCTAGAGGAGAACAAGAAACTTTCTATCTCCTGGAAAACCTCAGAGCCGCTGGAGAAAGAGGAGAAGCTTGTTCTAGAGGTGGATGGAAAACCTTATTACAGTAGCTTGCAAAAGGGACGAAACGCTGATTGTTTCATTACATCTCTTCCCTTGCAGAAAGGTAAGCATGAGTTCATCGTCCATACAGTGGGGAATCCACTCAAGCGCCCAGCTTTGGGTGCCCATACACTACATATTGTCCTGGAAGAGGAGAGAAGATAATGAAGATTGAAATTTGTCTGGAATCGATCGAGAGCGTAATCGCAGCAGAGCAAGGCGGGGCAGACCGCGTGGAGTTCTGCGCCGACCTGTTCGAGGGGGGGACCACCCCATCGCTGGGAGCCTTCAAGGCAGCCAGGGCAAACTCCACCATAGCCATGAACGTCATGGTCCGCCCCCGAGGCGGCGACTTCTGCTACTCGGAACTGGAGTTCGAGGCGATGAAGGAGGATGCAAGGCTCTTCCGTGAGGCAGGGGCCGACGGCATCGTCTTCGGCATCCTTACCCCCGACGGGGAGATCGACATGGAGCGCAGCAGACAGCTCATCGAGATCGCACGCCCCTGCTCGGTCACCTTCCACCGTGCCTTCGACATGAGCCGCGATGCCTCAAGGTCGCTGGAGAAGCTCATCGAGCTCGGGGTAGACCGGGTGCTCACCAGCGGTCTGGAGGAGACCGTCACCGAGGGGCTGGAGACACTGAAAAGCCTGATCGACCAAGCAGGCGAGCGCATCATCGTCATGCCGGGCTGCGGCATCACCGAGAGAAACTTCACCAGGATCCAGGAAGCACTGGGGGCCAAGGAGTACCATGTGGCACTGGACGGCACCTACGAGTCCCGCATGACCTACAGGCCCGACCACATTTACATGGGCGGCATGCTCCGCCAGACGGAGTTCAGCCTCAAGCACACCGACAAGGGCCGGGTGGGCACCGTGGTCTCCCACAAAGGGGGCAGGTGATGAAGGGACGAATCTTCGTGGGCGGACTGCACCATGAGTCAGACACCTTCAACCCCATCATCACCTCCCGTGATGAGATCTGGGTGAGCCGCAAGGAGGAGCTTTTCACAAAGAAGGAAAGCTCAGCAAGTGGGATCATCAACACCCTCGTCGCTGCAGGCTATGAGGTCATCCCCTCCCTGGTCGCACGGGCCGTTCCCAACGGGGTGTGGGACAGGACATACTACCAGGAGCTCAAGGAAGAACTGCTGTGTGACCTGAGGGATGCAGGGGAGCTTGATGCCATCTGCCTCTCTTTGCACGGCAGCATGCGGGTTCAGGGCATCGGGGAGGCCGAGGGCGACCTGCTTGAGGCGGTAAGGCTGATCCAGCCCTCCATCCCCATCCTCACCAGCCTGGACATGCATGCCACCCTCACCAGACGAATGAGGAAGGCAGCTGACGGGTTCGTGGGATACAAGTGTGCCCCGCACACCGACACATACGAGACCGGCATCCACGCCGCCCTGATGGTCATCCGCACCCTTGAGTCAGGCAAGAGACCCACCATGGCCATGGTGAGGATACCGATGCTTATCGCCGGGGAGCAGAGCGAGACCAGCGTGGAGCCGATGAGAAGTCTCATCCAGGAGCTGAGGGAACGGGAGAAGGAAGAAGGCGTGCTTGCCTGTTCCTACACCCTCGGCTTCCCCTGGGCGGATGAGAGGGAGAACGCGGTGCATGCGGTGGTGGTGACCCAGGACGACCAAAAGAGGGCCGACTCCCTTGCCAGGGAACTGGCGGCCATATTCTGGGGCCGGAGGGCCGAGTTCGGGTTCTACAACGAGACCAGGATGCCGGGCGATGCCATAAGGGCGACCAAGGAGTCGATTGCAGAGGGGGTGTACCCGGTGGTCATCAGCGACAGCGGGGACAACCCGACAGCAGGAGGGAGCGGGGATGTGACGAACTTCCTGCGCCTGGTCATGGACGACCCCGTCCTCTCCAAGCTCAGTCCACCCCTGCTCTACCAGGGATTCTATGACCCACCTGTGGTGGCTCAGGCTTTCCGCGAGGGAGTTGGTTCATCCTTCCACTGCTCACTGGGAGCGAAGTTCGACAAAGAGAAGAGCAGCCCCATCGAGGCTGAGGCCAAGGTCATCTTTCTCAAGGAGAAATGGGAAGGGGCGAACAACGCCGACCTTGCCCTCCTGGAGATGGAAGGGGTGCATGTGGTGGTGGCAAGCAAGCATGTTGGATGCTACGACCCTGAGATGATGAGGATCCTCGGGGCTGAGCCGACAGGGTGCAAGGCAATCGTGGTGAAGCTGGGTTACCTGGAACCGGAGATACGCTCGATTGCAAAGCGGTCGATGATGGCACTCACCACCGGCAGCACCGACGAGCTCTTCACTCGCCTGCCCTACAGGGAGCTCTCCAGGCCCATCTACCCGCTTGACGGGGAGTTCGATGCTGAGCTGGAATTGATCTGACAAGAATCAAGGATACTGGAGTATGGGGAGAGACTGGCAGGGTTTCTCCCCTTTTTATTGTATCCAGTGCTTCTATAGAAAGCGAATTGATGTGGTGTACGTAGTATTACCAGGCGTCCAATATCGTAATCACGAATGCCTCCCTTTGTATGGAGATCTCTTCATGAAGAAAAAGCTTTCTATTCGTAATTTGTATGGGAATTCAATGATAATTACTAATATTATTCTACTTAAAAAGGTATTTGCTCTTAAAACCTTATCTTGTTGTTGACTATCCGGATTAATCATCTTATCATAAACATACCCAAAAAGGAGAAAACACCTATGTTAATCAACTTTACCGTTTCCAATTTTAGGAGTTTCAAAGAGGAAGCATTGCTTAATCTTGCTCCTGCTAAACGAATCAAGGAAAAGAGCGAACATGTGTTGCACTCCCCCATGAATAAGAAAGTAGATGTACTTCCCGTATCAGTTATCTATGGAAAAAATGGAAGTGGCAAAACTACTTTCATCGATGCTCTTTTCTTCATGAAATTGCGCGTATCACAAGACATATATCCTTCTGTCACTCCATTCAGGTTAGCTGACACGATACAGGAAAATGAACCCACGAGATTTTCAATTCTATTCAAGTATCATGACATTGTGTACGACTATGGGTTTTCGCTCTACAAGAAGATGGTGCAGGAAGAATGGCTTTCAGCATATTTCTCGTCAAAACCAAGTCTCCTATTTGAACGATATAATGAGAACGGAAAGCCTGTGGCTACATTTGGACAAGCACTTATCTCTGCAACACCCAAAGGTAAAAACTACCTTGGCTTTATTATGGAAGGAATAAATCAAGAAGAGCTATTTCTTCGTGAAGCAGTCAATAGAAATGTCAAAATCCTTGCTCCTATTATTGAATGGTTTTCAGACCATTGTTTCATCATCATGCCTGAAAGCAAATTACAAGCACTTGAGTTGCTGTTGCATGATCAGTCTGAAACCCTACAGAAGATAAATGAGCGGATCAAGGAGATGGACCTCGATATTGATGAACTGGACTCAGTACGCAAACCTTTTGATATTGAAAAGTTCTGTTCCCGTTTTGAAGATGCTGAAGCAGCACAATATCATTCAATGTTCGAGGAGATGCAAGAAAACGAAGCTGTTCCTCTGAATGATGAATATGCGAACCCGCATGGTGTTGTACTGAAGACCGCAGAGGGTTTTGAAATGGTCAAGCTGGAAGCAGGATATACAAGGCAGGACGGGAAGCATATTCAATTTGATATGTCATTGGCTTCCAGTGGCATGAACAGGATGCTCCATTTGCTTCCTGCATTGGATCTCATCCATGGGGAAGACACTGTCTTTGTGATTGATGAATTGGAGCGAAGTCTCCATACCTTGCTCGCTCAATACTTTATCAAGAATTTCATAACAGAAACAACAAACTCCCAAATGGGCAACCAACTGATCTTCAGTACCCATGACACCAATCTGCTGGATGCAGATATATTCCGCAGCGATGAAATATGGTTGATCGAAAAAGACCCTGGTCACGGAAGCCATCTCTGCAACCTTGTGGAATTCAAGCTTACCACAGGATTGAACTATGAAAAGGGATACTTGAGCGGCCGATTTGGAGCAATCCCTGTTTTTCATGGAAACCAATTGAGGATTCATTGATATGGCAAGCCATGTAAAAAGAATAAAACCACAATTCCAGAGAGATATTAAGCCCTATCGGGATGCTTTTTTGGTTCTGGTTGCTACTGAAGGAAATTCAAGAGCTCAAGACGAATGAAGACAATACTGCATGCGGGTAAGCTTACAGGTAGAATCTCACAATCTACACAAGTGGTAGAATTAACTGTACTCCCCTTTCTACTACCGAATTCATCTCCGAAACCCTTCTCTCCCTTTCCTAATAATTTCCATGTTTTTTAATTGACAACTGAATAAAGGTATTTTACCATACTGATAAGTGGAAACGTTTCAACTGAATAGGAGAATACAATTTTGCCAACTATCAAGGATGTAGCAAGAGATGCTGGCCTCGGTGTAGGAACTGTATCTCGCTACTTAAATGACAAGCCTGTGACAACAGAGAACCGACTAAGAATTGCCCAGTCAATAAAGAAACTCGGGTATGAGCGGAATGAATTGGCACGCGGGCTTAAGACCAATAGATCTTTCGTTATTGGTGTAGTCATCCCTGATTTGACAGATATCTTTGCCACTATGTTGGTTCAAACCATTGAGCAAGTCGCATATGACCACGGGTTCAACACCATTACGTGTGATTCACGGGGAGACGATAATCTTGAGAGGGAGAAGATCAAATTATTGGTTCGTCGCGATGTAGATGGTCTGATAGTATTCCCCTCGAATGGTAAAGCAACTGCAGAAACCTACGGAAAACTTGATGTCCCCTTGGTACTGATAAACAGCAACATCTCAGACTCAAAGTTCGACACTATCAGAAGTGATGATTTTGAGGCAGGGAAACAAGCTGGCAAGTATTTCTATGGGCTCGGACACCGCAGCGTTGCGGTCATTACACAGATGCGGCACCGACCTGGATATCTTCGTGCACAAGGGTTTTTCTCAGAATTCGGATCATCCATCGACAGCTCCTTACTCTATGATGGGGAGTTTTCAATCAAGGATGGGTACGATGCCATGAGAAAGATCATGGAGAATAGAACGGGAGAAATAACCGGAGTTTTCACTACAAACTATTACACAACCATTGGTGTACTTCGATACTGCCGTGACAATCGAATAGAATTCCCCAGGGATATCTCTTTTATTGGCTTTGACAATATCGGGGCCATCCCTATCCTCGGGCCTCCCATTACCATCATTGAACAACCAATCGTTGAAATTGGCAAACAAGCGGTCAATCTACTGATGCAGCAGATTGAACATCCAAATATCGAAGATAGAACACCGATAGAAATGTTACTGAAGACCCGATTGATCAAAGGCGATTCTGTAGCAGTACTGTAAGTGAGAATTTTTGGCAATAAGTGGAAACGTTTCAACATAAGGATATGAGCATATGAATGATTTGTACAAGAAGAAATCCCGGCTGATGATACAACACTGGCAACTATACCTGTTGTTGCTATTCCCGTTGGTAAATCTCATCATATTCAAATATCTCCCGATTCTTGGGTTGCAGATGGCTTTCAAGGATTTTCGGGTGAGCAAGGGTATGTGGGGAAGTCCCTGGGTAGGCATGAAACACTTCATAGCGTTTTTCACGTCACCCAACTTTTGGTCGATTATCGGTAATACCATCGTATTGAGCGTTTATACCATCTTGGCATCCTTCCCATTGGCAATTTTATTGGCAATAGGGATGAATGAACTTGCCAATGTACGGGCCAGAAAGACTGTGCAGTTCTTTACCTATGCTCCTTACTTCATCTCCACTGTGGTACTCGTATCCATGATGATGCAGATGTTTGACCCCAGGATAGGAATACTGACGAAGGTATTGCAGGTCTTTGGATATCGTGGAGATAATTTGTTTGGTTCGACCTCTGCATTCCGACATCTGTATGTTTGGTCGGGAATATGGCAGCAGACTGGTTACAATGCAATTATCTATCTTGCAGCTTTAACCAGTATCAACCCGGAGCTCTATGATGCAGCACGAGTTGATGGATGCTCAAAATGGCAAAGAATATGGCATATCGATCTTCCAGGCATACGCCCTACCATAATAATTCTGCTCATCCTGAATATGGGCTACATCATGAGTGTCGGATTCGAAAAAGTGTATCTGATGCAAAATCCGATGAATCTGGAAACGAGTGAAATCATTTCAACCTATGTCTACCGGATCGGTTTGATCAACAGCGACTTCAGCTTTTCTACAGCAGTCGGCTTTTTCAATTCAATTATCAACCTTGTGCTCATGCTAACCGTAAACAGAGTTGCACAAAAATTAGGAGATACCAGTCTATGGTAAGGAAACATTCATTCTCGGATCTATCATTCGATGTTGTGAACAAACTATTCTTGTTTTTTTGCACAATAGCAGTGGTGTATCCCATCATCTATATAGTAAGCAGCTCTTTTAGCAGCGCGAATTCTATCATCTCGGGAAGGGTGTGGCTGTTTCCTGTGGAACCTAATCTGAAAGCCTATGAGGCGGTGTTCAAGAACAAACAGGTTATTGGCGGATATATGAACTCCATAATCTATACAGCAGGAGGAACAGTCATTAGTGTGGTTCTTACCATCGCGGCAGCCTACCCGCTCTCCAGAAAGTTCCTACCAGGAAGAAAATTCTTTACTGGAATGTTCATCTTCACCATGCTTTTTACCGGTGGATTGATCCCTACGTATTTTGTGGTACGAAGTGTCGGCTTGATTGACACCCGTTGGGCTATCATGCTTCCAAATGCTTTAAGTGTCTGGAACTTAATGGTTACCCTTACCTATTTCAAGAACTCACTTTCTGAAGAATTATTCGAGGCAGCAGTCATCGAAGGTGCAAGCGATATGCGTATGCTTCGTTCAATCGTGCTCCCGCTCTCGCAGGCCATCATCGCAGTAATTGCACTCTACTATGCCATCGGTTTGTGGAACTCGTACTTTGATGCATTGATCTATTTGAAATCCAGTAACAAGTTTCCCTTACAAATCATTTTAAGAAACATTCTCATTATCAATCAGGCAGATGTATCCATGGGTGCAGACATGGTTGCAATGGCGCGTCGCCAAGGAATGGCTGATGTCATGAAATATGCACTGATTGTTGTCTCTTCTGCACCGCTATTAATGATCTATCCCTTTGTACAAAAATACTTTGTAAAAGGGGTAATGCTCGGTTCAATCAAGGGATGAGAAAAATCATCCTAACGATATCCTAGGAGGAGTATCATGAAAAAAGGAACAAAACATGTCGCTTTGGTCATGCTTCTGGTGCTGTTGGTCAGCTTCAGCTTGGCAGCACAAGGCAAAGGTGACGCAGCATCGGATGCCGAAGTTGTATCAGTAACCCCGGTAGGAACCTATCCGGTCGTCGAAAAACCAGTGACCTTGTCATTTCTGACATTACAGCCAGTCTATATCGAGAACTTTGAAACGAATAGATTTGCAAACTATTGGACAGAGAAAACAGGGGTCTCCATTGACTGGGAAACCATCCCCCGTGATGCAGTCAAGGAGAAACTCAATATCATCCTTGCTTCAGGGGATTATCCCGATGTGTTCTTTGGCTTGGGCAACCAAGAGCAAGGAATAGGCGTATCGCAGGAAATGACCTATGGAGTGCAGGAGCAGATGTTCCTCCCACTCAATGATCTCATCGACCAGTATATGCCTAACCTTTCCAAGTTGTTGGATGAGAGACCAGGAAGCAGACAATTCCTGACCGCTCCTGATGGCAATATCTACAGTCTGCCAGACTTCAATGAATGCTACCACTGCAGCATGTCTCAGAAAATGTTCATCTACGAACCCTGGCTCGAAGAACTTGGATTGGATATGCCTACCACCACCGATGAACTGTATGAAGTTTTGGTTGCATTCCGTGATCGTGACCCTAATGGGAATGGCAAAAAAGATGAGATTCCCATGGCTGGTGCAGTTTCCGGATGGAACAACAATCCTGAGACGTTCCTGATTAATGCATTTACCTACACCAATCTAGTGGCATCGCTGGATGCCAATGTGAACACCGCAATTGGGTTCTATCGTGAAGGCGATACAATCAAAACCATGGTGAACACACCTGCTTACAAAAATGCACTGCACTATTTGGCAAAACTGTATTCAGAGGGATTGATCTATCCTGCAACGTACTCACAGGATTCCGATCAATTGACCCAGTTGGTAGAAGGTCCTGAAGATCCAATAGTAGGAGTAGTAGCTGGTGGATATGGCGGTATGTTCTCAATTGTTGGTGGTGATCGTTATCGTAACTACCGTGCAATGGCTCCATTGCAGGGACCAGAAGGAGCACAATTCGTACGCTACTTCTTGCAGGCTCCTGTCATTGGTAATGTTGCAATTTCCAAAGATAGTAAAAACCCCGCAGCTGTTGCACGTATGATTGACTTCCTCTACTCCGATGAAGGCACCCTGATGTCTAACTATGGTTTTGAGGGAGAAGGTTGGAGATATGCAAAAGATGGGGAAGTCGGTCTCGATGGAAAACAGGCAATCTATAAACTGCTGAAACCCTGGAATGATATGGATCCCCAGAACGATTGCTTTGTAATGTTGGGAGTCCGGGCCAATACGTCCAGAATGAGAAATGGGGAATCAGTTGATCCTAATACTGATCTCCACAGTGCTGAAGGTCTTGAAGCCTTGTTGTTCCAGATCACACAGCAACTGTATGAACCGTATGCAAGACCAGAACTGGAAATCCCAACGCTGCGTTTCCTTGAGGACGAGGAACAGGCTTTTGCTTCCAAGCGTGTAGCTTATGCCAACTATGTTCGCCAGTCCTTGGTGAAGTTCATCACCGGAAACTGGGATGTGGATGCAGACTGGAACCAATATGTGGAAGGTCTCGCGAAACTTGATCTTGAGGGAATCCTTGCATTGAACCAGAAAGCTTACGACAGACAGAACGGATCAAATTAAGCTAATAACATTCTCGTAAATCATCATTCGTTGAATGAGGGGGGCCTCCCCCCTCATTCAACAGAGGACGTAACTAACCATGTATAGTATCCCTTTCCGTCATATCCACCTCGATTTCCATACTTCTGGGCTAATCGAGGGCATTGGGAAAGACTTTTCAAAAGACCAATTCAAACAAGCCCTCAAGGCTGCTCACGTTGATTCCATCACCTTATGTGCAAAATGTCATCATGGATGGATGTACTATCCTTCCGAAAAATTTCCTATGCATCCTCATCTCTCATTTGACCTGTTTGGCGAGATGCTCAGTGCTGCGAAGGAATTGGGAATATCGGTGGAGGCCTATCTCTCAGTGGGTTATGACGAAGTTATTGCTCTAGCACAAAACCAGTATCTGATGAGAAAGCAAGATCAAAAGCTTGACTCCACAACCGACTTTTTCACCCCAGGGTATCATCAGTTTTGCATGAATACCCCGTATCTTGGACGAATCTGTGACCAAATCGAGGAAGTACTATCTATATACCAAGTTGATGGCATATTCCTCGATATTGTAGGAGTACGTACCTGCTACTGCGCCTCATGCATGCAAACAGCCCAAGATCAAGGAATAGACCCAAGCGATGCTTCCCAGATGCAATCAATCTGGGAACACACCTATATACACTATATCGAACAAGTCAAAAAGACTGTGGAGAGGGTGCAACCTGGCATCGAAATTTTCCACAACAGCGGTCATATCAATCGTGGTCGACTTGACCTCATGCATGTAAATTCTCATCTGGAGTTGGAATCACTACCCTCAGGGGGGTGGGGATATGACCACTTTCTCCTCTCCTCAAGATTTGTACAACATTTTGGGAAGCCATACCTCGGTATGACCGGCCGTTTTCAGTTCGGATGGGGTGACTTTGGTGGGTACAAACATCCCAATGGAATGCGATATGAAGTATCTCGGTTTCTTGCAAATGGTGCTGGGTGTTCCATCGGAGACCAAATGCATCCATTCGGAAAACTTGAAGATGGACTCTATTCCATTATTGGCACCATCTACCAAGAAGTGGAAGCAAAGCAACCCTGGTGCACCGATGTAACTGCCGTTACGGAGATTGGGGTTCTTTCTACCGAGTCAGCAGGCAACTACCATATTGATGGGGTAAATGCATCACTCTTGCAAGGCAGCAGCGATATTGGTGCAGTAAGAATCCTGCAAGAAGGGCATCTGTTGTTTGATATATTGTCAGCAAGCGACTCCTTTACTCCGTATAAAGTTATCATCCTTCCTGATCGGATCGCCTTGAGCGAAGAACTTGAAAATCGTTTGGATACATATCTACAAAATGGAGGAAAAATTCTCGCGACGGGTATAAGTGGCATCAAGGAGAATGGAAAGCTCTCTAAACGTTTTGGGGTATACTGGAAGGGACAAAACCAATCGATTCCCAACTATATTGAACCATGTTCCCCAGTGATTTCTCTCTCCAGTGATTCCTTCGTCATGTATCAAGGAAGCCAAGAAATTGAAATACTTGAAGGAGATTCCCCTACTATACTCGGATTCATACAGGAATCTTTCTTCAACCGAAGTGTGGAACATTTTTCCTCACATTACCACACAGCTAGTTCATTGGATCGGAAAGGTCCCGGAATGGTACAAAATGAGCAAACTATCTATGCTGTATGGAACTTCTTTTCAGAGTACGCATTGAAGGGTAATCTTGCAGCAAAATATCTGGTGCTTGAATCGCTTAAGAAGTTATTAGAGAGACCTATTATCAGCACCTCCTATCCTTCTCAAGTTGAACTCTCCATCATGGAGCAGAAAGGACTCTCCCGTTATGTAGTGCATATACTTCACGGCTCAAAAGTGGTGCGCGGTAAGAACATGGAAGTGGTAGAGGATCATCTTCCCGTCCCTGCATCAGATATCGAAATACAAGTCAAACAACCTATTCATTCGGTCTATTTGGTGCCTACTGGGGAGAAAATTTCGTTTACATTTGTTAATGGAAGCGTCCGCTTCACGGTTCCTTCTTTCACATGCCACCAAATGATCTGTCTTTGCTATGGAGAGAATAATAATGAAGATTGAAATTTGTCTGGAATCGATCGAGAGCGTAATCGCAGCCGAGCAAGGCGGGGCCGACCGCGTGGAGTTCTGCGCCGACCTGTTCGAGGGGGGCACCACCCCATCACTGGGAGCCTTCAAGGCAGCCAGGGCAAACTCCACCATAGCCATGAATGTCATGGTCCGCCCCCGAGGCGGCGACTTCTGCTACTCGGACCTGGAGTTCGAGGCGATGAAGGAGGATGCAAGGCTCTTCCGTGAGGAGGGGGCCAACGGCATCGTCTTCGGCATCCTCACCCCCGACGGGGAGATCGACATGGAGCGCAGCAGACAGCTCATCGAGATCGCTCGCCCCTGCTCGGTCACCTTCCATCGTGCCTTCGACATGAGCCGCGACGCCTCAAGGTCCCTGGAGAAGCTCATTGAGCTCGGGGCAGACCGGGTGCTCACCAGCGGTCTGGAGGAGACCGTCACCGAGGGGCTGGAGACACTGAAAAGCCTGATCGACCAGGCAGGCGAGCGCATCATCGTCATGCCGGGCTGCGGCATCACCGAGAGAAACTTCACCAGGATCCAGGAAGCACTGGGGGCAAAGGAGTACCATGTGGCGCTGGACGGCACCTACGAGTCCCGCATGACCTACAGGCCCGACCACATCTACATGGGCGGCATGCTCCGCCAGACGGAGTTCAGTCTCAAGCACACCGACAAGGGCCGGGTGGGAACCGTGGTCTCCCAGAAAGGGGGCAGGTGATGAAGGGACGAGTCTTCGTGGGCGGGCTACATCATGAGTCCGACACCTTCAACCCCATCATCACCTCCCGTGATGAGATCTGGGTGAGCCGCAAGGAGGAGCTTTTCACAAAGAAGGAGAGCTCAGCAAGCGGGATCATCAACACCCTCATCGCTGCAGGCTATGAGGTCATCCCCTCCCTGGTTGCTCGTGCCGTGCCCAACGGGGTGTGGGACAGAACATACTACCAGGAGCTCAAGGAAGAACTGCTGCAGGACCTGAGGGATGCAGGTGAGCTTGACGCCATCTGCCTCTCGCTGCACGGCAGCATGCGGGTTCAGGGCATCGGGGAGGCCGAGGGGGACCTGCTTGAGGCGGTAAGGCTGATCCAGCCCTCCATCCCCATCCTCACCAGCCTGGACATGCATGCCACCCTCACCAGACGAATGAGGAAGGCAGCTGACGGGTTCGTGGGATACAAGTGTGCCCCGCACACCGACACATACGAGACCGGCATCCACGCCGCCCTGATGGTCATCCGCACCCTTGAGTCAGGCAAGAGACCCACCATGGCCATGGTGAGGATACCGATGCTTATCGCCGGGGAGCAGAGCGAGACCAGCGTGGAGCCGATGAGAAGTCTCATCCAGGAGCTGAGGGAACGGGAGAAGGAAGAAGGCGTGCTTGCCTGTTCCTACACCCTCGGCTTCCCCTGGGCGGATGAGAGGGAGAACGCGGTGCATGCGGTGGTGGTGACCCAGGACGACCAAAAGAGGGCCGATGAGATAACAAAGGAACTGGCAGCCATATTCTGGGGCCGGAGGGCCGAGTTCGGGTTCTACAACGAGACCAGGATGCCCAGCGATGCTATAGGAGCGACCAAGGAGTCGATTGCAGAAGGTGTGTACCCGGTGGTCATCAGCGACAGTGGGGACAACCCAACAGCAGGTGGCAGCGGGGATGTGACGAACTTCCTGCGCCTGGTCATGGACGACCCCGTCCTCTCCACACTTGACCCTCCCCTGCTCTACCAGGGGTTCTATGACCCACCTGTGGTGGCACAGGCCTTGCGCGAGGGAATCGGTTCTTCCTTCCACTGCTCACTGGGAGCGAAGTTCGACAAAGAGAAGAGCAGCCCCATCGAGGCTGAGGCCAAGGTCATCTCTCTCAAGGAGAAATGGGAAGGGGCGAACAACGTCGACCTTGCCCTCCTGGAGATGGGAGGGGTGCACGTGGTGGTGGCGAGCAAGCATGTAGGATGCTACGACCCTGAGATGATGAGGATCCTCGGGGCTGAGCCGACACGGTGCAAGGCAATCGTGGTGAAGCTGGGCTACCTGGAACCGGAGATACGCTCGATTGCAAAGCGGTCGATGATGGCACTCACCACCGGCAGCACCGACGAGCTCTTCACCCGCCTGCCCTACAGGGAGCTCTCCAGGCCCATCTACCCGCTTGACGGGGAGTTCGATGCTGAGCTGGAATTGATCTGACAAGAATCAAGGATACTGGAGTATGGGGAGAGACCAATGTGGGTTTCTCCCCCTCTCTATAGAATTTGAGATATGAAATCACCTCCCGGGTACGGGTGGTAGGGTTTTACAACCGCGATTTCTCTTCATTCTGGAATGTTCCCATTACCACCTTTGAACTTCCTTTCCGGATAAGGGAATCCTTGGAGTAAGGATTCTCAAGCAAGTTATCAGCACAGGCACCTATGCTAAGACAAAGCATGTATCGCAGTCTCAGTTGATTCCTAGGTAGAGTTGCAGGGGGTGAGTTGTTTTTATTGTGATTCTACTCTTTTTCTAGTCTTCTTTGAGGATGAAGATAAAATGCCTGTAAAGCTTGTGCAGACTCAATAATGTCATATCCTGCCTTTTTAATCTGCTCTACATCTCCTGCCCTACGTATTTCTTTATAATGAGAGAGAACCTGCTGAGCCCAATATTCTGTTGGCTTTTTCAATGAAACAAACGTGAGCAATTCTGACATTTTCACCTCTTGTGGTATAGAATCAGACACGATGCATGGCAAGCCACTTGCCTGTGCTTCGATTGCAACAATTCCGAGACCTTCAAAAAGTGAGGGGAATAAGAATACATCCATTGCTTGTAAGCAATCCTGCACATCTGATCGAGATCCTGCCAAAGTTACCACATCATCCAAATGCATTGATTGGATCTTTTGTTCAATTGGCAATCTTAATTCACCGTCTCCGATAAGCAGCAGTCGTGCATTGGAATTCTGTTTATATACTTCAGAAAATACATCCAATAGAAACATATGGTTCTTAGCAGCTATAAATCGACCTACATGGCCAATAACAAAAGTATCGTCATATCCAAAAGAAGCTCTCATCTTTTGTCTAATATCCTGATCAAAGGAAAACCTATTTGTATCGATTGCATTTTTCCAAAGAAAGAAATTATCTGCTCGGAGCACCTTCTTTCCAAATAGCCAAATCGCGGCAGGCTCAGAACAGGCAAAAAGATAATCAGCTTGGTTTTTTAAAGAATGTTGCAACACATTCTTCAATGCAGCCTTAATACTTTTCCCATTACCAGTGCTGTGGGAATGAGCAATAGTAATCCTTCCCATTCTCTTTGCAATAGGAATTACGATTGCTGCAGTCCCACGGATATGAAAGTGTAGAATATGATACTCAGGATGTTCTTTTAAAAAAGATTGCCACCAGGCTTTATACGCAAAATGATTATACCCATGATACTCAGGAGCGTGATGAATCTTTCCACCACAGTCAATAATCTCTTTATCATATACTCCCTCTTGATCAGTATGAACAAGAAAATCAAACTGAACCTTAGAAGTATCCATATGACGATAGAGGCTCATAATCATGGCCTCCGCTCCTCCATGAAAAAGTCCCCCTAGGATTTGCAATACACGTATCGGCTCTGCCCTTACTTCAAGATCAGACTTCAATCTATGCCCCCTGTTCCGGTGTTCCCAAAAACACCCTATCTATTGCATTCATATAAGCTTCTACAATGACCTGCCGGTTGAATTCTTTCTCAACTTTCTTCCTTCCAGCAAGTCCCATTGCTCTTTTTTTCTCATAAGGAACAGCAATAAACTGCTCAATAGCATTAACAAGCGCTTCAGTAGATCTTGGCTCAAACATGATTCCAGATACTCCATCATCGAAGGTTTCTCTACACCCAATATGGTTCGTAGAGAGTACAGGACGCCCACAGGCAGCTCCTTCCAGAAGTACATTCGCAATACCCTCCAAGTGATAGGAAGGAAGAACAACTGCATGACTTCTTTTTATCAATGTATGAATATCTTTTTGGAATCCAAGATAGGTTCCTGCTCCTGAATCACTATAGACTTTGAGCTGTGATTCATACTCATCTTCTCCTATGAATCCAGCAATGTCACAGGTAACATGAGGATGTATTTGGTGAATCTTGATTGCCGCAGCCATCATCTCCTCGATGCCCTTATCCTTAATGATTCTAGCAATGAAGATGAGTCTGATAGTCCCATCATCCTCTGGATACTCCTCCAAGGAATGGCGAGCAAGATTGACTCCAGAGCCTGGAATCAATACTGATTGCTCTTTGTTGGTTATCTTATGGTCCAAGAAATAATTCAAGTCACGCTCATTTTGCAGAAATACCGTACTCGCTCGCTTGAAAGCAATACGAAGCAATCTTTGGATTGTTGATTGTAAAACCCCCTTACCCATCAAAGCTTTTCCTAGCCCTGTCATGTTGGCGATTTGAGGGGCATGCAACATTCTACATACCAATCCCCCATAGATGTTTGCCTTAATGGTATAGGTGAGAACCACATGAGGTTGTACTTGTTTAATCAGACGCACATATTTTAGAAGGAGCGCCAGATTTGAAACTGGATTCTTTCCTCGTGGAGTGAACTCAGTTGGATAGAAGGTACAACCTAATTGCTCAAAAAACTCAACTCTGTCATTGGAGGGAGCTGAAAGGGATACAGAGAAACCATCCTTGAGCAATCGCTCAATTGTTTCAAGTCTCAGCGTATATAGGTAATCCACATCATTGGATAGAATGAGAATGGTTGCAGTATTCATATCACCTCAATACAAAAAGACATCCCAGTTTGCGCTGCATTACTCAAGCAAGAAATTTGATATCCAAGATACAAAAGTAATGTATGCCTTTTTATGTTCACATAAATGTACTATAGCGTATCATTGATATGATTGGGTGTAAATGAAGAGTGGGAACGAAACTTAGATGGAGTTAGGATATATACAAACCTCTTTCCTAGAGTAAAAATATCAGGACCTTTTTGTGGATAATCCCACAGAATCGCAACATAGGAAAAGGCATACAAGAAATGTGTAGCTTCATCAAAAACCCGGACACGGCCAAAATCATCTACTAATAGAGCAACGAGTATTGCAACCGAAAAAGCAACAAGCTTGGATGACTTCTTTATCAATATATTTTTAATACCAATCACTAAGAGTACCAAAATTGGCAGATAATACCAGAGAAATCCAAACAATCCCCACGATACAAGAATCTCTATGTAGTTATTATGAGAATAAAATCCATAACCTGAAATATCAGTAAAAGCATGAAGTCCCCAACCAAAAAATGGTTTTTCCAAGAACATTCCCCAACCATGTTGAATCATCTCAAAGCGTATCGAAGTACTTCCATCAGTAGTTCCTGTAATGAAAAATCCCAAAAAACTCTCTACTCTTTGCCCAAGAATTTTATACACAGGTTCCCAATGCAATGCTATAAAAATAACTCCTACTGCAAAAAATAGGCATATTACTGATGCAATGATCATTTGCATATAATTCTTTCTAGAGAGAATTATTAGAAGAAGAGACCCCAAAACAAGAAGTGCAATAACTTTTCTTGATCCTGAGAATAGGCTGAAAAGAGAAAACCCCAAGAAAAGGGGAAGTAACCACCAGCCTTTTTTTGACATTCCGAAATATAATGCCACCAATGCTCCTGCTACAAGTAGAAATCCAACATGGTTTGCATTCATGCCAATTGTCGTTCCTAACCGACTTCTTATCAACTCTTCAATTGGTGCTGAAAGCAGCAATCTCACACTTAGGCCAATCACTGCGATGAGAAAAGAATACAACATTACATGCATATTTCTCTGAGATGACCGTAAATAGGGCACCACAAGATTCCCAAAAATTACTACCTGAAAAACTGAAATTGCCCATTTTATGGCTGCTTCTTGAATCGGGGCATATAGTGTTGAAATTCCGGCGATGATTGCAAGACCAATGCTCCAGACTGCGTATAGAGATAACCTTGATTTCTGTATGAGGAATCTTGCTCCAAAGAGACCGATAAAGAGAATCTCAAGGGGAAGAAAGAGCGATTTTGCGTTTGTGGAGAAAGTAAACAAAACAAAAAGCAACATCCCTAAAGATATATCACAAGCATAGTCCATTGCTGATCGTTTCGTTTCAATATCCATACCCATTCCTCGCCTAGATGAGTATTGCAGTAATTCAAAGAAACTGCAATAACTCAAATTTCCAGCCTATTTACGGATATGAATTTCACGTCAAATCCTTCTATTGTTTCAAGAAGTTGTCCATCGAAGGTATTTACACATACCTTCTGCTCCTTTTCACCTCCATTCACCAGTACAAGCGTCTTTGCTTTCGGAAAGTATGCGCAATCTATGTTGGGATTATCAGTGGTAAAGAGAGCTTCTGTTTTCATTCCTTGTTCAAGGATTGAACGTAGTGCAAAGGTATTCTCAGGAGAATATCTATACTCTGAAAGATAGATACCCTTACCCTGCCCGAAAGTTCGTTCTGTGTATGTTGGTAATCCATCCTGTGATTGCTGCACAGAGGTGTCACCATCAATCAGGTAAAGCCCTTGCTTGGGTTGGATTTTTAATTGTGACTTGGAATCTTGTGCAACATCCACTTCCCACTGTCCATGACATAATCGCCTTCCATCATCACTATCAACACCGAGCACATGCGCCATTCTAAATGAATGATTAATTGCAGAGGGTGCATTTACACCTAAAAAGGTTCCCCCCTCATAGACCCACTGGGTAAGCGACCTAACTACCTCAGCATTATCCCAGTTCTCTCCCCCACTCCAGCTACTCCCTTCGAAACCTGCATTGATTATGATATCAAGGGAATCAAGGGTTTCCTTTTTTACTTCATCAAAACTTAAGAAATCAACGGTATAGGGAAGACCAGAGAGGCTTTCCAGTATGTTAATCAAATCCAGATCTGGGTGTTCATGGTAGTGCCCACCGCACGTCCAGGTTCTGAGCTTTCCCCAACTACTGAGAATGCCAATCTTCAATGAAGTAATGTATACCTCTGATATCTGATGTAGCTCCTTGATCTTCCTGAACTGATCAGCTATGTCCGCTATGGTTTCAACAAAATCAGGAAAGCCTTCAGTCAGGTGCAAATAACCACCTAAGCCAATTCGGTCGATGGGAGCCCTAAGCATCGCTCTTCTGACGTTCACCCAGTACTTCTGTGCATCGAGCGCTGGATTGCCTCCCTCCTTGAATGTAGGTGCTCCTCCGAGTCCCACAGGGAAGAGATAAGGATGCAACCTCAACTCATGAGTAAGCCCTCCTGGAACAGCATTACAGAGACGAACCTCGAATCCAGAGAAAACACACTTTATGATTCCATCGAACCCGATTGTCTGGAAGGCCTCTGACTGTGGTTCCATTCCAACCCAGCTATCATCGTAGAACACATAGGCTTTCTTACCGTAGTGGTGCACAATATCAACCAGCTCTTTGGCATACGAACAGACAAAGGCATTGGTGAACCAGAGGTAATCCATCATCCTTTTATTCCAGGTAATATGGGAAGGATTGCGATTCCCATTGTTTATGAAATCCTCACCGGTGAGGCGATATCCATACTGTGCTTCAAACTGGTCCAAAGCAAGCGGACTGACCGTGAAGTCATAGGAAGCCCAGTCGGTAAAGAGATTCCGGTTTCGCTCATCACTTCCCCATATCCATACAAAGTTGTAGAAGAGGGAGGTAAACCGCATGACATCTGTCTCTGGGTGCTCCTCGCACCAGCGAACCAAATAGGAACGCAAATAGCTTTGGACCTCAGGGTACCGGGGGTCCAACTGCCTAAGTGGTTCGCTTTTCCAATTGTTGGTTACGTGATTGTACATGTTTATCTCTTCCCAGATGCGGAAAGCAAGGAAGTTCACACTGTATTGGTGAAAGGGTATGCAACCCTCGATGGTGACTGATTTGGTTGTAGTATTATACCGCCATGATGAAGCAAGGATCTCTTCTCCAGTTGTTCGGTCAAGTACCTGCCAATACGGTACCGATGATTCATTAACTTCAAACTGCTTTGAGAAGTATCGTGAAAGCAGTGGAATCTTCACTGTTTTGGAGGTACTTACTACCCGCTCACTCTCCAGAAAGGTTTGCTGCTGGAACTGTGGATGGGCTGTGGCAAACTCGTTGTGTTCACGGATGATGCAGATGGTGGAATATACATCCATACCCGCCTCCAGCAATCGTGGAGAGAGCTTGGTCCCATCGCAATCGCGAATGACATCAGCTCCCCACTTCTCTGCTAGAGAGAGAGAAAGTTCTTCATAGCCAGCTTCACCTGGCATGGTAAATGACCCATGGGATTTCTTCGCTACTTCCATTTCGACTACCTCACCCTATGACGGTATCATGAGATGGGTAGGGAGTCCAGAAATGGTTGCTTTTAAAACGATTGCAACGCAGTAAGCAATCTATCGTTGTCCTCTCTATTTCTTACTGCTAGACGTATACATTGTTTTGGAGCAATACCCTTCTTCTTTGAAAGATCCTTTATCAATATGCCATATTTCTCCAATAGATCAACTGCCAGGTTATACGATTGCAATGGGGCTTTTACTTCGCACATGATATAATTTGCTTCTGAGTGAAAAACTTCGAGGAACTTGATCTGTTGCAATGCTTGTTCAAAACGATTGCGTTCGGTTTTTATAGCATCAAGTGCAATCTCATAGTCTCTACGGTATTTATTCCAAATCTGCAAAAAGAATTCCCCAAATGAGTTGATGTTCCAAATGGAAAGCTCACGAGCAATAATGCTTAGTACGTCCGTATTGCTAGTAGCCCAAATACCTAACCTAATACCAGGAACCCCAAATGATTTAGAAATACTCTTGATAACAATAAGATTCCGATGGGTATCTAGTATCTCTTGGTCCAACAGGGACGTAGGCTCTGAAACATCAGCAAAATCGCTGAACGATTCATCAACGACCACAAGGATGTTCCGCTTTTCTGCCCACTCTATCATTGCAAGTACATCAGTTACAGGAATGTAGTTCCCTGATGGATTATCAGGATTTATCAACAGAAGCATTTCTAGCTCTGTATGCTCATAGAATTTGATAATATCTTTAGCAGTATAAGAAAAATCTTGAGAAGTAATGGGGAATATGGAGAGTTGATCTTCCTTTGCTCGATTACGATATTCATCGAAGGAAGGGCTCAACATTCCTATTCGCCCTTTTGTTTTCTCAATCAAGGCCTTGATCAGTTCAGCAGCTCCATTTCCAACAAGTACATTTTCAGGATGTAACCCATAATAGTTTGCTGCAAGTAAATTATTTACGTTTTGCCCGCTTGGGTATTGGCGTAAAAGGATATCAAAACTCACCTTCATCTCATCAACCAATTTTGCTGGAGGAAAGTAAGGATTTACCAAATAACAGAAGTCCAATAAATTGGGGAATCTCCAAAACCCACCATAGCGGGAATTTATTTTCTCAAATCGCCTCTTTGCATCCGGCTCAAACAAGCACTGAGCAATGTCCAAATCCTGGATATCATCAATCTCATACCAGCGTTCTTTATCAAGAACCATTGCCTTGATCTTTGGTTCATCCAAAAGGGCAATTACCTTAAGGACCTGTTCATAATATTCATTATTGCCGAGCGCTTTGCTGTATGCCTCCAAGAAGGGAATATAGTGAGAATTGGAGAACTCTTTGCTGAACCGGTAAATATTCACCGTCTTGTAATAGGTGCTGGTATCACAAAAACGAAACTGTTTCTTATCCAAGAAACCGGTAATTCGTTGCTTATCATCCAAGGTTACGACAGTTCCATCCATCCAACTTTCATACTTTGCAACAAGTACAAGGTTTGGTTCCTGATGCTGGAGCATTTTTTCAAGCACACCAACTTCAATAATAAGGTCAGATTCAAGCAACAAGGTATCATCTTCTGAAAGATACTCCTTTGCCAAATACAGAGAGTAGATATTGTTAGTCTTGTCAAAAACGCTGTTGGTAACAAATACAACCGGAGTCTTTATGTGTAGGGCGTGCACATACTGGGTGAGCATCTCTCCCTTATATCCAACAACAAGGATAATTCGATCAAGATGCAAAGCATCCAATTGACGTAGGACACGTTCGATGAGCGTTTCATCGTTTACAGAAACCATACATTTGGTATTGTTCTTTGTGAGTTCTTTGAGTCGCTTTCCCATCCCAGCTGCTAATATAATTGCCTGCATTATGCCATCTCCTCACTATCAGAGTCCTTCACAAGCAACAAGCTTGCAAGGTAGGTTGCTATTCGTTCTCCACTCTCTCCCTGATACTGCCATGCAGTCTGTTTGGCTACTTTTCGATTAACTTGAAGTTCTCGATTGTTTACAGCTTCCAGCAATACTTCCTTGATTCTGGGAAATTCTTCCTTCTTTAGTTCCCTTCCGATTTTGGGAAGAATTCTGAACTTCCAAGGTTGTTCATCTATATCATAGGAATCATACGGCATTGAGTCATATTCGCCTGTCACATAGAGGAATGGTCGGTCAAACAAAAAGGTATAGTCAAAGATTACTCCGGAAAAATCACTAATCATGATATCAGAGCTTGAGAGTGCATGCAAATTCTCAGTGCTGTAATCCCAAGAAAGGTTCTTATTCTCAGCGTACCGATTCGTCAATTCGTCGAGCACATCCTTCTCTGATTGCTTTGACTGCGGATGTGGCCTAACGATGATCTGAAATCCTGTTTCGACCAATCGGTCGAGAAGAGAAGATCCATATCGACTTAGAATACCGCTTTTCCCCCAAGATGGAGCCACAAGGACAGTAAATCCATCACTACCATTCTCCGGTAAAGTAAATACTTTCTCTTGTAAGACATCCAGATATGGACATCCCACTACCACAAGCTCCTTCTCCTTGATTCCCCTCTTCTGTTCAAGTAGACGAATATGTTCTTTTTGGTATTCTCCTGAAAGCAGGACTGAATCAAAGTAGTCC
Source organism: uncultured Sphaerochaeta sp. (assembly GCF_963676285.1). Classification (NCBI taxonomy): domain Bacteria; kingdom Pseudomonadati; phylum Spirochaetota; class Spirochaetia; order Spirochaetales; family Sphaerochaetaceae; genus Sphaerochaeta; species uncultured Sphaerochaeta sp. Next base: position 1,137,311 of record NZ_OY781063.1, read on the forward strand.
AATCCAAATAGACGATAACTGGTTGCATCATCAACAGCATGGAGCACATGTGAGTAATGCTTTACTCCCCTAGATCGTTTGAGCTGATACACATCAAGCCCGGGAGTAGTCATGAGACATACATCTGCTTCCAGAAAATTCAATCGGGTGAAAGCCTTATTCCCTTCTCCAATGTATTCTGTAGTTATATGCATATAGCTATCATTGAAGACTGGATCATCTTCTGAGGAGGTAAAGAACATTGTAGGTATACCTTTTTTCTCCAGTGCGACAAGGATAGGTCTAAAAACAGCATAGTAGCGCTTTCCTTCTGAATAGATTACCAAGGGATAGTAGTTCTTTGAATTTGTGGCTTTCCCTCCAGTAAATACAAATTTAAGTTTAATCCACAGTGCCTTACCCAAGAAATAGAGCATGGTTACCAAACCGATAACAATGGAGAAAAGCATGCTTCCTGTACCTGGGTCTATATAGCAAAGTATCATTACAATTACTCCTGTCCTAATGGGGTCCAGTTCGATTCTTCAAAGATAGAATCATGGATGGAAAAACTATATTGAGCATTATAGTCGAATTTATTTCCACGATTATTTTGAGGATCGTGGGATGAGTAATAACACTCGATTAAACTCTTATCGACAACTTCAAATACATCTTTGCCTGTGAAAGGATTTATAGCCGGTTCTCTTATCTGGTCAAGCGCTAGAATCGGTACATCCGCTGTAGTCATAAAGGAATTATCTGTTTGCATCGGTTTTGTACTTTCGAAATCCTTTACCATCAGTAATGCGTTATAGGATGCCAATAATAATCCATTTTCTGTGAAATCTCTAAAAGCCGGTGTCGCTACCGTATTCCCATGATCAGAAACAATAATAATCCTTGTATTGTTAAAAACCGCTTCCTCTCTAAGATAATCGAGCCATATGCCAATTTTTCTTAGAGCCGCTACATTTGCATGGTAGTGGATTTGTGCCTTTTCATCATAAAATTCATCTTCTTGAAGAGGATTCCTGATATCTGTTACATCTACAACTGGTTCATATTCAGGGGCCTGTAAGAAAATTGGTTCATGCGTTGTATCATTAACCATAAAGATGAATGAATTCTTCTCTGTTACAGTTGAGGTAAGTCTTGGTAAATAATGAAGTACAGAGTATGAATCAATAAAACTATTAGTGTTCTGTGTATTCTCATCCATGAGGAAGTATGTCCCCTCGTAGTAGAACAACTGTCTCAATATAGGATAAGCAATACGGAGCAACGAGAACATGGGCATTCGTCTTGTTATAAGATTACTCTCATATTCGGGGCCCCAGAGATCAATCTCAGGATGTTCCATTTTATATTGTGATGAATATCTTCCTTTCAAACTACTTACATGTACATCTGGAAATGTTTTAAAGGCTGAAAAATCACTCTCCCATTGGTAATTAGCCAAAGGTGGATCAAAAACTGATACATCATATCCAGTTTCAGAAAAAAGCAAAGGAAGAACTAATGATGCTTCATTATGCTTATCGACCAGCTTCTCATCCTCTCGAAGATTGATAGCAGATGGTAAATATTCATATCCACCCATGATTGGAGGAGATCCCGTGAGGGTTACTTTACCTGGAGATACTGTGTTTGGATAAAACGTAAATCCCGTATATTGTTCTTCGAGTTCAGGAAACTGGTTGAAAATAATTGGCAGATACGAACTGATTGCCCGATCCAAGAAGAGAACTACCACATTCTTACCTTCTTTGTTAAGCTGAATGACTGGTTTCATCCGGTCACTTTGAATCTCAGTAAGAGAATTTCCTTCTACGTTCTTTGCATGAATCGCATACGCTTTTTGGATATTTATCATTGTATATATCCCATTTGCGGCCGAAGCGAGTACTGTGATTGTTAGCAAGCTGGTAAGTATTCGTAACCTAATACCCCTAAACAATAAGGTAATGACAATGAAAATAGCCAATGTAACAAGGAGGGGAATAATGGTTTGTAACGTAGAAGCTCGTAAAAGAGCTGGCTCATCAAAAAGCAAAACCTTACTTACATTTCCATATGCTCCTGGGAAAACAAATACGTTAACTACCGCTGATAAAGAAAATACCAGCGCAAGAAAAGCAAACAAACTCCTCATTTCTTTAGAAGCCATACCATATATAAAAATGGGCCAGATAACAAAAAAGCCAAAAAACAACAAAGCAGTTTGATAGACATAGAATAGAGGATTCTGAACAACACCAGTAAATGAAAATTCTATAGGAGAAGTTGCAATAAGATTCGCAGGAATCACGAATGAGGAAATCAACCACATCATTACCATAGAGAGAATGAATAAAAGAGCAACTTGCTTTTTGTTCTCCATAAACCTTGCAAGATACCGAGCCTGGAAAAGCTGCACAGCCTTTATAAGGAGAGGCAGTGCAATAATAATCACGACCCCAAATAGTAATACTAGACGCTTTATCAGCGGGAAGTCCGACTTAATTAAAAGAATTGCACTGACCATTCCCACAGCGCCTATAACGGCAAGAATATACAAAACTTTTAAAGGTTGCTTTAACTTATAAAAAATATTCTTGATCAATGAGAATACATTGTTCAGTGTCCAGTAGAAGACTAAACCAGCTGGAGAATTGTAAAGTAGAACCAAGAAGAGCCCTGCCATTCCATATAACTGAAGCTTGTCACGAAGAGGAAAGCCTTTTGTGTAGATGATACCAGCAGCAACATTGACCACTGTCATAAGAATGGGTAACACATTAATGGAGAAGGAACCAATTGAGAGCAATCCGTCTGGTCTTCCTAAGTCTTGGATGAATAGGAACGATTCTCCTTGCAGCTGTGGTAGATGAGAAAGAAAATGATATGCTGCAATAAAGAAAGGGACCTGGATCAGGAGACTTACTGAACTACGCAAGGCGTATGCTGGATGATAATGATTTTGGCGGTAGAACGTAGAGAGAATCATGTACTGCTCATCACCTTTGAACGCAGTCTTAATTCGCTGTATTCCTGGTTGCATTGCAACACGCATATCGCGTTCTTTTCTTTGTAACTGGTCAGCTACGCGATACAGAGGAAGTGTTAAGAAGCCTACAAACAAGCTAATTCCAGCAATTGCAAAACCATAATTATCAAAAGCTTTATAAAAGAATACAAAAAGTAATTCAATTAACAACTCAATTGGTTGCACTAGAATAGTATATATTAGAGAGCCCACTCTAAACCCCTTGGACTATGATTAAGCATTCTATCACGAGACATCGAATGAGCATACCATATTCTCATACTGTTGGCGATACCTGCAAATTATATAAGCAACTCAACGACGTATTCCATGTTTTATTGAGAGAACCATCTTGGGATAAAAAATGAAATTGATTATCAGAGAAACTCCAAAACAAAGCATAGAGACTTTTAGAGCCATGACTATCCAATCAAAATAGGTAAGATTGGGTAATGAAATACCTTGGGCAAGAGCAACCATTAATGCCAAAGATAATCCGTCAACCATACAATGCAATAAAAAGTGTCTTAATGATCTTTCAATTATATTTCGTGAAAGATACCAGACCAAATAGAGTGTTCTATACGCCATAGCTATGAGCGTACCAATAGCTACCCCAATTAATCCAAACCTCCGAACAAGCACGATGGAAATAATGATATTCAAAGAAGCCTCTATTATTGCACTTCGTTGCGTCTCTTTAAAATGTCCAGCAGCTAGGACCAATTGATTATAAGGTAATCGCAAACAATACAGCGCTTGAGCCATGGTTAGTAATACAGCGAATAAAGGGTAAATGTACGTTGCATCAGTAATATCGGCAGTATACACAGAAATGAACGGCGTAATGAGAATCCCAGTAATAGTAAACACCAATACTACAAATGTATGCATCATCCATTCAAATTTGTCATATACTTGCCCAAGCTTTTCCATTTCTCTGTTTGATAACATGCTTCCAAAGAGAGCGCCCACTCCTGAAGTAAGAGAAAGAATTATCTTTCTAATGCTATTTACCACCATATAATGAACAGAATACACAGAAACAGTACTAAAGGAGCTGAATAGGGTTAAGACAATCATATCAGTACTATTCAGTACTACAGATGCAACATGCTGTGCAATACCGTTCCACTTTTGTTTGATTGGCTCGGAGAAAAGCTGTATTGAAAGATCAGGATGGTATCGCCAATGTACCACTAGCTGATAAACCACAGGACGACTAAGAAAAATCAGTGCTGATACTAACTTCACAATTTGTATTGATTGATTGAATCGAATTAATATCACTACGATCAGCGTGTTGATAATGGTAGTTAGACTATTAGTAATAAACGTGACGAATCCCAATTGGTCAGCGTTCAACAATAGTTGATAGGAAATACCAAAATAATATTGGGAAAATGAACTAAATGCGATAATCAGGATGAGTGATCCAGTATAGAGAAAGGAATATGGAGAATCGACCATCAAAGGATAAAAAAGGAAAAGAGCAACAGAGTACACTAAAAGCAAGAAGCCAATCTTTTTGAAAAACCTGTTAGATGATACGAGAATTCTACTTATCTCATTTGTATCTTTTTTGGCTAAGGGACTGTAGAGAGAAGCTTGCACAACTGCTCCGACGCCAAGCTCTAAGAAAGCTATAATAGATACGAACTGAGTTATAGAAGCAATTAATCCGTTGACATCTGACCCATACGCTTTAATGAAAAGCCGAGGCAGGATAATCCCACAGACAACAACAATAAGTTGATTTGCCAGCGAAGTGAAAGTATTTAATGCTAATTTTTGCCTTCTTGTCATGTACCTTTCCAATTATTGGAAGTTTATCACCAGTAGCAAAATTCTACTAGGCAAAACAACTACACTTACCAAATTCTTGTAGCTGTTCATTTTTTAATTGAGATCAGATCAATCCAACTACCTAGATCATAGTCATAAGATTCAGGCTCGAATGGTTCAAGGCCAGAGAAATGGAAAAATGTGAGCTCACCAAAGAATATCGCTCCACTTGTGTCTACATAGAAATCTACCCTCACATGAGGAATGTCTTTTGCCAATTTCCTTGCTAAGTAGAGCATCTCTTCCCATTGAGCAGGTTTCTCGAGCATGTAATCGCTATTTGGATAATGTTGGCGTAGCGATTGACGATTCCACTCACTATCAAAGAAATCAAACTTTGTCTCGCTACCCCTATCTGAAGCGACAAAAGCAAATTTCGGTTCACCATTAAAACAAAAAATCTTATAATCCTTTGGAGGTTTCCCATCAACAGTTTTAATCATTTCCTCACAAATGATTCTTGGACGAATATGCTTGTAAGGCCACTCACGTAACCCCCAGTAGTATTGCTTCCTCATCCATGTTGCAGCTAAGTCTCTTGTCGCTGAAGTAGATAATGATGATTTATCAGTACAAAGCAATACATCGCCTGAAGTGTGAGTTGGTTTCATAACAAATTGATCTGGTAGAGCTGAGAAATCAATCTCCATGACAGTATTGTAAACCCCAAGAAGTGGGACTAAATATTGTTCTCCAATGGTATCGCTCACATATTCTCGCACAGCAAACTTATCCACAAGATCTACATACTTTGGATTGTGATCGTATAGCTTCAGCCACTGTAATTTCTCGTTATATGTTACAGGATTATCTAAAGACAAGCGTTTCCCAATCTTAACCCTATAGATCCACGAAAGAAATAACTTATCGGGAAGGATACGTGAAATAGATTTTCCTAAAAAGAATTCTCCAAAAAGAACAGGCTTCCTTAAACCTTTTATTATTTTTTTAATGATACTCATACTATTACTTAGTCCTTCCTGGTTGCGATTTAATCACTTCATGAATATATGACTCCCAAAGGGAAAAAACTGCTTGAGGGTGTACAATTTTTCGGACTTCTTTAGCACGGTTACCAAGTTTCTGAGAAAGACTTTTATCCAATATCATTTTTCTCATAGCACTAGCTAAGGCTTGTTCATCTCCAACTGGAGTCAACAATCCATTCACTCCGTCATCAATTAACATAGCGGATCCTCCGCACGGACAATCAGTAGATATAACTGGCAATCCTAATGCCATAGCTTCAATTAAGGCATTTGAAACACCTTCATAATCAGAGGAGAGCACGAACATGCTCGCATCAAACAGATACTCTTCAATATTGCTCTTAATACCACGAAGGAAAACTCGAGAATCCAATGCGAGCTCATGTATTAATGTTTGTAAAGGTTCTCTCAAATCTCCATCTCCAAAAATCTCGAGTGTATAGTTGGGAAATTCTTCTGCAATTGTTGCGAAGGATCGGATGAGTAATGCATGATTCTTTTGGGGAAAAAGTTTACCAACAGTTACAATTCTGGTATCCCTTTGTTGAACATCTCGTTCGATGAGAAAAGCAGGATTTAGAGGATTTGGAATAATTGTATCTTTGCATTGATATCGACCTGAAAAAAACTTCTTTGCATCAGGCGTTTGAAAAACAATTCCATCAGCTCTGTTAATCAGCCAATTGATAGAAAGCCTTGGAATAATTGAAGCGTAGTCAACTTGTGGATCATTCCTAAATGAAACGATAACAGGAGCTGTGATTTGTTTTCTGATATAAAGGATTCGAAAGATTTCTCGCTCAAGAAAGGTAATAATTACTGCAGGTGTATAGGTATCTACTATCTCAAGCATCCGCTTGTTCCGTCGAATATTCTTTTTAATCTTGTTTTCGAGTATTGCTTCTGAAGAATCATCCAAACTTAGCAGTTGTATTGAAGGATGCAACTCATAGGAGCTTTTTCCATATGTCGTAGTAAGGAGAATTATCTGGTATGTTTCTGCAAAGTGATTAGAGAGTGTACTTAAAACCCTCTGTGCACCACCTTTTTTCAAATTGGATATATAAAATAATACTGTCTTCATTAGCTTCTCAAAATGATACTACCAGAAAATTACGTAGTTTATAGTACATAACCGTTGCGACATGTCTTCTTCGTAATCCGGAGATTAAGAAAGAATATCCTAAAAGTTTGAAAGCAGCGATTCTATCCCCTCGGTTTCTTGCAATTTTTGCTTCACAGTAGGCTTGATATGCTTTCTGATAATTCCTCTTCGCATGTCTATTGTAATAATGATACTTACGCCGGAATTTTTCAAATAATTCTTCTGAATGATTGTCCTTTCCGGTCCGCTTTCTCATCCGATATAAAAATCGTACATATTGAGCTCCTAAGAATTGGCCGTATCTATCCGATCGCCCCACACCTTCCAAAGAGATCCGATGTGCAAGTAAAGGCTCTTCCATAATTCCGATACTATAACCACAGCTTAATAGACGTAACCACAAATCATAATCTTCTACCGACTGGATAGACCGATATCCTTGTAAATCCAGCAAAACGGATTTTTTGATTAATACAGAAGGATGTACTACCAGATTCTCGCAATACATTTGTTTCTCTAGGCTATGGTTTCGCCTGTAGACAGGGCCTCCCTCTCTTGGAAGAGTATTACCATCTTCGTCGATGGGTATCATCTGAGTTGACACCATATCACAACTGTGAGAGTGAAGAAATTTGACCTCCTTTTCTATTCTATCTGGAAGAGAAATATCATCTGCATCCATTCGTGCTATGTAGTCTCCGTGCGAAAGTTGTGTGCCATAATTCAAGCAATACACTAATCCTCTGTTCTCTGGATTGATATGGAGCATAATCCTTTCATCACTGGATTCATAGGTTTTTAGAGCCCTTATCGCTTCTGTATTCTCTGGGTTATCTACAATAATTATATATTCAATATTGGAATAGGTTTGTGCAAGCAGGGAATCTACAGCTGCTTTAATATATGCATAAGGTTCGTTATACGTACTCATAATTATGGATACAAGAGGATTATTCACAGTTACTTCCTTGAAATTCACAACACCTTTTCCCTTGAGTATACTACATCCTACCTCTTATTGGGAAATGACTCTTGCTCCAAAGCATAACAAACTGAATTCAAGTTAATCCGTACTTACTTCATGCAAAAACATCAATACAAACCTACTCCAACCCCTTCTCCACCACGAACAAGACATCCTTGTCCACCTGTTCCCTGACAGCCTGAAGGCTCTCGAACTTGGTGATGGGACGGATGAAGTTCTTGATTTCCATGGTTATAACCTGACCATAAAGGTCACGGTTGAAATGAAGAAGGAAGGTCTCAATGGTAATAGTAGGATAATCATCTACGGTTGGCCGGGGACCGATGCTGGTAACACCAAGGTATCTCACCCCATCAACAATGGTAATCGTTCCATACACCCCATGACGTGGGATAAGCTTGTTGGATGCAATTTTCATGTTAACAGTGGGCATTCCCACCGTTCTCCCCAGCTGTCTTCCATAGACCACTTCTCCAGTCATGGTGAAGGGATGCCCTAGCATCTCTTCAGCCTCTTCAATCTCTCCCCTGAGCAAACTATCGGCTATACGGTCAGCAGTAATCGGTTCACCCTTGTACAGTACAGGTTTGATAAGATCAAGCTTTTCATTGTGCTCTTTGAGCGAGGTAAGCCCAGGGTGGTGGTTTCCCACAATCACGGAGTCGAAACCCTTGGTTTCCAGACGCTTATCAACGTGAATAATGCTACACGCCTGGCCAGCATACTCCTTGATCAAGGCATCACGCTCTTCATCAGTGGTAAGCACTGCTTGTCCGGTAACCGGCTGTATATATATTTTCTCTGGCTTGTGGGCAAGGATGGCTTGGTGCCCACGATGCACCCCATCAAAATGCCCGAATGCTACACTCATAGCTGCCTCCTCGGCCTTCGGTAGAAAAGAAGTCCAATTACATAGTAGATGACCGTTGCTAACCAGAGCTGCCATCCACCTTGTATGACACTCGGTACATAACTGGCAACCAACACAGCCAGTGTCAGGATGGGGAGGACATTCCCTCCCGGTGCATGGAAGAACCCTGCTTCCTTGGTTGGGTGTTGTTTTCTTGACTCAATGACCGTTACACAGACGATTGCCACCACGATGACATTACAAAGAGCTCCTAGGTTGATCAGAAGATTGGTAAGTTGTGGAAATGCGGCAAAGAAACCAGTTACGAGCACTACTACTGCTGTTGCTGTCAGCGGGGCACCATTTTCCTTACCTGTTCTTGCAAGAAACCGAGGGAGAGCACCCTTTTCTGCTGTAGCTTGCAGGGTATGGCTTGCAAGGGCCATAGTCACAATCATGGTGGTGAGAAGTGCCAGCACTGCTGAGATGGAAATCAGAGGAGTCAGGAAGGCTAAACCAGGTAGACTGAATGCTGCAGCATAGAGAGGAATGTAGCGCATCCCCTCATTCTCTTGCAGGTAGGATGAAGATACCAAGCCCAAGGTTGCTACCAGCACTACCAAGTAGAGCACCAAGACAACGGCCATGGCAATGGCCATCGCCTTGGGAACAGTCCTATTCGGTTTCTCTACTTCCCCAACCAGAAATGACAGGGCAACAATAGCCCCATAGGCTACCATGGCAAGAGGAAGTGCATCCAAGAACCCTGTAACTCCCCCAGTTCCCTGTGTAAAGAAAGGAGTAAGCTGAGAAGCGTCCCAACTCCCACTGGAAAATACTGAAACAGAGAAGATCAGCAAGGTGAGTCCAAGGAACAGGGTAAGTACGGTAGTAGCTTTTCCGGTAATACGGAAACGTACTGCGTTCAGCACCCCACTAAAAAGTACGGCAGCAATACCGAGGGGAACCTGCCAGGAACCCATGACGGGGAATGCAACAGAGAGGTAAATACCAATATAAATAGCTGAGAAGGCAGCTCCTGCAATACACCCAAAGAGATAGGCCCACGCTGAGATCCACCCCCACAGATTGCCTTGCTCCCTTGTTTTACCCAAGAGTAAGGCTGGAAATGCGAAGACTCCTCCACTTTGGGGATAGCGAGAGGCAAGCTCTGCAGTCTGCAAGCCATAGGCAAGCAGGATAAGCGCACCAAGAACCCAGGAGATAATCGCCGACGGTCCTGCACTAAGGATGGTAATCCCAGAAAGAGAGAAGATGGCGCTGCCGATCATTCCCCCGATCAAAAGGTGTATACTGTCAAAGGTCCCAAGTTTCTTCTGCTTTGTTGCCACAATAATGCCTCCAACGGAGTCAATCATACCGTGGTAGCAAACTCGTGTGCAAGGAAGTAGGCCCCCTAGGGAGAGAAATCCTAGACATTTACTTGGCCGATAGAAAGACCAGATATAATTCCTCATTATACCCGTTCGGGTATATTTTTAATCAATAAAGCATATTTTATACCCGTTCGGGGATAATCTGAAAAGAATCTTCTTGAAATATACCCGTTCGGGTATATAGTATTATTATGAACGTAATTGGAATGTTTATTCGAGACCAAAGAAAACGTGCGGGACTCACCCAAGAGGAGTTTGCACTCCGCTCTGGGTTGGGCCTTCGTTTCATCCGTGAACTGGAACAGGGAAAACAAACCGTTCGTTTGGATAAAGTGAATCAGGCACTCAAAATGTTTGGGCATGTTGCGGGACCAGTTCCCATGGATGGAGAGTATAAACCATGAAAAGGACACGCCAAGGACGAGTATTTGTGAGAAACATCCTAGCAGGAATTATTGCACAAACTGATGAAGGCTATCAGTTCACCTATGATCCTATGTATCTACAAACCCCTGGAAGTGTACCCATCAGCCTTACCATGCCTCTTCAGGAAGCTCCCTATCAAAGCACAACGTTCTTCCCCTTCTTTGATGGCCTCATCCCAGAAGGCTGGCTCTTGGAGCAAGCATGCCGTAATTGGAAACTGGATAGAAGAGACAGGATGGGATTGTTGCTCCATGTATGTCGTGATTGTGTGGGATTTGTATCAGTTGAGGAGGTATTGTGAAACATTGTCTCTATTGTGGGCGAATTTTAGAGGAGCCTCATATGTATGGATGGCACCAGAGATGTATCCTTTCTTTCTTTGGGACGAAGGAGATGCCGATACTAGATTTAAATCTGGCTAATCTAGGCCTACACGCAACACAGAGTGGTTATACAATTCCAGGAGTACAGAAAAAGTTTTCCCTCTCCCTCGATCATACGAAACAGACAGACCGTCTCACATTGGTTGGAAAACCTCCTGGTTACATTGTAAAGCTGCAAACTGAGGCATATGAAGCACTGCCAGAGTTGGAACATGTGGTCATGCATATGGCTAAGATTGCCAAGATTACTACCGTGCCGAATGCACTTATCCAATTACATGATGGTTCATTAGCCTATATTGCAAAACGAATTGACCGAATTTTCAAAAAAGATCGTGTAATACAACTTCCAATGGAAGACTTTTGTCAGCTCACTGGTCGATTAACCGAAGATAAGTATCAGGGTTCTTATGAGCAGTGCGGAACTATCATTCGCAAATACTCCAGGCAACATATGCTTGACCTCACGAACTTCTGGTATGTTTTAGTATTCTGCTTCATCACAGGCAACTCTGACATGCATCTCAAGAACTTCTCTCTCTATGCCCCGGTTAATGAACATTTTCAGCTCACCCCTGCGTATGATTTACTACCGGTACAACTCATCCTGCCTGAAGACACTCAAGAGATGGCATTAACACTCAGGGGAAAGAAATCACGACTAAAGCGAGCAGATTTCTTACTTCTTGCAAAGCATCTGGAAATACCTGAACAGGTTGCTGTTCGACTTATCAAGCGGGTTTCTGGTTTATTTCCTCAGTGGGAGGCACTCATTAGTGAAAGCTGTATGCCTAACCATTTGAAACCAGCATTAACGGAACTAGTGAAGACAAGAATCGATAGGATTACTACAGAATAGCGATGCTTCTCTCATACTCTCATCTTTCTGATTCCCTCTGAGATTCAAGTATCTTCCTACCAGTATCGTAAACATCTATTCACATGTTCCAAGTTGAACAATTGATGATGACTTCCTCTATACCACTCCATCATGCCTTTATATTCAGGATCTTCTGGGTTGCTAAGAATTCTCAACAACTCAGCATATCCATACCGCCCCCCTACATCCTCTGGTGGAGCTTCTCCCTCCCAGTCCAGACACACTGGATGATTCTTATCGTAGTCATCAACAATTTCATGGAGACGGATATGGGCTATCCAAAAATCGCCAAAGTCATAGTTGTAGATAATTTCCCTGTACTGCGGAAATATCTCATGAAGGAATACCAAGCGGTCATCCTTTGTAGTCTCCCCTTCCTCTTCAAACTCCCTGGGGAAACCGGTCAATGTATATTTCAGTCTTCCATTGGGATGGCGCTCTATCCAGAAATCATGCAGGTGTCGATTCCACCATCCAAACAAGGTCTGCAACACATCATGGAACTCACGGAATGTACAATTAAGGGGAACGACAACACGACGGCGACAGGTACTGTCCAGCTCCAGGTCTACATCAAAGACAGCAGCCTTGCATCGAAAGAGAGGTTGCCCATATTTCCGCTCAATATCACTGGAGATTTTTTCGGAAATATTAACATAGTCGCTTCCGTCTATGGTCTTTACAGTAAGATAGTCCATATTGAGATATCGGATCATCTGCTTTTGCAGTAATACCTCGGTTGAATACCGGTCAAAAAAGAAGTGGGTACGAGCACAGACATTGTTCAGCCCTGCAACCACCGAACGATTTGCAGTCTTACTAAACGTGATACCTTCTCCACAATCCTGCAGGTACTGATCGATGATAGTCGGAGTGAAACACATGGTCTCAAGACAGGCCTTCACTCCCTCAAGGATCAGGGTTTCGATATTTTTTACATCGCCTCGTTTGATACCATAGAGAATAAACGCATAGCGAGATGCATCGTTGCTTACCACGATTGTTCTCCTATGGTTTACCATAATCATATTGGCACTCCACGAGTAGAGAGGATCAATTGCTGTATCTGCAGCTCCTGTCTGTATCTTCAGGTAATCTGCGAGTTTCTTTGTGCATCCAATCTGCATCTAGCTACCTTCTCCTTTTCCTATCTCCTTATACCATATATTTCTACAACAAACCAGCTTTCCTAAGCTCTTGTTTCAGCATCATTTTCCTAGGATATTGCTCTAACAAGACATCGATGCAATGTTGCATCTCTTTTTCTCCACCAATGGATTTCAGTACTTTCAGCGTATTGGCAAGCTCGGTAAATGCATATCTTGAACTCTCTTCACTCACCATATGAAGACTCTGCTGAACAAGGAGTTCTATCAACTCAGCAGCATATGTTGGGACCAAATACTTATAATAGCGAAGGGACTCCTTGGGAAATTGCTTCACATACCATAGCATTCTCTCATAGTTGCCTTCCTCGATCAGAAGTTCAGGCAGGAACCTAACCACATGGAACGATTTACCTTCCATTGCATCACAGAGCAACTCAAGGGTAGTTTTCCAGGAGTCTGGCGTGCTGAGTGCCTTGAGTTCAGTGACATAATGAGATTCACCTTTTGCAATCAAATTAAAAGCAGCATAAAGTGCACCTTGACGATCCCCCATCTCCTTATAAAGTCTGAAAAGATATTCTGAGAATATATGACTGTACTTGAATCGTCTATTTGCTTCCTGAGCCAACTCAATTGCTTCATTCTTGCGCTCTTCCTGTATAGCCTTTTCAATGGAGAGCTTCCAGAATTCCGGCTCATATCCATGATCCAATAAATATTGGCGTTGCTCTTCCTTGCTCGCTGTGCGAATGAGAAGGAGGAAAGTAAGTTCCTCAACTTCACGCCCCTCCTCTACAATCATCTCACGAAGCTGCTGTGCTTGCTTTTCTTCAGTTATCATAGCTGTCATTAGCCGTATTCTCGTTGGCGTCAAATTGTCATAATCTGAGAGAAGAGCATAGAGTGATTGCTTATCGGAAATAGGAATAGCAGCATCAGCAATTGCATTACAGCATTGCTTCAGCCTCTCATAGAGCATATCGTATTGGTAATCCATATGCTGTAGCAGCGGAAGAGTCTCATCCAACAAGAGACACAGTTGGGTTGCGTAGGAAAACTGCGTGTGAGCAATAGCTACCTCTATGTCATGGAAGTAACTGTCAAGGAATTGCTCGCTTTCCTGGCTAAAGCCAAGATCATCATAGCTGTCAGACTCAAGATCAGTGAGGGATACTTGTAATAAATTACGTATCACATCAACATTCGGCGAGATCGTTTCCTCACCGAATGCAATATGTAAACGTCTTGCAAGAGATGCATCTTTTCCAGCTTCCTGCATGAGAAAATCAATCAAGGAATCCTTGCTAGCCTTTTGTAACAACGTGGGGAGGTTTTCTATCATGACTATACGTCTACTGATCTTCACGCCCAAAGAACTGGGCATCAGGTGGTGGGAGCCTCGATTCAGTTAGATAGATGAAATTGCTTCCCCGATAATCCTGCAACAGCTCAAGAAAATCTTCACTATCATATCGTTCACCATCAATGATGAAGACTATCTGATCGAGAGCATCTTCATCGTACTCGATGCCAAACACTCCCATGGGAGCGAGCAAGAACTCGTCTATCAAGGTTGGGGTAATCAGGAACCTGCTCACTCGCTCCTTGAGTTCCTCCATGGCAGTTTTTCCATCCATCTCCAAGGGAGCCATGAAAGAGATGGTCTTTAGTGCATTTCCCTTCCCCTTGTAGGCATAGTAGGTCACCCCGTCCTCATAAACCTCTGCCTTCACCTTGAACCGTTGTCCATCCACTGCAATGGTCTTCGGGTGGGCGTAATTGGCTACATCCAACCCCAGTCGCTCACAAACATAGGCATTGTAACAATCCCAACAGAGATGCAGCACCGATTTATCAGCTTTCTCAATATGATGGTCCGCTTCTTGAGTACATCGGTCACATGTATGTAGTAACATCATTTCTGGTTCCCCCTGAGGTTAAGCATAGATTCCTAAGCGGGTTGAATCAAGCAAATTGATAGAAGATGTTCATTATTCAGAACAAGCATTCACTAGTTACAACTGATATTATTTAAAGTCCAAGCATGATGAATATATAGCATATTACATGAATATGACATTTGTTCGTCAATAAAATAAGAAACACCATCTTCTATATAATTTATTTCTAAATAATCATTTACAAATTACAATTTTGGATTTATTTTTTAACCATCATACAAATCCCTAGAATACAAACACCATTGAGCTACCTAACAAAGGGAATGTTAGGAGGCATATAATGCAAGACTATTATTTGAATCTCAGTGAGCAGGACAATGGAGACCATGAGGTGCACACCCGTAACTGTTACTATTTCGACCAAATCAAGAATTATGAATATCTTGGATCATTCCAATCCTGTCACAGTGCTGTACGAATTGCAAAAGTACGACATCCAAATTTCTCTATTGATGGCTGCAAGTATTGTTGCCCTTCTTGCCACAATCATTGATGGTATTATCAGGGAAACAGCCCGCTCCTAAAAGAGATCGCCCTTACTTTCTTCGTCATAGGTACTCATCCAATAATACTTGGGGGATTCCTACGCTCAAGAAGAACACTACGCTTTCTCTGGAACACCTCGGTGTTATTCGCTATGACAATACAAGATGCAAGGACAAACGTAGTAAAAACAAGGTCGTCCATTTTTTCATTGATGACAATAAATTTGAGAATACCTATTACCAGCCTGAAGGCTGCCTAAGAAAGCTAGCTCAATACAAATACATCTTGACCCCAGATTTTAGTCTTTATACGGATATGCCTCTTGCCCTACAACTATTCAATACCTTCAGAAACAGATGGTGTGGCGCTTTTTGGCAAGATTTGGGCCTCTCAGTTTTTCCGACCATAACATGGGGTGCCAAGGAAAGCTTTGCTTTTTGTTTCAAAGGCGTTCCTATACGATCAATCGTGGCTATCTCTACAATTGGGTGTAAGCATTGCAAAGAGGCTTTTCTGCTTGGATATCGTGAAATGCTTAAACAAATCAAGCCAGAACTTGTATTGTGTTTTGACAGACCGTTTCCAGAAATGGAAGGCAATGTCATCTATATACAAACCGATCGTTTTCCACAAAAGAAGAAAAAGGAGAGAACTATATGGGAGGAAGAGGAACTGGTTCAAGGTACTTTGGACCTAGGCAAATAGACTTCAATGTAATACAACAAGACCTTATAGAAAAAGGAAGGGCCGAAGCAGCTGTCCATGCAGGTAGAGAGATCAAAGAGCCTATTGCTTTTAGCACATGTGCCTGCTGTGAAGAGCACACTATTCCTTTTGATTCAGAGTTTGTAGTATGTCCTATCTGTGGATGGATTGATGATCACTTTCAAAACACGCATCCTGATAGCACTGAAGGCAAGAATTCCATATGTTTACATGAAGCGAGAAAAATGCATCAGACTCGTCATAGATAGCTTACCAATGTATATTCAGGCGTTTTTTCCTTTCAGGACAACACATTTCCCTCGCCTGCCCCAATATTTAATGATAAGGTTACATCAAGAAACCGGGAGAAAGCGCTATGAAGGAACGCTATGATGTGGTGGTAGTCGGGGGTGGAATCGCTGGGTTGGTGGCTTCTGCATACTGTGCCCGCTCTGGGTGTTCAGTCCTACTCTGCGAGCAGCAAGAGAGGCTTGGTGGACTGGTTAATTCCTTCGAGCGAGATGGGTTTATCTATGACCAGGGGATTAGGGCTATTGAAAACTCAGGCATTATCTTCCCAATGTTGAAACAATTGGATATCGATATTCCATGGGTACGAAGCCCCGTAACTCTTGCAGTTGGCGATGAGAAGGTTGTGGTAGAGAGCAAAGAAAGCTTTGCAGGCTACCAAGCAATGCTTGAAAACCTCTACCCTGAAAACAAGCATGACATTGCTTCCATCATGGAGGAGATCAAGAAGATCACCACCTATATGAATGTATTGTACGGAATCGACAACCCAATGTTCCTCGACTCCTACGAAGATCTCTCCTACGTCAGGAAAACCCTTCTCCCTTGGTTGTTCAAGTATATGAAAACCATCGGTAAAATCGGTAAGTTGAATGAACCAGTAGCCGAGTACTTGCAGAAGTTCACCAACAACCAGGCTTTGATAGATATCATCGCCCAGCATTTCTTTGCAGACACCCCAACCTTTTTTGCATTGAGTTACTTTGGGCTGTATCTCGAATACCAATACCCCATGGGAGGAACCGGTGCTCTTCCTATGGCGTTGGAAAAGTATCTCCGTTCCCACGATGTCGACATTCTGCTGAATTACCCTGCCACCAAGATAGATGTAGAACTACAGACTATTGAAGGTCGTATCAAGTATGATCATCTTATCTGGGCAGCAGATTTAAAGCAACTCTACAGACTTCTTAAAACTACACCACTACGTGATCCAAAAAAGCAAGATACTATAGAGAAAACAAGTAGCCTGCTTGAAACAAAGCACGGAGGAGACTCCATTTTCTCTCTCTTTGTTGCAACTGATCTTCCTCCATCGTACTTCAAGGAACGTTCCACTCCCCACTTATTCTATACTCCAAACAACAAGGGATTGAGTACGGTAGACATAAAAGCGTTGGATCCTACAATCCATGATAAACAAGTGATCAAGGAGTATCTCAAGGCATATCTAGAAACCACCACCTATGAGATTTCCATCCCTGTGCTCAGGGATCCTAATCTGGCTCCTCCAGAAAAGACAGCCATTATTATCAGCACACTGGCGTCCTACGAACTATTCAAACGTATTGAGAACGATGGTTGGTATGAAGAGGCTAAGCAGTTCTCCCAGGAGCACATGATTAAAACACTTGCTTCCTCCCTCTATGAAGGACTGGAGGAACATATTCTGGATGCTTTCACTTCCACCCCGCGTACTATCGAAAAGCTGACAAGCAATAGTGAGGGAGCTATCACTGGTTGGGCTTTCACCGAGGGGGAGGTTCCTGTTATCCATTCGATGAAGAAGATAACCAAGTCTGTCATTACCCCACTTCCTCACATAAGCCAAGCAGGTCAGTGGAGTTTCAGCCCCTCTGGTCTGCCCATTTCAGTCATGACGGGAAAACTGGCAGCTGGTAGGGCATTGAAGGAGTTAGGGAAGAAATAAGGTTGCAGAAAACGGGGATTTTCAGGCTATAGATATAGTACATAACGTATTTAAAATATATATTTATATACCATATATACAGTTACATGTATTTTAGGCCTAAAAACCTTGAAAACGTGTAATTTATGCACTTCAAAACCTTGAAAACGTGTAATTTAGTGTTATAATAATTCTTGAAAAGGTGTCATTTTATGATTCCTAAATTCTTGAATACGTGATTTATAGGGCTACAGCATGATGAAGAGAAAAATTTCAGGTGCATTGAAGAAATGGAGACAAGAAGAACAAGGCCGTACTGCGCTTCTCATCGATGGAGCTCGTCGTGTCGGAAAAAGTTATATAGTTGAAGAGTTTGCTAAGGAAGAATATAAGAGCTATATCGTTATTGACTTCAATCGCGTGAACAAGGAAGTCAAGGAGCTCTTCATTAACTATCTGAATGACCTAGATACCTTATTCCTATACTTATCAAACTATTATAATGTAAAGTTGTATGAACGAGAGACCCTGATAATTCTTGATGAGGTTCAACTCTTTCCAAAAGCTCGGGCAGCCATAAAATATCTTGTTGGAGATGGAAGATATGACTATATAGAGACAGGTTCCCTTATGAGCATCAAGACCAATGTACAAGACATTGTCATTCCTTCAGAAGAACGTCACTTGAGTATGTATCCGATGGATTTCGAGGAATTCCTCTGGGCTCTAGAAGATGAAACACTTATGGACTACATAAGAAAATGTTTTTCAGAGAAAAAGTCGATGGGACAGGTCCTTCATAGAAAAGCCATGGACTACTTCAGGCAATACCTCATCGTAGGAGGAATGCCACAAGCAGTTGAAGAATATATACGGACTCGTGACTTCGATCGGGTAGACCGAATTAAACGAGATATTCTCACGTTGTACCGTGCTGATATTATAAAACATGCCAAGGGCTATGAAATGAAAACAGAGCAAATCTTCGATGATATTCCTGCACAGCTCCAAAAGCATGATAGGAAATTCAGGGTATCCTCGTTAAAGAAAGAAGCACGTCTTCGTGATTACGAGGATGCTCTTTTCTGGCTAGATGACGCCATGATTGTGAACATCTGCTACAATTCCAGCGCACCAACCATTGGGTTGAGACTAAACATGGACCGTATGACTCTTAAATGCTATATGGCAGATACAGGTCTACTCATCAGTCACGCATTTGATGAAAATGGAATTGTGAGTGAAGAGCTATACAAGAAAATACTCTTCGACAAGCTTGAAGTAAATCTTGGAATGATTGTAGAGAATATTGTGGCCCAGATGCTGGTGACAGGGGGCCATAAACTGTACTTTTATTATAATTCCTCACGAGAGGATATAACTTCACGAATGAAAATTGATTTCCTGATAGCAAAAAACAAGATTAGCAACAGACACAACATAAGCCCTATTGAGGTAAAATCCAGCAAAAATTATTCCTTAAAATCCCTGCAGAAATTCAAGGCAAAGTTTACAGCACAACTACATACTCGCTATGTATTACATCCCAGTGATCTAAAGATAGAAAAGGATATTATCTATCTCCCTCTGTATATGACACCGCTTCTGTGAGATAGAACCAAAAAATCATCTGAAAATAATGAAAGCCATTTGCTCTACGTACCAGACGTTTACCTGTGTGATATCTAGTTTGCCCACTTATCACAGTGTGGTGATAGAATGCTCCTATCACCACTTCATAGAAACCAAATTTTTCCTTATTCGCTATCTATTCCCAAATACTATCCTTCATTTATCTCTTTCATAGATTCTACCGGAATTTTGGGTTCTCTCTTCTCTGTAAGTAATCCATTCCTCTCTGTTGCAACATCAGTAAGTTGGGTATAGCAGTAGCCTTGTACAATACTACTCGCTTGGAGAGCCTTAAAAAGCGAAGCAAGATGTTTCTCGAAAGATTCAGCAGTTGTATCAGCGGTATACCCCCAGGATTCCTGGGAATCGGTACTACCTTCTCCAATGAACTTGATCCCCCCGAATTCACTTACGAGAATCGGTTTTCCATTGGCGGTATACCCATTGATAAAATGTTCTTTTCCCGCGGGTTTGAATGATAAAAGAGCATTGGTTGTTAGATAATGCTTTGCAAACTCTTCTGCATTCCCTTCATAATCATGTACTGACCAAATATCACCGCAAGTGTGCTCCCAACCATCATTATCGACAATAAGCCTTGTAACATCGATTGACTTTGTCATTTGCACGAGAGCATTACAATGAGCTTGCTGTTCCTTGCTCGTCAATACCTCTTGGATACCCCATGATTCGTTTAATGGAGTCCAAACAACAATACATGGATGATTATAGTCACGTACGAGAACATCCATCCATTCCTTGTACATTCTTGAAGCATAGGAGACCGAATAGTTATGCGCTGAACCAATCTCACCCCAAACCAACAACCCCATCTTATCTGCATGGAACAGAAACCGAGGATCCTCTACCTTCTGATGTTTTCTTACTCCATTGAATCCCATCGCCTTGACGAGTTTAATATCCTCAATGAATGAATCATCTGAAGGTGCTGTCATCAATGATTCTGGCCAGTACCCTTGATCAAGGACCAACCGTTGAAAATATGGTCGATTATTCAGCATGAAGATACCATTCTCAATTGAAATCTTTCGCATTCCAAAATATGATTGCACCTCATCAGTTACAGAATGGGAACCTTTCAACCTAAAATTGACATCAAATAACCTTGGGTTTTCAGGGGACCAAGCCATATCTTCATAGAAATTCCAATGTCGTTGTGCTGTATCCTGCAATAATATCTTGAAGCTACCCTTTAGACTTTTCGTATTTATTGCAATGGAAGCAATCGAAAGACCTTCGAAGAAGAGCTCTGTCTCAAAAACATGGTCTTTCTCCCCCACAAGACGATAATCAAATTTTACAGCCTTTTCATCAAATAATGGGGTAATCCTCACTGAAGCAATATAGCTCTGGGGTACATACTCAATCCATACACTTTGCCAAATGCCACAGGAATGCATATAAAAAATACTCTTGGGCTTTTCTTCCCAATACTGTTTTCCTCGAGGAATCTCCATATCGTAAGGATCATCCTTGACCTTGAGCACTACTACTGCCTCAGATCCGAACTGTACGTTGTCGGTAATATCAACGGAAAAAGAAGTCTGGCCACCTTCATGAGCCAGCACCAGGTTCCCATTGACACTGACCTCACAGAAATAATCAACAGCCCCAAAGTGCAGTATAACCCGATGCCCATCATATTGCTTATCAAGCATAAACCTCTTACGGTACCATACCGTTTCGTGAAATGCAGTATCACCAATCCCCGACATTGTTGCTTCATATACAAAGGGAACAGTAATTTGGCTATTAAAAATCGGTTGATCAAATGAGAACTCCCAGGTTCCATTCAAAGAGAGCCAGTGCTCTCTCACAAAATTCGGTCTCGGGTACTCTCCCCTCGGGACTCCTTGCATATATTCCTCCATAATTATCACGTATTAATCGAGACAGGTGAGTGTAATCTCAGCACTATCCATGAGCGAGCCAACATACCGTATTCCAACCTTTCCATAGAGGAAAGGTTGTTTTGTATCTCTGTATGTAAGTAAGAGTCTATCTTCAAAAAATATCTGAATATCTTGTTCTTTTGCGATTACCTTGAGAGATAGCGGTTTCCCAAGAAACTCAGTATGAGGAACCTCAACCAGCGGCTCTTGGCAATACATGTGCTTGAACAAGGTGATGTTTTCAGCGCTGATCATACAACTATAGCCATTGAAGAAATTACGTCCGAGAACAGGATCACTCCCTTCTCCCCCATCAGCTTGGTCAGTTACCCGGAACATAACGCCAAACGATCCTTCTGGCCCCATCTGGTTCCTTTTTACAACTGCATGCATCTCAAAAGCACTTGTATAGGTATCCCCACATACATATTTTCCATAGGCACCTTTTGGTTTCCATTGAGCAGTTGCTGTCAATTGCTGTGCGCGCTTATGGATCACCATATACTGTTCAGAGCTCCCGCATTGTAACGTCTGGACACCCTTCTTCAAGAACATCTTTTCACACTGAAGTTGAGCAGCCTCTAGATCTGTATTTTGAGTACTACGATGCACAAGATAGGTACCAGCACTCGGGACATTCACCTTGCATGCATTACGCATGTTCACCTTGGCAGGAATTGGAATCGCAAGCGCTTCAAATGCTTTCTGTCTGGAACCATAGGAGAGTTGTGCATGCGTTATGATTCTCTCATTTTCCCCTGGAAGGCTGCCTATGGGACCAATATTGGATTGGGCGACCTGCACTGCCGCCACCAACAATCCATCCAGGAAGATTGACACCATCCCTTCATGTGATTGCATCACAAACGTATGCAAAACCTTTGGTTTGACCTTAAAGGGAAGCAACGCTGAATACAACGTACATTCATGATTCCTTACAACCAACTTGTGTTCAGCAGTTACAGTAAGAGCCAATGCTCCAAAACAAACACCAAATGGCAGTGTAGCAGAAATCATTGAAACCTCTGCCACTGCTCCAGTGACATCATATGCTCTATCGGGTTCCCATTCTTGTTGAGCTGAGGAAATAACTTTTGTTGTTACATCAGGAAGCTTTGGAACCGGTTGCTCGTAATTGCAGTGTCCCAGTACACTCACCTCACTTGGGGAGAAAGAAACAGGAGCAATACTGAAATCACGACTCCTGTCTTTGTTTAGATTATGGTACGCCATATAACGTACTTGAAGATCTGGCCCCCAAACCGTTGAACAATGGCCCAGACCAACACAAGGTCCATTTGTTTGTACTAAAATTGGTTGGGCAGAAACATTCTTATACGGCCCTAAAGGGTTGGTACTTACTGCACAATAAATACGATATCCCTTGCTGAGATAGTGATTACCACAATAGGTCAGATAATACAGACCATCTTCCTTAAGTACTTGAGGGCCCTCAGTCCATCCCATGTCTGTCTTGCATACCAGAACTGTTTCACCTGGTTCTGAAGGACTCTGCATGGCACACCCAAGAATTCCTCTGTCATCTGCCCAATAAAGATATAGATTCCCGTCATCATCCATAAAAGGTGAACCATCAAGACTTCTCTCGAGTCCTTCTGCATGAAGTGTAAAGGGTCCAGTTGGGGAAGTACTTCTTAGTACACAGTGCCCGGTTCCGGATGGGGACGCATACATATAGAACCAACCATTCACATAGATGACCTCAGGAGCGAACGGGACCAGGTCTCCAAAAAGTTGCTCTGCAATGACGGGCCCTTCCTCTTTCCAAGAAACAAGATCCTTAGAACTCCAACAGAGGATCTGAGGGTGGGTAACATAGAGATAATATGTTCCATCAAATCGCAAGATGAAGGGATCTGGGCGCAACCCATCATGGGAAAGAGGATTCGTATAGGTTTTCATATTCATCATCCTTTAATTCCAGTCATCGCAAAGGAATCGACAAAATATTTCTGGCAGATTATAAACAGCACCAGTACAGGAAGAACCGCAATGAGGGATGCTGCCATCACTAACGGGATATCAGTCTGCTGCGCATAGTGGGAGTTCATCATCGCTATTGCCACCTGCACTGTCTGCTTATCCCTGCTATGGGTGAAGATGAGAGGGGCAAAGTAATCGTTCCACGTTGCCATGAACAAGAGAATCGTATTTGCAACAATCGCAGTCTTCATCAGTGGAAGATAGATTCTCCAATAGATGCCGAAGTAGGAGGCTCCATCAATTTTAGCAGCCTCAAGCAAGTCTTTTGGTAGTCCGCTCAGATACTGCTTCAAGAAGAAAATCATATTGATATTACAGAGCGAAGCCGGGACAATCAGAGGCAGGAGTGTATCAATCCACTTCATCTTGGAGTACAGGATGAATTGCGGAACGAGCAATACCACTACAGGAATCATCATGGTTGTCAGCAGTATGGTGAATATCACCTGTTTATAGGGGATATACAACTTGGAGAAGGCAAAAGCAGCCATTGAAGAGGTCAACGTCGCCAAACACACAACCGACAGCGATACAATTGCACTGTTCAGGAGACCTGTCGCTAAGTTTGAAACCTCCCACACAGCACGATAATTCTCCCAATCTACTGGATTAGGGATCCAAGTCGGAGGAATGGTATATACAAGATTGGCATGCTTGAGGGACGTGCTTATCATCCACACAAAGGGAAGAACCATGGTCAGGGCTCCCAGAAGAAGCATTGCCCAGGCCAGGTACTTAAGAAATAAATGTTGTAATGTCTTACTGTTACTCACCATCATAGACCCACCATTTGGAAACTGAAAGTTGCAAGACTGTCAGGAGAAGAATAAATATCCCAAACAGAGTCGCTGTAGCACTGGCATACCCCATCTGACTCGACTGGAACGCTTTCTGCCAGATGTAGTACACGATGGTGGCCACACCATACCCCCTCCCTCCATCAGGAGCAAAAAGCTGGATTTCCACGAATGTCTGCAGCGATCCAATAAGTCCCACAACCCCAAGATAAAACGTGGTTGGTGTTATCAGGGGAAAGGTAATTCTGAAGAATTGCTGGGTCTTGGATGCTCCGTCAATCTTTGCAGCTTCATAGTACGTTTTTGAAATACTCTTCAATACAGCCAAGTAATATATGGAAATAATCCCAATAAATTTCCAGGTGATCATGAGTACAATCATTCTCTTGGTCCATATGGGATCATTCAGCCAGTCAATCGGGGCAACACCGAATTGGGATAGCAAATGGCTTACCAAGCCAAATTCTGAGTTGAACAACCATTTCCATATGATGACCAATGCCACAATGGATGAGATGTAGGGTAAATAATAGATAACTCGGAAAAGTCGTTCCCAAGGAATTTTCTTATGGCAGGCATAGGCAAACAGCAACCCAAAGAACAGATACAAAGGGATGGGTATCAACATGTAGAAGGTATTGCCCAAGGCGGTCCAAAACTTAGGATCTGAAAGTAATTTCCCGTAGTTACGCCAGCCTACAAAACTCTTGTTGGGGGAAAGTATATTCCAGTTGGTAAAGCTAGCATATATACAGACAAAAAGAGGCAGTGCAAAAAATACGAGGAAATAGACAATCGTGGGAGCAATGAACAACACTCCTGCTATACCCTCTTTGCGTCTCATGGAACTTATTTGCTTCATAGTAACCTGCTATTGGAATCTCCCGCACCCGTGTAAGCAAGTGCAGGAGACTTCATATTCAACAATTCCAGAACTTACAAAGAGAATTCTTTACTCAATGCAATACTATCATCAAGCATCTGCTGGATTCCAGGCTTGAACTCCATACAAAAACTTTCTGCACTCTTCTCTCCGTTGAAGACTACTCCAACATTGGAATTGAAATCTGCAAACCACTCCTGGGTGAAAGTCTTTGACTGGGTTGCAACGCGAGCATGGTTTTCCAGGATATCAAAAAGAACCTGTTTGTTTTCTGGATCTTGTTCCAACTTGGCAAACTCATCATAGGCCATGTCCTTGAGCATGGGAATTGCCTGTCCTTTCTGATACGCAGTTCTCTGGGAATTTTCATTGAATGCCAGATATGCTGCAAGATTGAACGCTTCCTCAGGATGTTTTGTCTGCGAGGATACACTCAGACCTGCGCTACCAAACCAAATTTCACTCTTTCCAGTACGAGGGCTTACCGGCCAGTTCATGACATCAAAAGTGAAATCACAGTTTTGCCAGAAGTCACCAAGACTCCATGTTCCTGCCCCTACCATTGCAAGTTTTCCCTGCTTGAAGCGATCATAGTCACTGAGCGATGCACTTTCTGTGACTGTAGGTGCTACATGATGCACAAGGCGGAGATCTGCAGCCCATTGCAAAGCTTCAATGAAGGCAGGATCATCAATGGTCACCTGGCTCAGGGTCTCCTGATCTACGAACTCTGCACCATTGGACCAAACTGCAGATTCCAGTGAGTATGCTCCAGAGCCATATACTTTCTCATCACCAGTACCCGTGGTAAGTTTCTTGGCAGCTTCCAGATAATCATTCCAATCCCATGGATCTGCAGCAGTCGGAGGAACGACACCAGCAGCCTTGAACAGGTCAACATTATAGAAGATGGGGAATACACTTACGTCCTTGGGTAACGCATAAACATTACCGCGTCCCAATTGCTTGCCATCGTAACGATACAAGTCAATAATGCTGGACCATACATTATCTTCATTAAAGATCTCATTATCTTCCACATATGGAGTAATGTTCAGCAGATTCCCAGTAGCAGTATACTTCATGAACTTATCTATCTGGCAGTAGAACACGTCAGGAGCAGAACCAGCACCGATCATTGCCTGAAGCTTGGTATCAAACTCATTATCGGCAACAACGATGTATTCCACTTCCACGTTGGGATAATCTTGTTCGAAGGCATCAATCATGGTCTGATAGGTATCAATTTCAGCATCGGTTCCCCAGCCCATGAATGTCAACTTTGTCTTTCCGTCTTCTTGTGAATCTTTCTGTCCTGCTGCCGACAAGGGAAGCACGAGAAGTAGTGCCAAGCACATAAAAATCACCAGTTTTTTGAACGAATTCATTTCATCTCTCCTTTTCTTGATGCTTTTTAAAGCAAATATTCTGTTTCTTTATATACTGCAGTCTATCATAAACCATATATATGTCAATAATTTTGTTTCTTTTTAGGAATAAATACACTAATATGGGTATATACAAACATAATTTTTATTTTATTAAGGAAGATACTTCGAATTAACAATAGTTTTTCTGTTCTTTTCTAAGAAGAAAATGCTATACTGTTTCTGGCAACTTGATAATAAATGAAGGAGAACCCCATGTCGAAAGTGTTGATGGTCATGGCTGATGATGAGGAAAAACTTCGTCGAGTTGGGTATGCATTATCATCTACCCAGCGGATACAAATCCTTAAACTGCTGTATTACAACAGCTACAATGTAAAGGAAATTGCAGAATTGCTTGATATCCCAGCCTCAAGTGCAGCCCTCCATGTACGAGAATTGGAAAGAGCTGACTTGATCCAAACAAAACAGCTGCCTGGGAAACGGGGGTCAATGAAGATCTGCAGCAGAAAGAATGATTATGTGAATATCAAGCTTTCCGGACAAGCCTCAAATATAAACCAGGTGTCCACCATCTCGATGCCTATCGGAGCGTATACCGATTGTCGGGTAACACCAACCTGTGGGCTTGCCGATATACATACAATCATAGGCTATGAAGATCGCCCCAATAATTTCTATTTACCTGAGAGGGTTAATGCAAAAGTTCTATGGACCTCCAGTGGATACGTAGAGTATAAGTTCCCGTTTCCAGTCGAACACCAAACGCTCCCAAAAGAATTAATCCTTACCTTTGAAGCGTGTTCCGAGGCTCCAAACTTCAAGGAAGACTGGAAGTCTGACGTAACCATCTGGATCAATGAGATCGAGTGTGGGACCTGGCAAAGCCCCGGGGATTTTGGAGCAAGAAGAGGAAAACTGAATCCCGAGTGGTGGGATGACGGGGTTTCCCAATATGGAAAATTGGTGACCGTATCGATTTCTGGAGAACTGACACGAATCAATACGAAACATGCTTCAAACATTACTATCAATGATTTGCACTTAGATAGCAATGAAGCTATATCACTCCGCATCGGGAATAAGGAGGATGCAAGGTACATTGGGGGGTTTAATCTATTTGGACGTAGTTTTGGTGACTACAACCAAGATATTGAACTATCTTTTGTGTACTAGCGTCTGAAAAAGGTATGGGTTCTCACCCCACAAAATCTTCCCTGAATGGAGTGAATACATCCAGTACCACTCCCTTCTCCAGGCAGGTGGTCCCATGCTTTACATTTGGCTCAAAGACAAGGGTATCTCCCTTTGAAACCTCTACAGGCTTTCCATCAATGGTAAAGGTGAAAGAGCCCTCTAATACATAGGTCAACTGGGTATGGGGATGGGAGTGAACGGAACCAACTCCACCGGTTTCAAAATGGACTTCCACTGCCATGATTGTTTCATTGTAGGAGAGTATCTTCCGCTTCACCCCCTCAGCCACTACCTCAAATCCATCTTGCTTTGAACTCATACTTGACTCCTTCCTTGTTAGTATGCCGGAGCAATACAGTCAATGCAACAAAGATTAGGTCATCTTATTACGAGAGAATGCTTGAAGAACTATGTTGATCCTTACTCCACAAGAGGAATATATCGGGTGAATTTCCCACAAGTCTGTTGAGTGAGTTGTCCTTCAGCACACAGCTCCTTGAGAAGTCTAAATGCTTTTGTTGTCTTCAGCCCAACAAGGTCCTCCACTTCTTTCCTGGAAATGGAACCTCTTGCTTTAGCATGGTATAGAATGGATGCCTTCTCCGCATTCAGAGACTCCCCAACGCTATCCTCATGATATTCATGTTTCTGGGTATACGTGCCCTCTTCATTGCTATTTGGGAGGACACAGGAGAATGCACCTTCAGCAGCTTTAAATTCAGGTTTTCTTAGATATTCCTTATAGAGATGCATAATCTTTCGAATACCAGTCCCATAACTTTCCACTAACTGTAGACGATAAAACACTGAAGCCAAATTAGGATTTCTTGACTGAGAAACTCCCATTGTTATGGCCTCCATGGAAAGGCCTCTCACCAAACCTCCAAGAGATACAAATTCAATACGATCATCAAATACATTGATAATCGTACTTCCTGAAAAAAGATAGTCACGATGAATTATGCTATTCAATAGTGCTTCACGAATAGCTTCTTGTGGATAATCCAAGGTATCTTCCCGCAGCAGCCCGTTGAATCGTGCTTTTGTTTTATTGTAAGTAGCAAGAAATCTATACACATCTGAAAGCTGTTTCAGAACAGACCCAGAAAATTCTTTCCTATCGCGAAAGACTGCAGAATCCCGACCCTGAAATACAGCCACCTTACAGGTATACGAACACTGATCGGAAAGCAACATGGCAAGATTGGTAAAAAGTTTATCCGAGCCTATCATTTTCAGGGTTTCCATCTGGGCTGAACCAAAGGCAATTTGTCGTTTATCCATCTCCTCTTTCAAAGTTATGAATGTTAAGTCCTGTTCCAAACTTCTGCATGCTTCAAATGAAGTTCCTGATGTCTCCAGAAGCAGACTTCGAATGCCACTTTCATTCATAGGATCTTTCTTTCTTCCTTTCTTTCTTTCTTTCCATTATAAGCTGAAGGATAAGAAAATCAAACAGGTTTCACCTCATATGACAGTTCCTACCCAATCACCACCTTGCCAACCTCTCCCCTATGCTCAGAGGCGAAGGATAATGCCTCAACTACCTGGTCGAAAGGAAACCGGTGCGAGACGATTCCTTCAACAGAGAGAGCCTTGGAAGCCAAGAGAGACAGTACTAGGGCAGGAAAGGAAACAATCTGCTCGATCACAGATTCTTTCACTGTTAAAAAGCTTGTAGTACTACAACACAAGTACGGTAAAGTAGGCGAAGTATTTCATACTCAGAATATTCTCAAGTTATATCTTTTAATGCTTTTTGATATGTTTTTTGTTTGATATATTGTTATTTTTGAAATATAATACACTAAATGGTTCAATACGATTGTAATAAGGAAGATAATGATGAAAATAAAAAGCATATCCATTGGAGGATTTAAAAATCTAAAACTGACACGCATTGAGTTTAATCGTATTACAGCGCTTGTTTCTCCGAATAATTATGGCAAGTCCAATGTTCTCCAAGGAATTGACTTTGCTTTATCATTCTTGAGTGCTGGAGAAAAAAGCCGCAAGAAAATGACATCCTGGACAAAAGGAATACCTTTGAATCCGTATTCTGCAGCCGACCCTTTTCTATTTGAGATTGAGTTCCATGAACCTTCTTTAGGCGAGTATCAATATGTACGGTATGGATTTTCTTTCACCTGGTTCCGTGATGATGCTTCTGGGCAACGGATTGTCGATGAATGGTTGGAAATGAGAGAAACCGAGAGCGTAAAATATACAAAATACTTAAAGAGAAATGAAGGACGTTATCGAAAAGCGAAATCCACAAATGCTTTTAGAAATATCATTTTAGGCCCATATCAGCTTGCTGTTGATACCTTGTCCTCTATTGATGACATTGCATATGCCTCAGCGCTCAGCTTGATAAAACATCTCTCCTTTATTACTTGCGTATCTCTGGATATGGATAGTCAATATCAGGATCTCCCGTTTGAAATGAGTGATTCATATGACTCCCTCTCTGATACAAATGATATCCCCAAATTACTCAATACTCTCAAAGATAAGTTTCCTGATAGATTTGCATTATTCAAAGAAGCCATTACAACCCTATTCCCTGAAATAAGCGACATCGAGGTGGTGAAAGCAAAATTTGATCCACCTGATGAGTTGTTTAAGATGTATGCAATGGAAAATGCGGAAGTGAAGTATACTCCCAATGCAGCCGCCCCTCCATTCAAATGGAAGAATGAGATTCAAAAAATCTTTGTAACGTACAAGCATATGAATCAACCACTTGATATCACTATGTTGTCAGCAGGGACAAAGCGGCTAATCTGGATTATGGCCATCCTATTCTCCAGCAATTCGACTACTCACGTTATAGGCATTGAAGAACTGGAGACCAGTATCCATCCAAGACTCATGAAGCAAACCCTGGAACTACTAAACGAGTATCTAGGAGACATTTCTTTGATTATCACAAGCCACTCTCCATATCTTGTCCAATACGTAAAATTGGAGAATATCTATATTGGCATTCCTGACGAGACAGGGCTTGCTTCTTTCCAGAGCATTGCCAAGACCAGAGCAAAGTCGTTAGTCAATACATCCCAAGATCTTGGACTCTCAATAGGTGAGTATCTGTTTGACTTGATGTCTGGCGATTCCAAGTCCAATTACATCCTCAAGAAATATATCAAGGGTGTTGAACGGCACATTATTTTATAGTGAAGTTTGCACGAACCGTTAGAGTAATTGATTGCATGGTAGATTAGAGAAACAAAGTCAATAAAAGGCCTCCGAAGAGGCCTGATAAAATCAGATTGTTAACACTAGAAAGCAGGGTCTTCCTCAATTCCAACCCTCATGCACACCTCAAAGCAATACTCAAGATCCTCCTTGAATACTGCCTGTTTACGCATCCTGTCACTTGCAATCTCGCAAATCCCACGGTGAACAAGTTCATTACGTACGTGTCCCCGGTACAAATCGATAACCTGCAAGTAGTAGTCTTCTGTAAACCTGTCATGATGGACGACGGGAGGCGTCTTCTGGTCATTCTTTTTTTGCGGATCCATGGTTGTCCCTCCTTTACCTGCTCATTCCCACCAATTCCTGGTCACTTTCCTGATGATGTCCGCAGTTATGAGTTGCACGCTTTGTTCCATGCCATGCTTCAGGGCAAGCAGACACACCGAATTGATGTTCCTGGGTATCCCTGCAGAGACCTGGCTCACCGCTATCAGTGCAGGCTTGTCAAAAATCTCGGAACCTCTTCCCCCGATGACCTTCAGGTGATGATCAATATACCCGAAGCACTCATCCTGCGAGAGACTGCGGAGGTTGTATCCATCAAGAATCCGGCTCATCAATGGACGGGCCTGCGGGTTGCGTAGTTTCTCGAACAATCCTTCCTGCCCGCACATGACAATGGGTATCACACTCGTCCTCGCCAGACTCTGTTGGCTCAGGAGATGCAGTTGGGCGAAGAAATCCCCGGTGAAAAGATGGCATTCATCCAGGAACAACACAGGCCGCTTGCCATCATTGTAGATGAGGTCCAGTGCCTCATGGATCTGTCTGAGCATCGTGGAAGGCTGGTTTGTCCTGGTGAAGATGCCCAATGATGCCATGAATTGCCTGAGCACCTCGATGAAGCTCCATTGGCCTCCCACCAGGTCAATGACCTGGTAGCTCTTGCCGGGTAGCTGATGCAGGGAATAGCGCAAGGAAGTTGACTTGCCTGCCCCCACATCCCCTATGATGGTGAAATACATGCTGTTCTGGATGGCGAACTGTATCTTGTTGCTTATATCCACCATGGAAGAGAGCAGGTACATCTGGTTTGGTTTCAGTTCAGCAGAGAACGGCATCTGCTTGAACCCGTAGAAGGTACGGATGTCAGTGTTCATTGCTGCACCCCCTTCATCCTGTGGGCTCGTGAGTTTGCATGAAAGTCGACCGGCCTGAGCAATCCGAGGCTCTCACCGTCATAGAATGCCTCAACGTCACTGATGGTGTTGTAACGCAATTCCAGCTTCCTTCCTGAATAACCCAGGGGAACCTCAAGCAGTACCGAGTCCAGGCTTACCGTCCTTGCCTTGCTCACCGTACGGTACACCCGTTTCCTGAACAGCCTGGGAAGGTCCGGCGGGGCCGGCCTGACCGCCTCAATCTCGCCCAGGTAGCACTGGATCGGTGACATCCCGATACCGGCGTGGTACCTGCCGTTGTACTCATCAAGATATTCCAGCCAACGCTGGTTCAGCTCATACAGCTCCAGGGGATTGTCCCCCAGGGTGGGCAGGAATTGCATGCGTACCGTGGAAAAATATCTTTCCACCTTCGCCTTCCCTGTTGGGGTGTAGGGCCTTGAGTGTGTGAAATTCACCTCAAGGGCTGCACAACCGAGCTTTATCCGCTCATCCCTCATGGCCGCACCATTGTCGGTGTGGCACTGGCGTGGCAGTCCCCTTGCATTGAATGCACCCCAGAGACAATCCAGCAGGCTCTCGCTTGTCTCGTCACGGTAGAAACGGGCATAGGGAACAAGCCGGCTCTTGTCATCTATGATTGCAAACAGCTTGGAAACAACCAGCCTTCGTTCCTTTCCCTGCCCCACATACACCTTCGGGCCCACCATTGCATCCAGGTACCAGACCTGGTTTACATGCTCCATCTCAAGGCGGCGCATGTCCTTGTCGCCGGGGACCTTCCCCTTGGCCCTCTGGTTGCGGAAGATCCGGTAGATGAGGGTCATGTCAACCACCTCCGAGGGCAGGAAGATGCCTTGTTTCTCGGCCATCCTCACCAAGGTGGTGATCTTGCATTCGGGATGTTGCTGGCGGAATACCAGCAGTGCCTGCTCGGTCTCGCTGCTGATTCTCCTGCGGCAGCCCTTGTCCGAACGGTCCTTGGGATACAGGTCCTCGATGTTCCTGTTCCTGCGGTAGGCATTCAGCCAGTTGTAAATCGTCGGCATGCTCACCGTCTTCTTGCCGGAGAACGGTATGTCGTGCTCCCTCTCGCAAATCTGGTTCGCCAGGCGTGTGATGTCCCCATGCTTCAACCGATCGTCGAGCAGAGGGAAGATGAGTCCGAAGCGGAACAGTGCTACCTGTTCCTTTTTGCTTGCATCCATGGGTTGGTACCTCCTGAAAGTTTGGTACCACCAGCCTAGGGGATACCCCTTGGGACATATAGATACAAACGTTGGTGGGCAGGCCGCTGCAAATGGATTCCCATCAATGAGGGAGGCCTTTCTTGCACGATGATTACCGATGGTGGGGAGCTTATGCATCCCCTGAGCCGGGCCCTGAGCATGTGAAATACCTTCCCATGGTCGGGGAAGTCCGTATCCACCCTGCTGCGGTGGGAATAACTTCTCCACCATGTCCTCTGCAGGTAGCCGGACACCCCAGGGACCGTGTTGAAATGGCCTTTCTGGAGCTTGTAACCCAACAGGAGGCAGATGGTCTCGAGACTGAACAGCTTGAATGCATGGACCCAGCTGGGCAAAAGGGTGAAAGTCTTCCCGCAGCAAGGGCAAACCTTCCTGTGGAGCCATACCTGCATGCTGCTCAGGGACTGGTCTATGAAATAGCGTTTCCTCCACCCATGACCATGGAGCAGGTGATTACAGAAGATGCAATGGAAGATGCCCAGCATCTTGGATTCTGGGTGTTCCTTGCCGTCAACCACTTGCAATTGAGCCAGTTCAATGGCAATCTCTAAGAGCATTATTGCAACTTGGAGGGGGTCCTACTTTCCACGGGAGGCCCTCTCCTTTTCCTTTATAGGAGAATGTGCAACTAATGTACCATGCTTATACAGTCCTTGCTAAAGCAATTTGCAATTTTCTGCTTTCTTCCTGATTAGATAATTTGCCACCTAACAAAGGGTTAAGGAACATGAAAGATCCTTATACAAGTGGTGTTGCGTTCATCTTCGAAGGAGATACTGAACAAACATTTTATGAGATTCTTACCAGCCAATTTAGCGGAAAACACCCAGAATTTTCATTCTCAGTCAGCTTTGATGATGAAGTCAACGAATTCATTTCAGAGTCAATTTCTGATTCACATTCTGTAATCATTCGTATGAATTCTGTCAAAACAATTACTCAGGTAGCACACTCAGCCGATTGGTTCAATAATTCTTATAAGAAAAAGCATTCTGGTATCAAATGGACTGTCTTTTTGTATGACACAGACTCTCCGCATGAAGATATTACAAAATTCCATGAAGGAGACTGGCTCATGTTACGAAGAAAATTAAAGGGAAAGAACGTGGAGGTTATTGATTTGGCCTCGCGTGCTATGATTGAAGATCTCTTTCTCTATGATATGGAAGGTATCTGCAACTATCTAGAAGTTCCAAACCAAGCAATACCCCGTGAAGGAAATGGAAAAACAACCTTAAAACAATTTTATCGCAAACATGGGAAAGTGTATCATGAGGGAGAACGAGCTACTGATATGATCTGGGGCTTGAACATGGATAGTATTGTCGCTAAAGCTGAGATTCAATTAGGTATAATTGATGAGCGTTGTTTCCCTGCTAAATAAGATAACACCCATAAAGGTATTTGATGATAATCACCACTGCTGTTTACGCTATTTGATGCTACCTTTATAAATTGCAATCAGAAGTCCAGATTTACCCTTATTTTTTCATAAGAGTGATATCACTACCCAATCACCACCTTGTTGACCTCTCCCTTATGCTCACAGGCGTAGGTGAAGGCCTCCACTACTTGGTGTACCTAGTAATTCACAGCTCTTCGATGAGCAACGAGGATCAACAAGAAGGCAACCAGTGAAGAGACAGAAAGGAACAGATACCCACTCCCCAGTGGGGCGTTTGCGATAATAGCGCTCATAAAAACAGGATATACAGCACCACCAATCCCACAAGCCGAACTAATCAACCCAGTGACACTCGCAGTTCTCTCTGGGTACATCCCTGCTGAGAGACTCATGATATAGGACCATATCGGTCCATAACAAGCTCCAACAGCAACACAAAGAAGCAGAGCAAACGCAGGAGAATTACTTACAAAAAGCGCTATAAACACTACTGCAACCAGGATAAAACGCACCCTCAACTGTTTGAAAATATGCTGTGATGACATACTGGTAATAACCCTGGAAATCGCCATAGAAGCCCAATACAGCGAAATAGCATACCCTCCCCAAGAAGAAGCATATGCATCATAGAAAAATGATTCAGTGAAGTACCCAAACCCATTTTCAAGTCCCACATAAATCATCATCGTCACAAACAATAAAACAAAAGCCTTTGAATTGAATAAGGAAATATCAAGCAACCGAGATGACGAATAGGAAGGAACAACGGTGAAGCCTCCCTCAAATAGCAATACGATTAATGCGATCAAACTCACACCACTGCTGATCAGAAACACCAATCTCCAGTTAATTGCCTGCAAGGATGTTAAAATTGGAGCTATTACCGCTCCAATGCAGAGAAACGCCTGACTGAGATTCATATAGCGGTGCGCAGAATCAGCATATTGATCACTCAACAGTGCGGTACTTACACTCTCACAAACACCATACCCAGAGCCTGTGAGGAAAAACCCTATCACAGTCAAAGGCAACCAGGAGGAAAGGCCTATACAGCAAGTACCAATTATAAAGATTGACATAAACACGAGCAGTACTTGTTTCTTTCCAATTCGATCAGCTACTCGGCCAAATACTACAGGCATGATGATGATTCCTAGGTATTGTGAAGAAACAAGAAACCCCCAGGAAACCTTACCAATCGAAAAATACAATGAAAGTTCGCGTAAAACTGCCTGAAATCCTCCCATTTCAAAACCCAGGGAGAACATCAATATGCAGGCAAATATCACTTTCTTCTCAATCTTAAACTTCATGCATCGAACCTTCCCCACCAAGCAAACAATTGGTTCACCCTTTGTGAACGTAAGCATCCTACCGTAATGGAAACAAGATTGTAGGAATTGTAGAAAAGCAATGAAGCGTTGAACTTCATTGCTTCTCAGTATCTACCAAGAGTTTCTGCACACGAGGA
This sequence comes from uncultured Sphaerochaeta sp., assembly GCF_963676285.1. Taxonomy (NCBI): domain Bacteria; kingdom Pseudomonadati; phylum Spirochaetota; class Spirochaetia; order Spirochaetales; family Sphaerochaetaceae; genus Sphaerochaeta; species uncultured Sphaerochaeta sp. The sequence continues at coordinate 1,173,703 of NZ_OY781063.1, forward strand.
ATGCAAAACCCAGACAAACAAATGAATGCTAATTAGTCATGTCTTGAATTGGAGTCAATGAGTACGACAGCAATCAAGATAATACCCTTCACAACCCATTGCCAATAACTGTTGATACTCATCAGGATCATGATATTCGAGATTACTTGCAGGAACAGCGCTCCGATAACTACGCCGAATATCTTTCCCCTTCCGCCTGAAAGAGAAGTACCACCGAGTACTACGATTGTCATTACATCAAACAACAAGTTCTCCCCGATTCCAACATTTCCACTCAAGGTTTTTGAGGTTAACCCAAGAGCGCCAATACAGGACAGAATTGCACTCAGTACAAATGCCAGAATTCCAACGAACTTAACGTTGATTCCCGACAGTTTACTTGCCTCAACATTGCCTCCCACAGCGTAGAAACTTCTTCCAAGTTCAGTATGCTGCGTGAAGATATGCAATGTGATAGCTACAATCAACAACAGGATTACCGGGAATGGAATGAATCCGATATAGCCAGCTCCTAAGAAGTTGAAGCTTTCTGGAAGTCCTGAAATAGGCAATCCCTTCGAATATATGAAGTAGATACCCTTGATGATGTTCATCACCGTAAGCGTGGCTATGAACGAAGGCATATGCCCATACACAGTTAGCGCACCATTGAGAATACCAACAAGGATTGCAAGGCCAAACACAATTATAAGGGCCCAGAACATAGGAATCCCTGCATTCACCACCAGGCCTGCAAAGAATATGGAAGTCATTCCAATAATGGAAGTAATCGACATATCCATATTCGCAATCAAGACAACAAAGAATTCTCCCAAGGCAATAATCGAGATGAATGATGCTTGTCTGAGAATATTCATGATATTGTCAGTAGTACGGAATTTGGCTGAACTAATACTACATATAGCAAACAGGAGGATAAATAAGAAAAGAATCATCCATTCATGAAAAAAGGATTTAAAATCTCCCTTGAACTTGTTATTCCTCTCTTCGACCGTTTTTACTGCATTCATTTCTCTTTTACTCCTAATAAATCATGGATGATTACTTCTTGTTTAATATTCTCGCCTTCAACCAAATCCATCACCTGTCCTTCATACAAGACATATACCTTGTTTGAGAGACCAATAATTTCTTCAAGTTCCGGAGAAACCAAAATAACAGCCTTGCCTGCTTTTGCAAGTTCATTGATCAAGGAATAGATCTCGAACTTCGCACCAATATCAATACCTCTCGTTGGTTCATCCAGAAGAAAGATGTCACATTCACGTAACATCCACTTCGCAATGACAACCTTCTGCTGATTTCCTCCTGAGAGCTTACTGATCAGCTGCCTCAACGAGTAGTATCGAAGATTCATCTTGGCATTGATGTCCTTTGCCGCTTGTTCCTCTTTTTCGTGGTCTTGGAATATCTTCCACTTCCTGAACTTATTCATCGAAGGGAGAATGGTATTCTCCTTGATGTTATAGAGCATGTTCAGCCCCAAGATTCGCCTCTCATCAGGAACCAACCCAAGTCCCAGCTTGATAGCCATCTTTGGATTCTTGATCCGAACAGGTTTCCCGCGGACAAGCACTTCTCCTGAGACAATCTTATGATTTCCATAGATTGCATGGATCAGTTCCGTTTTCCCAGCGCCAAGCAACCCTGAGATTCCTACAACCTCCCCTGCTTTCACATCAAGAGAAACATCCTTGAATGCCTTGGGAGCAGTAAGATGTCGCACCTCCAACAAAGTTTCACCAAACTGTTGGTTTTTTTCTGGATAGACATTCCTCAACTCCCTACCAATAATCATCTTAACCAATTGATGCTTATTGATGTCCTTTACATATCCACTGTTGATGTACTTTCCATCACAAAGCACTGTGTACCGATCACAACATTCAAAAATCTCATCCAGGCGGTGGGAGATGTAAATGATTCCGATTCCTCGTGCCTTGAGCAGCTCAATAATTCTAAAAATATTCTGGATACCCTCTTCTTGGAGTACAGCTGTAAGCTCATCCAAAATCAGAACCTTCGGGTTATCGAGCATTGCCTTTGCCAACTGGATAATCTGTTTTTCAGCAGTTCTCAAGTGTTTTACTTTCACTTTGAGATCCACCTTGCATTGCAGGTAATCCAACAATTCATCTGCACGTTTCTGCAACTGCTTCCAGTCGATGACAGGGCCCTTCTTCTCATATCGCCCAATGAATATGTTCTCCAGCCCACTCATGTCTTCCATGAGCTGAAATTCCTGATGAACAATAGCTATCCCCATTTCATTCGACTTTCTGACCGAATAGGAAGGGATGTGAATAGGATTACCTTGGACAAACAGCTCTCCGGCTGTCATGTGATAATCACCGATGATACATTTGGACAAGGTTGATTTTCCGGCCCCATTTTCTCCCACCAGCCCATGACATTCTCCGGCTAGTAAGGTGAAGTCAACCTCATCCAAGGCCTTGACCCCAGGAAAGACCATCGTGCATTTTTTTACTTCAACCAACTTTTCTGCATCCATTTATCTACCTCTTTTACAACCAAAGCCAACCAAGAGCTTCGATTCCAGAACAAATAATGTCATTGTCTGGTTCTTCTGGATGCTTGATGTTGTGTATCAGTCGTTTAATCTCATGATAAGGGAACATACAGCTTTTCACGCCGGTTTCACTTACAGGATTCACATCAAAAAACATCTCCTTTGCGATGGCAAAGTCCCTTTCATTGAACAAGAGGATTTCATCAAGAAGTGCATCCTTCTTCACTGGATCTTGCTCCTCTTCATATGCAAGAGAAGCTAGGACCATGTCATAGATTACTGCATTTCTTCTCTCAGCATTGTTCAACTTGCTGAAGTGGGGAGCCCAACATTGTAGCCGTGGGTTCTCATTGCAGGCAGTTTGAAGCTCCTCGAGTATCGCAAGAATCTTAGGATGCCTCTCCTTGGCTTCCATGATTGCAGGGATATCACTCTTCTGTATCTTGTTTTTCTGAAATGGGAATGCAGTGGTGTAGAACGGCATCTGACTCTCATGGATGGTAAGCATATTTTTCATCACATACAGCACCTTCTCTCCGAGATGGCCAAAATGCAACTGACAAGCACGTTTGAAGAATGTTTCGGGTTCCATTTTTGAGCCCCACCCATAATTACCATGGGCGAATTCATGGAGGAACAGACCGTACCATTCAAACATAAATCCATTGATTCCGTGCACCCCCATTTCAATACTTCCAAGATGCTGGGCAATATCAGTCTCAATGACCTGTTCATTTGCCTCATCTTCATAGCGAATCAGATTAGAGGCAAAAGTCCGGTAGAGTCTTCCCATGGTAGAGGTAATTGAATTTGCTTCAGTGTCCCTTCCCCAGATATGGTCTTTCCCAAAGGCATCGACCCATTTTGGGAATTCCGTCTCGGGAACATAAAGCCCCGGTGCCCAGAAGAGATTGATACCTTTCGGCATGGTGCGAACACACTCTTCAAGAAATGAAGGGTCCTTTTCAAGCGGCGGTTGTCGAAATGCCCTGATGCCCAATATCGCATCCGAGTTCACTGACTTAACCGTCTCCCAGATTCTATTCAGTAACCAAATATTTGCTTTATGCTTTGCTTCACCTGGGCTTGCGCCAGATGATCTCCAATTACTTTTACAGGATTCACATTCACAAAACCAGAACCCTTCTTCACTCTCTTCCAACGAGAATCCATCAAATCCCAGTTGGGCAATATGCCGCATTGAAGAGAGGATATACTCTACATTCTGTTCATTGCTCAGACAGAGTGAGTCAAAATCATTGAGAAACTGGCTGGATTTTGGTGGGATCATCCTAGCTTCAGGATGCTTGATGGAATACCCTCCATTATAGGAATTCAGTCCAACATAAGCGAAGAAGGAGAATTCCATCATATGCCCATACTCAATGAGTCTATCAAGATAGGGGTTAACGATATTGGGATGCGTATACTTGATCGGCAACCACGTATTATTCTCAGCGTTCCAGATCTTGAGGGGAACATCCTTGAGAACTGTCTCTGGGTATTGTGCAAATTCAAAGGGCCAGTATCCGTACATGACCATATTGAATTGGTTGATCTTGTTATCCATACTGATGTTCAGGAACTCAATCCACTTATCATAGTTCCAAAGTTGTGAATCAAAGCCTATTCTTCCATACCCGGCATACCAAGAGAATGTAGGAGCTACCGCCCTGACCGCTACTGATGGCCAATCTACGATCTCACAGCAAGGCAGTACATACCCGTTAGGTTTTTCCTGCAGAAGCATCTTTATAGTGGTGAGCCCATTTATATACCCAGCGCTATGCTCATAACGCAATGTGACGTGATCTTCTGTAACCGCCAGAGCATATCCTTGAGCTCTGAACAACTCTTCGTTTTCGACTTCAATCGACTCCAAGGACGCGACCAAATCAATTTGCAGGGAATGCGCTGTGGTATCACCAAGAATACCTGGATAATTCCAAAAACGTTTATTTGCAATCTCCAGTAACCGTACATCATCAGTACTAATATGCATTGTTGTAAAAAGTGTTGTGAAACCCTCGTTATCAATCAGACGTTTGGGTTCCGGTAATACAGTAATCATGTTGTACCTTTCTTAACGTGTTTTGGTTCTTATATAATTGGGCAGAAGAAACCCTCTGCCCAATGTTCCTAAACGATTCTAGAGCCAGGACCAGTTCTGCCAATCGTAGTCAGCAACATTCGCCGGGGTGATAGCTTCCGGTTTTGGAAGGTCCCAAACTTTCTCAAGGGTCTTCTTCTCAACCAATGCCTGGTACATTGCCTCAGTTGCTTGGTACCCAAGGTCTACTGGGTTCTGGAGAACTTCACCAATCCAACTCTCATTTCCATCGGTAATATAGCTGAGAACATCCTTGTCCCCTGCAATTCCTATGAATTTGATTTCTCGTCGGTTGGCAGCCTTCGCAGCATTATAGGCCCCCACTACCTCAGCATCGTTATGTCCACTGACCACATCAATGACAGGTTCTCTCTGCAAGACATTTTCCATGAGGCTCTGGGCTGAGTCTCTTGAACCTGCACCAACATCACCTTCTTCAATGATTCTGGCCTTCGGGAATGAAGCCAATACTACATCCCTAAAACCTTCATACCTGTCAAGCGAAACTTGGCCAGAGGTAGGTCTGCTGATAAAGAGACACACAGGATTCTGTTTGTTCAGGGTCTTGAGATACTCAACAGCAACTTTACCTGCTGTTTCTCCGAGCATCCTCATGTCGTGACCAACAAAGGTCTCCCACACAATATCACTCTCTTTCTGAGGATTCTGAGCATAGTCACCAATAACAAAGGGAATTCCTTTCGCCACATACTGCTTCATGGTCGGAATTGCTGAGGAAGCATCAGCAGGGAACAAAATGATACCTTTTGCGCCACCGGTGACTAGTGCCTCAATATTGTTCAGCATGGTGGATACATCAGAACGAGAATCCTCAAACTGGAAAGTAAAGTTTGCTTCTGGGTTATCTTTTGCCCACTGCTCACAACCATCAATTACCCCGAGGTACCATGTATAAGCAGACAATTCCATGATGCTTACACCGATTTTTGTTTGATCATCAGCCCCTTCTGGTGCACCTTGGGCGAAAACCATTGTGCTCGCCAAAACAAGAACCAGTAATGTAACTACTCCTTTTTTCATATTGCTCTCCTTTTTTTCCTGTTTCCAGGATATTGATTCTATATGTCTACAACATATAATTTTCACATTCAGACTATGGTCTCTCGTAACCAATCAAGCACACAGGAAACCATATGACCTCCGAGCTCTGTGCTTGCTTCAACAGCATTTTGCGCAAACCACTCGGTATTCCTCTCGCACAAGGAGAGGTCTACGTTCTCAGGGTATGTGCCCATCATCAAGGAGGTTTCCCATTTGCCGGCATGATCAAAACCCCCGCAGGCATGCTGCGCTTCTTTACCGATCAACGGCACTACTTTTATATAGGAGAAGGGGTCATCGCCGGACCCAAGATTCTCATAGTAATCCTTGAAGCTGTTACTCCCCCACCAACCTCTTCCTCTTGTCTCTTCCATATACTCCATGATTACTTTCTTTGCAGCCTTATGGCAGGAGATAGTCATCGGCATCAGGACATCTTCTTCTGTCTGGTGGTGGACCATGAGGTAGATATTCTTGTTCCCACCATAGATGAGTGATTTCAATACAGCATAAAGGTATTGGGTGTGGGCATCTTCATCAACATGGATTGTCCCGGTTTCAGGACCCCCAACAGCATATGAGGCAACCCCGTACCAAATCGGTGGCATTACAACGATTTCTCTCTCTTTCTCCAATTCTCTCAAGCATCCATTGATCACCATCGTGTCTGTACCACAGGACGCATGATGCGCATGGTATTCAATAGTTCCGATGGGGATGATGAAGGGAACATTCCGTTTCTTGGCATCCTCAATCTGGTCGAAAAACATATCAATCAATTGCATTCTTTCCTCCTATTCACAGTACCCAGGAGTTGTATAGAAACTCACATTGCGGGGTTCGGCTCTCCCATATTGGGCTACCACAGGTACATCACTCTCCAATAGGATTGCATATTGTTCCCCGATGGTCGCTGTATGACCAGAGAAATCCTTATCTTCATTGGTCCGGAGACATCGAACTCGTTTAGCACCCACAGAAACTGTAATATTTTCAACCGGATCCTTATCAACATAAAGCAAGGTAATCGAAATGCATGCTTCTTGGTCTCCAAGGTTGGCAATGATGATAGATTCATGTCCTGGGATTGGGTTATTTCCTATGGGAGGCAACTCTGCATCAGGAAAGACCCACACTTTTTTTCCGTAGTCCACATTCGACTCCTTAAATGCTTAGCATAATCATTTCTCTCATGCTATTTATTGTAGGCTTTAAGAAATACATTCGATACATTTTTCAAGTCAAATGTAGTATAGAAACGGATTTTTGAATTTGCAAGAAAACAATAGCTGTACTAATTATTTTTTCATTAAATCGTTTCAATATATTTTAGTATAATTAATCGCTATATTTCTTGTGCATTCAAAATAGCACCATTACAATGCCACTACAGTGATACTATGAAGGAATATTTCATGAAATTGCATGTAACTAAAGCCCAATTCACCTCAACAGAGACATTGCTTCTTGAGAGTGATACTGTTCGTATTTCTACCTTTATCTTTAGAACAGGTGTGGAAGCTGTCCGTATTTCAATCGGGATTGGAACCTTTGTTTGGTTACCATTCTTTGGACAGAGCCTCTGGAGCTGGGAAATTGGTGGTATTGAACAGAAATTCAAGGGATTTGTATCTGAACCTGATTACGCTGCCAGAAACTTCCTGCATAATTATGGAGCTCTCATGATCCACTGTGGCATTACTGCAATGGGCAACCCAAGCAAGGACGACACCCATCTCCATCATGGAGAGTTGCCTCTTGCAAAATATGACAGCGCCTGGATTGAGTTCTCTGATGGACCGTTCCCAATATCATTACATGGGAGTTATCAATATACAGTTCCTTTCATTGCCTCATATGAATTCTCCCCTTCCCTCAGGATTTCCGAGACAGGTACCTCTGTATTGGTTGATTCACAGCTGAAGAACCTACAGAGAACACCAATGGAATACATGTATCTCAATCATCTGAATCTCTCATTGGACCATGTCACTGAGTTGCAGTATGGAATTGATGAATTCAACAAGAACACAGTAACAGTACTCGATGAAACCATTCCCGGTGTGGTTGATGACCCCGCTCGTTTCTTACACCCGTCGAAGATTCCCACGATCAGTCCTGAACTTGTGGCGATCATGAAGAATAAGCCAGAACATGGAGATGTGTGTGTAAATACAATGCTTCGTGAGAATCATCAGAGGATTTGGGTCGCAACAAATACCTCTACACTCGATCACACAGTTGCTTGGCTGACCAAGACGCTGGACCGCTCAGCCTGTGGGTTCAGCCTACCTGCAACAGCAGGTCCTAGAGGGAAAACAGCTGAAACCAAGCAAGGAAATATGAAACTACTTGAACCGGGTAATTCAGTAAGATTCCAGTTTGCATTTGGGTTAGATGAAAACCCAGAAAGTAAATCATTACAGACAGCAATTACTATGTTAGGAGGAATTGTATGATGGACAGGGTCAGGATCCCAGAAGAAGAGTACTTCGGGAGAATCAAGAAAGCTTCTAAGTTGATGGAAGAAGCTGGATTGGATGTTTTGGTCACTCACTGCAATGAAGCAGACTATTCATTCGTGCGGTATTTTACGAACTACTGGCCACTTTTCGAAACTGCAGGGGTGGCTATTGGACGAGATGGAAAAGCTGCTTTGATGGTAGGTCCTGAAAGCTCAAAGTACGCTGCTGACAGGAGCGTGCTCAAAGACATCTTCACCTTGTTGGAGTATCGAGAATCAGCAGATCCTGCCTATCCTGAAGCAAAAGTAAGTACATACAAAGATGTGTTTGAGTTTCTCGGAGTGAAAGGAAGCAATCTACGCATTGGTATTGCTGGATACCTGGTTACCAACCCCATTCAGCTTGAAGGTTTGAAAAGATGTTTCCCGAATGCCGAAATTATCAGGAATGAAGAGATTGTCCGATCACTCAGAATGATTAAATCTGTCAATGAGCTTGCCTGTATGCAAAGAGGGTTCGACATTGTAAAGAAAGCCACTGAGGCAGTTATGGCTGAAATCCGCCCAGGAGTAACTGAGCTCCAGATGGTTGGTATCGCACAGAAATGTATCTATGAACATGGAGCTGAATACGAAGGGCTTCCCATGTATGTATTCAGCGAAAAATCGACCAGTCATGCCATCTCCCGTTCTACCTATCGAACCATTGAAAAAGGAGACCTGGTACAGTTGAACCTTTCGGCAAAGATAGAGGGATACAGTCCAAGTATCGGGATGCCAATCAGTATGGGACCACTTGTTGGTGAGAAGCGTGACTTGGTTGAATTTTGCCTCTCCATGCATAACTGGACACTGGAGCAGGTGAAAGTAGGAGCTGAAGCATCCAAAATTGCCAAGGATTTCTATGCCAAAGCTGTTGAAGCCAGGATGCAGGACTACTTTGTATACGGACCATGTCATGGAACCGGTATGATCGAGGTAGAGGCTCCTTGGATGGAAACCTCTTCCAACTATAAGCTTCAGGAAAACATGACATTCCAAGTAGACACGTATTTTTCGGCAGAAAAGTTCGGTTGCAGGTGGGAAACAGGAATTTGCGTAAAACCTGGAAAATCTTTGTTGCTCAGTGAACCTCTTGGAAAGATTTATGAAATCCCATGCTAATATGGTAATGTAGAAGGGCTAATACGAAGAAACACCCTGTAACCAAAGGTCACGGGGTGTTTCATAGCTTTCTAGGACATATGGAAAATCAAACAGAATATTGGTAAGTAGGATACTTTTGGTTCATCACATCTTGTTATCGACAACATTTCCCTACTGATTTATCATTACTATAGCAATGGAGAGGTGCATGGCAACGATCAAGGATGTTTCAATATTAGCAGGTGTTTCGATTGGAACTGTTTCCAATTACCTTAACAAATCGAAACCGGTGAGTCCCGAAACGGCCAAGCGGATCGCCTCTGCAATTGACCAGACTGCATATAAGCCAAACTATCTTGCAAAGAACCTGAGAACCAAGCAATACAATGATATTGGTGTGTTGCTCCCAAATTTTGAAGATAACTACTATATCAAGGTATTGGAAGGAATCGAGAGTGTGTTCCGTGACACACCATACATCATCAATCTTGCACTTTCCAATGAACGAAAAGATTATGAGAAATCCTGTATTGAAACGTTTGCAAAGAAACAGATTTGCGGCTTGATCGTCTTCACCTCAATTCCTGATGAATGGAAAAAGTACTACGAAACATTCATAGAGCGAAACATCCCCTTGGTCCTCATAGACCGCAAGATGGAGGGACTGGAATGTAGTTTTGTCATGAATGATAATTATACTACCCTCTTGGAGCTCACCAGAGCACTTATCAAAGACGAGAAGAAGAACTTATTCTTATTTACTGGTCCAGAGAAATATTACTGCGAATCAGAATGCATCAGGGGCTTTTCAACTGCATTTGAACATGCTGCAATGGAAATTCCCAAGAACCATATCATTACGCCACTACTGAGCAAGGAAGACACGTTCAGAGCTGTCGTCAGTATGTCCAGTATTCTCAAAGAACAAAAACCTGATGCCATCCTTACCACCTCGGAGAACAAGGCAAAAGGTATTATTGAGAGCCTATTGTTCCTAGGGTATTCCCAAGATGATATTCCCGTTGTCACGCTGGGAGAGGAACACTGGAACTCCCTCACCTACAGTGATGCCTCTCTCTCCACACTGAGACCAGCAATCAAGATCGGATCAACAGCTGCATCAATACTTGTGGATGAGATTGAGCGCCCAGTTCTTGAAAGCAAAAACATTATTTTCTCAGACCGGATAACCGGAGACACTATAGAGAACCATCACCTGTTTGGAATACAGGAGAGGCCAAAGCAGTTCAGTGGCACAGATTTGAATGTGCTGATGCTCGACACCACCCAGACCCATGCACTTATCAGCATTCTAGACAATTTCTCTGCACATTTTGGTTTTAAGCCCAAGATATCTGTCATTTCTCACCAAAAATTACTTGAGAAGATATTGGAAGAAAAACAAAATCCTCAAACACAGGGACAAAGTGATGTCATCATGTATGATATCCCTTGGCTGGAAACACTGGTACAAAACGAGATTCTTGCCGATATCACCGACAAGACACGGGACTCAGAAAAATACAATGAACTATTTTTCCCGAATTCTGCAGAGTTTTTCGGCCAATGGAAAGATAATGTATATGGACTTCCGTTTATGTATGCCCCACAGATTTTATACTACCGAAAAGACCTTTTCGAAGATGAAACCAACCAAGCCGCCTATAGAAAGAAATTCCGTACTGCATTGAAACCTCCAAAGACATGGAAAGAGTTCAATGCCATAGCACAGTTCTTCACCGTACATTCGGATTCCATTAACTACGGAACTTCCTTCCCTGCGGCCTATCCTGAATGCCTCGCACCTGAGATCTTCCTAAGGTTGCTTTCTTTCAATAAGGATAATCCTCTTACGAAAGCTTCGACCAATCTTCTTCTAAATAACCAGAACGTACTCAAGAGCTATGTTGCAACACTTCGTTTGTTGAAATATGTCAAACCCAATTATCTGGAATCTAATGAAGAGAGTGTGGTCAAGGATTTTCTCTGCGGAGAGACGGCAATGGTTATCACCTATCCTTCATTCTTTAATAAGATTGCCCTTCAAACTGACCAAGTTATCAAAGAAGAGAATATTGGATACAGTGAAATTCCTGGGGGTATACCAATCCTTGGTGGATGGGGCCTTGGGATCAGCTCAAGCAGCACAAAGAAAGCACAAGCATTTGAATTCATCAAATGGGCATGCATGGACACCATTAGCTCATATTTTGCAGTCCTAGGAGGATTTTCTGCGGTACGCAAGACCTATCTCAATGACGAGTTGGCGAAGCTCTATCCTTGGTTCCCTCTTTACTGTTCATCATACAAATATGGGAAACCCATTATTCCACCTACAAATACAGAGGGTAAGGTTATTCCGCAGAATAAGATTGATACCATCATATGTAATTGGTTCTACCAACTGATGGAAAAAGAGATTGATGTACAAGTGGCTATTCGTAATACACAGGAAGAACTAGCTGCATTGTAGAGAAACGTACTGATTAACCACTTGATTAATCAAAAACCACATGGTTACTCGTTTTTTAAAATCACGTTTTCCTTTAAAACGTACGAGTAAACAATCATCCAATCATCACCTTATACACCTCTCCCCTATGCTCAGAGGCGAAGGTGAAAGCTTCAACTACCTGGTCGAAGGGGAATCGGTGGGAGATGATACCTTCAACCGAGAGAGCTTTGGAAGCCAAGAGTGACAGTACTGGGCCAAAAGTATTACAGTATCGGTTCACTCCCCTGACATCCAGCTCTTTCTCGATGACTGTCTCCATGGAGAACGGGAATGATGAGACCTCTGGCCAACCGACCAGGACAATCACCCCGCCCCGCTTTGCAAGAAATGGTGTGGAGGAGGCTCCCTTGCTGGAGCCGGAGGTATCGAACACAACATCAACACCCCTTCCCCCGGTTAAGGAATGAATTTGTTCAGTTGTTGATTCCTTCCCTGCATGAATCACACCATCGGCTCCCAGTTCCTTCGCTTTTTCCAGTCGGGAATCGAACACATCGGTCATGTACACCTTGCTTGCCCCAAAAGAACGGGCAACCAGCATGGTAATCAAGCCAATCGGGCCGGAACCCACGATGGCAACAGAGGAGCCCGGCTTTAACCCAGCACGGTTGCATGCCTGCATACCAACCGACAAGGGTTCAACCAACGCACCCTCTTCCAAAGACACCCCGTCAGGAAGTCGGTGTAACATGGAACCATCAATAGACACATACTCGGTAAAGGTACCATTGACCGGAGGAGCAGAGAGGAACACCACATCAGGGCAAAGGTTATACCGTCCACTGCGACAGAACTCACACTTCCCACAGGGAATGCCTGGTTCAATGACCACCAGCTCACCTACAGAGAAGCCAGGGCCTTCCACCACTTTTCCTACTGCTTCGTGACCTGGTATATAGGGTTCATCAACCACAAAGGGGCCAAGTTTTCCCTCAGTAAAGAAGTGGATGTCTGATCCACAAAGCCCATTGGCCAGGATCTGCACCAGGACCTCATGTTCTTTCCGCTCTGGTACAGGAACCTGTTCCAGACGTAAGTCCTTTTTCCCATAGAGAACTGCTGCTTTCATCATCCTATTTTCCCTCATTTCGTGCCAATGAAGCTATTTCCTCGAGCGTAAGATTGCAATTAGGTGCAAACTGATCACTCTGCATATAGGAAAGTATTGAATGGAACAACTGACGAGCAACCTTACGCCGCTCTAGGCTAGAAGTCAGATCCATGCTGCAGACCATCAATTTACCCGGACCAATCATGCATTCAAACAGCAATCCAAGCTTGTGACTCCTGAACCATGTGTCGATCGGCTGTACCATGGGGGACAGCTCATGGGGAAGATCATCGAGGACCATGGCACTGCTGCCATGTACCAACTCCCACCACTGCCAATCACTATGGTCCTCAGTCGGAAACTCAGAAAAGACCTGATGCCCAGCGTCCACTACCATCCCAAGGGTATGAGGTGCCTGTCCACCAGTCCAGGAGGTGTTCCAGAACACAGAGGAGAATCCTAAAGCCACCTCCGGTTCTCCAGAGCTGAGCAACAGAACCTTTTTCCCATCTAGAAGCGCACCACGGCTCTTCTCATCCAAACAATCCGTTACCAGCACATCCCCTGTCTCAAGTTCCACCTCTCGAGGGAACACCCAGATATCCCATGAGTTTTCCTTACTTGGATCCTCCAAGGTAACAGAGAAAGTCAGCTTCTGAGCAGTAACGAGTTCGGGAATGGATAGAGAAAGGGTAGCCAATGGCTGTAATCCCCTGCCTACAGCTTGCTCAGTGAAGAGAGAACCACATTGTACCTGACATCCTTTTCCATCGTTCAAACTCCAGGTTACCTTCGGTTGCTCAATTGCATTGCGACCAAAGTTTGCCAGCTCAATCTCTGCCTCCAGTGTTTCACCTGCGGTATAGTACCGCCTGGGAAGTCTGGCAAGTAGGACGATATCATCACAGAACCTTCTGAACTGCTCACCGCTACAGTAACCCTTCTCCTGCCAGAAAGCATTCAATACTCCTTCCAGGGCAGTACCCTGGCCAGGGAAGTCTGTGAGGGCCAACAACTGGACCCCAGCAAGGTTTCCAGTCCTCAGGGCTGCTTCCATCTCTTCCTTGTAGCACAGCACCTGCTGGAACCCCGAGGCTTGCAGGAACCGATCCGCTTGACCAGAGAGTCCACGCCGTTCGAGAATATCGGCAAAAACCTCGAAGTTGCGCGGCTTCAGGTACCCTTTATACTCCTTCATCTCAGAGAAGTCAGGAAAGACACACCACTGTCCCATCTCATGGGTCACCACAGGGCCAGGATACTTTTCACAGATGGCTGTGTAATCACTACAGGTCTCAGGTGCCCTTGCGTTGATCCTGGAATCCAATTCCTCACCCCAGGCTTGTATGCGGGGTTCAGGTACTACCTGGTACGCATTCTCTTCCAAGGCAGGCCATCCAGATGCAGAGGTATGCAGCCGTCTTGCATCCTTCACATTCCATGTGGATGCCCAGAGGCCAAGGACTTCCTTATCGCGGCCGTCAGGTTCATTCCCACTGGCAAAGAAAAGGAATGAGGGATGGTTCCCGTACTCAGCTACAATCCTATCAGATTCAGAGAAGAGCCAATCATCAAAGGCCTTGTTCTCATCATAAGCCACTCCCTGGTTCTTCCAGATCGGGCACTCCACCTGCAAGTAGAATCCCATACGATCGGCAACGCTGAAAGCTGCCTCAGGTGGGCACCAGGAGTGGAAACGGACATGGTTCAACCCATATGCCTTGCTCTGGGAGAAGAGGTACTCCCAATACTCCTCCTCCATAGGAGGATGTCCGGTCTTTGGAAAAACACAGCACTCCACCGTCCCTCGGAGGAATAGCTGCTTCCCATTCACAAATATATGTTTTCCTTTGGCCTCTACACTTCTGAGGCCAATCTGGAAGGACTTCTCATCAACAACACTCTCCCCTGACTCAAGCAGTACCTGAACATCCTCAAGGTTTGGAGCATACTCATCCCAGCGAGGCACCTCGGTAAGCTCCAGATGAAAAGCAGTTGTTCCTGGCCTCACACTTTTGCTGAGAGTGACAGCGTCTTTCCCTGGTCTTTTAATCTGTAATGCAACCTCAGCTTCTTGCTCTCCGTGATTCTCCACACCAACAGTACAGAGTGCAGCATTGCGTTTTGTATTCGAATATACACTGACCTCCCCCAAAGACAAAGCAGCTATTGGGAGCAGTGCCAGCTGACCCACAATCCCATTCCACGGTCCTTGGGTCTGGTCGGAAATGCTGTGAGCGTTGGGTCCTACCTCGTGTATCATCCGGTTATCAACGCGAATGACCAACACTACTTCCTCATCATCCAATGAAGGAACATCATAGCGGTGTGGAACGCTCAGACTGTCACAGGACCCAATAAACACCCCGTTCACCCATACACGAGTCTCCCAGTGTGGACGCTCGAGGACCAACTGCCAGGAATTATTATTATGCTTTGGAATGGTAATATGCTTTACATACCACGCTGGGCCGATAAACCGTGTTTCGGGTTGCAGCCAGTAGGGGAAGCGAAATGCATCATCCCCTCTGTATGGCTCATAGAGTGGGTCTTGTAAAAACTCATTACCAAACTGCGAACCTACCCACTCAGTCTTACTGGTTATAGGGCTCCCAATACCAGAGAGTTCAAGGCTGCCAGGAAGCGTTATTGGATGTGCATGTTTCCCTACCAAGGAAGCCGGTTCATACCACTTTTCAGACAATCCCCTATCCTCTTCATCAAGAAACACCTGCCACTGGCCACGTAGATCAATTTTCTCTCTCATATAACTAGCCTTATCCTTATTGCTTGACAGCACCTGCTGTCAGGCCACGTATATAATACTTCTGCACTGCGAGGAAGATTGCAACGGTCGGGATGCAAACCAACGTCGAGGCAGCCATTGCCGGCCCGTAGGGCGGCGCTGACCCTGCTGATACCCCGGTAAGCATGTTCGCCATACCGATGGGGAGGGTCATGGACAACTCCTGCCGAATGGCGATCAAGGGCCAAAGGAAGTTGTTCCAGCTGTTAATGAACGTGATAATGCCCAAACTTGCCAGGGCAGGCACCATAATCGGCAAGGCAATCTGGAAGAATATCCTCAGATCCCCTGCCCCATCTATCTTCGCTGAATCCAGCAAGGCATTAGGGACATAGGATGCATACTGATTCATCAGGAAAATCCCAATGGGAGGAGCGATGAAGGGAAGCATCAAGGAAATCAGGGAATTGGTCATTCCAAGCCTACTGGTTACCACAAACAAGGGGACCACCAGAATGGGGAAAGGGATCATGGTTGAGGAAAGAAGAACCGCAAACAGCTTTCCCCGTCCCTTGAAGCGAAACTTTGCGAATGCGTAGCCTGCCAAGCTTGTGATCACCAAGGCCAACAATGTGGTAAACAAGGCAACAATCAAGCTATTGAGGATCCAACGGGAGAACGGCCACGAGGAAAACAATCTTGCATAGTTTCCACCGTCCAGACTCTTTGGCAAGAATGTAGCCGGCTGAAAAATCTCCTCGGTTGTCTTGAATGACGAACTGACCATCCAGATAAAGGGAAGCAGCATAAATGCGCCACCAACCCATACCACAATATTCATCACCCAGGCACCGGCTGAAAGACGACTGAATTTTCTCATAGGTCACTCTCCTTTCTCAGCTTCATCTGTACTGCAGAGAATGAGGCAATGGCAATAAACAATACCAGGCCAATTGCCGATGCATAGCCAAAGCGGAACTGCGTGAACCCTCTCAGGTAGAGGTACTGCACCACCGATCTGGTTGCATTGGAAGGACCACCCCCGGTAAGGATCTGTGGTTCATCGAAGATCTGCATGGAGCCGATGAGAATGATCATGGAGACAAAGAAGGTGATCGGGCGCAGTTGTGGGAGTGTTACCGAGAAAAATCGTTGCATGGTCGTTGCTCCATCAACCTTCGCTGCATCATAGAGTTCCCGGTCAATTCCCTGCAGTCCTGCCAAGAAGTAGATACTGGTCAATCCCAACCAGCGCCAGATGATCACCACAATTACCGGAACCAAGGCAAGCGTTCGAGAGCCCAACCAGTCGAGGGGGACCCCAAGCATCCTGTTGATCAAGCCAAAATTTGTATTGAACAACATCAAGAATGTCTGTGAGATTGCAACCGTAGAAGTAACGATAGGCGCGAAATAGATAGCCCTGATCACCAGACGCCCACGGAGGTGTGGCGAATCGAGTGCGAGTGCGAGGAGAAGAGAGAGCGGCACTACAACAAAAAGACTCACTGCACTGTAGAGCAAGGTGTTCCTGACAGAGAGCCAGAACACCGAATCGGTGGCTATCCCCTTCAGATTATCCAACCCATTGAACTCAGGGCTCTTGATCCCGGTCCAATTGAAAAAGCTGACCACCAAAGAGAATATCATCGGGCCAAACATGAAGACCAGGAACACCAAATAAGCTGGAAGTATAAAGAAATAGGGTGTCCTCTTGTACATCGTCGTGCGCATCATCACCTCCTAGCAAAACAGAGAGCAAGGGGGAGAAGCAAACTTCTCCCCCAAAGAAATATCCAAATCTTACAGCTGTGCATCACGTTCAGTGATTTCAACTACGGTATCAACAAATTCACTGGACGAGAGCTTGCCTTCAATAAACAATGGCAGGTTGTCCACTATTGCCTGCAAGAGGAATGGACGGGCTTGGCTCTGCCATAGTGGAGGTGTCTCCAACGCCACATCAGCAAATACTGCACCAATCTTCTGGCCACCAAAGAATGGATGTTCTTCCTCGGTTACCGCTGGGGAATCGAGAGCTTCGTACATCGTGGGATAGAAGTTGATCGTCTTATAACGATCCAGCTGACCATCAAGGGACATATATGCATCATCCAGCACATCCCACACGATGTCCTTGATCTTTGAACTCTTGGTAATGGCAAATCCGGTACCACCCCAGACACTGGTGCGGTAACCACTGCCGTCTTCCCAGACCGGCATCGGTGCAACACGCCAATCTCCTGCCATGCTCTCAACACCAGGCTGCAATACCGAGGTATTGTACCAGTCAGGGGCAACCATACCGGCTACCTTGCCTGTCGAGAATGCAGTTGGGATGGTGGAACCCCAGAACTCATTGCCCAAGACAACCTGTAGTGCGTTGGCATCGAGTGCTTCTCGCAGCATATCCAGTACCTTAATCGCTGCTTCCCGATTCTTTCCTTCACCCAGAACAAGATTTCCTTCCTGGTCAAAGAACTGTCCGCCACGCTGTAGGAACATCAAGGAGAAAATTCCCGAGGAATCATTATCCATGACACCAATCTTTACTCCATGCCCAGCCAACTCTTTTCCTGCCTCGATGTACTCTTCCCAAGTTGTGGGGATGTCTACACCATACTTCTCGAAGATTGCCGGCTGATAGTAATACACTGAAGCGGTCAGTGCACTCTCAAGCCCGTAGATTCTTCCTTCGTAGGTATACAGTGCCCAACGGCCCTGTACAAAATCGTCGTAGCGGTCCCCAATCTTGTCGGTCAGGTCAACCAGGAAGGAGTCTACATTGCCATCCTCCATCAACGTGGGGAACCAGCCTTGCTCAACTCCGATCAAGTCAGGCATCTCCTCCCCAGCAACAGATGCAGTGATCAAGCTGGTAATCGTGTTCGGCATGATCTGTGCATCGAGTGCAATCTGGTACTCAGGATTGTTCTCATTCATCATGTCGATACGTTTCTGGAAGAATTGACGATAGAGATCATCATGTGTCCACATCTTGATCGTTACCGTCTCCCCCTTCTTTGGGGTTATGGATTCTTCTTTCGCTCCACCTGCCATTAGCAGTGAAGCGCCTACAACCAAAACAAGTAATACTGATAAGCATTTCTTCATAGTTTTACTACTCCTTTGTATTTAGTCTAGGAGCGGTTATGCGAACTGTCTATGGAACTCTTGATAAATTTATGGACAAAATGATAATCATGAACTACAGCGAAAGTTAATCTATCAAGTCTAATATTTTTCATATTATTTGTTCTTTTAAATCGGTTTATGTGTGTGCAACCTTTCTATATTCTCTGGGAGATACCCCAATTATCTTCTTAAAAACGCGAGAAAAATAGAACTGGTCAGTAAATCCCACATACTCTGCAATGCGGTTAATTGGCTCAGGGGTGGCATCGAGATAGTAACAAGCCCGCTGCATCCTCAGGTGCTGCACAAACGCCATCGGAGAGTAGCCGGTCACCTCCTTGAATAGCTGGATAATCCTACTTGGACTGTACTGGGAACGTGAGATAAACGTTTCAAGGGTTATCTCCTCGGTCAGGTGACTCTGGGCATAGGCGATCAGGTCCTCAATAACCCGCACCCCGGGAACATTCAATGTGTCGGTAGTAAAATACTCCTGCTCATAGGAGAGCGAGAGGATCAGGGCAGCAGCGCTGCTTGCTGCAAGCAGGTAGCGATGCGTATAGCCTCTGGAGAGCGGGGTGAACACCTGAGTGAACAACCCAAGGATAACCGACTGGGAAGCATGGGGAATCTTGATACCTCTCCCTGAGAGTGCTCTGGGTACATAGGTCGGGGAAAAATCACCTGCAAAGTGAAACCAGTAGATCGACCAAGGGTGATCCTTGCTTGCCCCATAGAGATGGGCAGTTTTCTCTGGAATGGTAATGGCTTGCCCCTTGGATAAATGGCTCACTGTTCCATCAATGCTCACAAACCCCTCCCCCTCCTCACAGTAGATGAAGATGTTCTGCTCACACCCATGCAGACGCTGACGAAGGTGGTATCGGGCATGGGGGAAATACCCTGCATCAGAGATCACAAAACCACGAAGAGCTGGATTTGATTTGAACGCATCCAGCATACTGCGGGGGATCACATAGAGCTTCTCCTTGGGAAAGCCCTCTCCCTTCTCACGAATTCTTGCCATGTTGCTTCTCCCCCTCCCTATACTGCAGCGGACTCGATCCTACCCGTTTCTTGAAGTTCGTACAAAAAGAACTCGCTGTTGAAAACCCACAGCAGGAAGCAACCTTCTTGATCGGGAAATCAGTGGTACGCAAGAGGTACTTGGCATTCGCCACCCGGTGGTTGAGCATGTATTCATGCGGGGAAAACCCGGTACTCTGCTTGAAGAGCCGGGAAAAGTAGTAAGGACTGAGATTTGCACGACTGGCAAGGTCCTCGACACTCAGCGACTGCTCGATATGCATCGATATATAGGTAAGTACTTCCTCAATGGCATCCACACTGGAGGTCTTCTCACCTGCAAACCGGGCAAGGTAGAGTTCAGTCATCACATTGGTGATCAACTGGGAAATCCGTGCCTCATTGACCGTTTCCTTTTTGTCAAATACGGAGAATATCTGGTAGAGGTTGCGCTCAACCACATACGCGGATGGAAGCAACTGTATCACAGGCTCCCCTCCCTGGGAGAGTGCTGAAAACCAACTTCTCAAGATGGGTCCATCTATATGCATCCAGAGAATCTCCCACCCTTCCTTCGATGCTTTGTAGGTATGCGCCTGATAACAGTCAAGCAAGGCGATGCTTCCTGTCCCCACCGCTCTATATTCCCCACCCTGGAGGACATACCCAGAGCCGGAGAGGGTGTAGATCAGAAGATAACTGTCGTAGCGTTGTCGCGCAACAAGATATTCAGCACTACAATGGTAGTGACCAATACAGAGCAAGTAATAGAAAAGGGACCGAGCGCGAGCGCTGGCACTATAAAGAAAAATTTTTGAAGGTTCTAATACTCCAGGACTATGGTAATTCATTGTTGCAACCTAACTAAATGTATTTTGCTCGACACTTCATATATGATAATAGTCCATGTTTAGCAGAAACACAATGCCGAAAAAAAGAGCAAGAAATCAAAATCAATGAGCAACTTTTCTTAATACGTATCCACTATTCCCTGCTACAATGGCAGGCAGGAGGATACTCTCATGCACGCAAGAATCTGGGAAGAAATGGTAACAATACCCACCTATACAACTGGAGAGCCCAATGCAAACCCTATGTTCTTTGATAATAGGGTCTATCAGGGCAGTAGTGGGAGAGTCTACCCATACCCGATTATTGAAACAGTCGGAGATACCAAGACAGACCACTTGTATTCTGCCGTATTCTTGGAGAACGATTATCTAAAAGTCATGGTGCTACCCGAACTCGGAGGAAGGATTCACAGAATCCTGGACAAGACAACCGGTGAGGATGCTGTTTATTACAATGAGGTAATTAAACCTGCCTTGGTAGGTCTCTTGGGGCCTTGGATCAGCGGTGGCATCGAGTTCAACTGGCCCCAGCACCACCGTCCGACCACCTTCATGCCGGTTGATTACCAGACCAAGGAAGATGCAAGCAACCACTCGGTCAGCATCCAGCTACATGACACTGACAGGATGTATGGCACCACCTCCACCGCCACCATCACTCTCTATGATGACAAGGCCTATGTCGAGATCACCGGTCAGTTGTACAACCCTACTCAGTTCCCCCAAACCTTTCTCTGGTGGGCGAACCCAGCCATTGCAGTGAATGACCACACCCAGTCCATCTTCCCTCCTGATGTGCATGCTGTCATGGATCATGGCAAGCGGGATGTATCGACCTTCCCGATAGCCACAGGCATCTACTACAAGCATGATTATCATGACGGTGTCGACATCTCCCGCTACAAGAACATCCCGGTCCCCACCTCATACATGGCTTACCATAGTGATTATGACTTCGTGGGAAGCTACAACCACCAGAAGCAGACTGGTATTCTCCATATCGCCGACCATCACATCTCTCCTGGCAAGAAACAGTGGACATGGGGTTGTGGCGACTTCGGCAAAGCCTGGGACAGGAATCTCACCGATGAGAATGGCCCCTATGTAGAATTGATGACGGGAGTCTTCACCGATAACCAGCCCGACTTCACGTTCCTCGAACCTGGAGAGGAGAAGACGTTCAAGCAGTACTTCCTTCCCTACAAGAAGGCACCCAGGGTGATCAACGCAACCAAGGACGTAGTACTCTCCCTGGACGAACAAAAGAAGCTCTCACTCTATGCGAGCAGCAAGGTCTCCCTAAGACTTGTAGTAACATCATCTGCTGAGGAAGTGTTTCTTGACGAGCAAATCATACTCAAGCCAGCAGAGTGCTTTGGGACAACAATACCAGAGGCAGCCCATACCATATCGCTCTACACCAACGATGGAGAGCGATTGCTTTCCTCAAGCATACAAAATGACGAGCAAACACCCGATATTCCCGATCCAGCAAAAGCTATACCCGCGCCTGAATACATCGAAACCGTTGAGGAACTCTATCTTGCTGCAGTACACCTAGAGCAATATCGGCACGCTACCTTCAGAAGTGAACCCTACTACCAGGAAGCACTCAAGCGTGACCCAAAGGACTACCGTAGCAATACAGGATATGGCGAACTCTTACTCAAGAGAGGGTTGTTTGAGAGAAGCGAGAATCTCTTCAGGACGGCCATCGAGCGAGCAACCAAGCACAATCCCAATCCAATCGACAGCAAAGCCTACACACTTCTCGGTCTTAGCCTGTTCCACCAAGAACGCTATGAGGAAGCCTATGATGCCTTCTACAAGGCTATCTGGGACGGAAAGCAGCAGGAACAGGGGTTTCTCTACCTAGGCATCCTGGAACTGAGAAAGAAACACTATAGTGAGGCAGCAGCCTTCCTGGAGAAATCACTCATCAGAAACAGCCACAACCTGAGAACACGTGATTATCTTGCCTTTGCGGAGTTACAGAAAGGAAACAGGGAGAGGGCAGAAGAGCTCATCAGAGAGACCCTTGAGATCGATCCTTTTGATGATCTTGCGCTAGATTTACTGACAGACATAGAAACAACCAAGCAAAATACAACAAACATGTATGACGCTTGCTCCCTTGGCTCCTATCGCCTCCTGACCCTCGCTGGCTTGTACGCAGAGATTGGTATGTATGAGAAGGCTTTTTCCATCCTACCACAAGAAGGAGTAACCAACCCCATGGTGCTCTACTCCAAGGCCCACTACAGCACTGACCCCAAGGAAACAGAGAGCCTACTGGCACAAGCTGAATCCTTGGAGGATAGTACATACTTCCCGAACACCCTTGATGATTTGAAGATTCTTACATCTCTCGCAAGTACCCATAAGCACCTTTGGAAGGTGCATTATCTCCTCGGTACGTACTGGTATGATAAACAGGAACACGAGCGAGCAAAAGAATCATGGGAACAAGCCAACAAAAGCAACCAAGAGCATGCAAAGACGCTTCGCTGTCTCTCTTTGGTATATTTCAACCAGGAAGGAGACCCAGAGAGAGCAAGAGTGGCTCTTGAGCGTGCTTTTTCCCTGGATCCTGAAGACGACCGCCTCCTCTTTGAGCTCGACCAGCTGTACAAGAAATGTGGGAGAGAACCAGAAGAGAGAAAAGCCCTCCTAGAGCAGTATAGGGATTTGGTTTTCCGCCGTGATGATTTGATGACTGAGTACATTACCCTCTTGAACCTGACAAAGGACTATGAGAGAGCACGTGAACTGGAGCTTTCATACAGTTTCCATCCTTGGGAAGGCGGGGAAGGCAAGATAGCAACACAATATGTCATTACGCAGGTGGAGTTGGCAAAGAAACAATCTGATTCTGAAAAAGCAAAAGATCTCTTGAAACAGGCACTTACTTACCCAGATAACCTGCATGAGGGTAAGCTTGAGGGTAATAAGGATAATGAGGTTCATTACCTATTGGGGTGCTTGTTTGAGCAAGAAAAAAACCATGAGCTTGCAGTGCATCATTGGAATCTGGCTACAAGAGGATTGTTGACTGCCAGTGGAGCAATGTATTACTACGACCAGAGTCCTCATCAGATTCTCTACAAGGGCCTCGCACTGCGAAAGCTTGGAAGAGAACAAGAAGCAACAAACAGTTTTGATGAACTCTTGAGATATGGCAAGGAGCATATGGATGATGAGGTGAGCATTGACTACTTTGCAGTCTCTCTCCCTGATCTCCAGGTATTCACTGAAGACCTATCAAAGAGAAACAGAATTCACTGTTACTTCCTCATCGGCCTTGGCAACCTAGGCAAGAACAACAAGCAGGAAGCAGAAGAGGCATTTACAAAGGTGCTTGAGATGGACCCTGGGCATAGTGAGGGGAGGAGGATGGTGTAGAGACCTTCAAACACTTACAGCTGTCTCATTTTCATATTTTAACAATCGGGATCTGATAGTTTCATCAGGGATATCATGTTCGGCTGTATAGCATAGTAAGATTTTCTGTTGTTTTTTTACTGCTAATAAGACTCTTTTTGCACCACTATGAAAAACACCTCTTTCAGAAAGATTGTTAACTACATCACAACGAAATAATGAATAATTCGAAGAATTAATTCTTATTTGGCGTCTGGTATGAGGATGCCAGTCAATACTGAGAAGATGTGCCTTTTGCCCATCTTTAGCTGAAGGAAATGCTACCATTCTTAAAACAGAAAGTAATATTCGCATCTTATCGTCTTTAGCTTGGTTAAATTCCTTTAGAAATGATGGACAACAATTGATTCTATCAAAGGCTATAGGTTTTGCCTCTGTTCCTAGAAATTGCAGATAGAACCCAAGAGCTTCAATGAATGTCTCATCACTAAATTCTTTATTGTATATTAACTCATTAACAAGGTTCATTTCTTTAATTTTTTCATATAAATAATCCAAATCATGTTCACAAAGAGAAGGAAAATTCAATTCAAATCCATTCCTGCAAAATTCCGAGGGACAATTACTATCTTGGCACTCAAGTTTTGAGATCTTCATCGGATCTTGGGCAATAATCAAAGGAATTTGCGTTTCGTAATTCAAAATACCCAGGAACAAATGGGTAAAGTTATAGCTAGCAACTTTATCGTCTACAATAATATTCTTCCCACAATTAGTTTTCTTCATATATGGCAAGAAAGGAATCTGAGTACTTGAATATAAATAATATACCAAATCTCTATAACTCGGATCGCTCCTTATGATATACCAATCAGAATCAGAAATATAAAAGATTATTTCACAATTCCAGTCTTTTAGCTTTTCTAGAAGCAATATCAAATAATGCCCATCTCGATTGCTTCTTTCACAAATTTCTTCTGAGAAAGTATTTGGAGGAATTAATACTACTGCCATCTATTTTACCTGTGTTCTAAAGTCTATCATTTTCTTCACAATATCTTCCATCCCGTCAGAAAAACCTTTGGGCCTATTTTTGATAAACCCAAACTTATCCCATCTTATAAGATCGATAAATGATCCCGTTTCTCCCTTTTTTACCCAATACATTTTGACAATACTATTACTTGTACTTATCAAGGATTCATATATCAAATAGTTAATTATATATTCACTGTGAGTTTCCACAATTATTTGTTTACCCAATCTAGCCATCTCATAAAAGAATTTTGCAAATTGAACTTGGGCTTTTGGATGTAAATGAATCTCTGGCTCATCAATAATGCATAGCTGAGAATCTGAAAATAAGATATTAAGTATGATTGGTAATGCTTGACTAACTCCATATCCTACCATATTTATCGAATACTTTTTTCCATCCTGCAAGATCATTAATGAAGAAATAACACCTTCTAGCTTTGAATCCTGTTCAATACCGTCTATACCAAGTATTTCCTTGGTCCAATAATTAAGTGCCACCAAAGAATCTCCAAAAATTTTTTTATTATTCTTTTGAAATCTATATGGGATTTTCCTGTTTGTATTAATCGCACTGAGTAATTCGCCATTAACACCACCATCTTCACCCTCTGCAACATCATAGTATCTTTGAGGAATCCCTCTATAAGGAGGAACATAGTTTAATTCTAAAAATTCAGTTCTCAATCCCATCCCCGAGACATACAATGACGCCTCTTGTTTTTCTAGTTTTAGGAATTGTTCTTCAAGATGTTTAGTAAAATGCAGATTATTTATCTTGCTTCGCAAAGATGGTTCAATGCAATTTATTACTTGCTGAAAATCTACGTTAAAAAATCTTAGCTGATTTCTTGAAAATACTGTCCCATAAACCGAGTCAAAGCATACAATACTTGAATAAAACTGTTGTTGGGCATCTTCAACAATCTTTTCTGTTTGTAAATATTTACCGATTATGCTATCCATTTCATAATCAACAAACCTTAGACAATTTTCTGCATCAACTTTAATCTTTTTACTTTCCAAATCAAATTTAAGTCGATAAAAGTAAGGATCTTCTTCGCTAAAATTTTCTACCGCCACTTCAGTTAAAATAATGTGATTTTCGATAACTTGATAACTATAATAAACATGCATTTTATCAAAATCTAATTGCAATTTCATTGGCCGGCTTAAATCATTGATAATATCCTCAATTGTTCCCAATTTTAATTTATTCCCATATGTACAGAATATTGGTAATTTTGATTTTTCTGTTATTTGAACATCTTGTAAGGATTGTGACAGTGCAATCAAAGCTTGATATGCAGAACTCTTTCCAGAACTGTTTAACCCAGAGAGAAGCGTCAACTCCGAGAAATCAATTATAGTCTCTTGATTAAAACCTTTGAAGTTATCGATTGTTAATGTCCTAACCATAGTAAATCCTCCTAGGAAAAATAGAATTTGGGTAGATAATTAAGTATGCTTACTCCACCCTCACCCCATCATCAGTCTTGCAGAAATGGACGGAGAAGATGTCCTTGTATTGGGGGAACTGCTGTAAGTATTCTCTGGTAACCTGTTCCTCTATCTCTTTCTTGTACGCTGGATCAATGAGAGCCATGCAACACCCTTTAAAGCCTGCACCACTAAACCTGCAGCCGTAGATACCAGGAACATGCTCAGAAATCTCATAGATGGCCTTCAGCTCGGGAGACCCTGTCTCCCAGGCATGGATGGAACTGTATCCGGAAGCGAATACCAGCTTACCGAAAGTCTCCAAATCCCCTTCCTTCCAAGCCTCAATGCCCTTTTCCACGCGATCCATCTCCGTGAAGTAGTGCTGGGCACGCTTTGCAAAGACCTCTGGAAGTTGGTCCCTGAACTCAGCATAAACAGTAGCAGGAACATCCCTAAGCCTTGTATCCTTGTAGAGGCCATACTCAATCCCAGCAAACGCTTTCAGGCTGTATGCAGCGCTTTTTGCCTCATCCACCCGTGTGTTGTAGCCACTTCCGAGTACCCGGGAAACACCCGAGTAGAAAATGGCAATCTCAAACTTGGGGAGTGAAGGAGAAGAAGGAATCAGGGAGAAGGAATCGTCACGGGTATCGAGAGCCAAGAGATGTTGCTTTTTGCACAGCACCTCACACGATTGGTCGAGCTTCCCTACATTGATCCCTACATACCCATTCTCAGCAAACAACGCTGTCTTGATCAGCTCAGAGGCAGAGAGTTCAATACCGTTGGCAAGGCAAAGAGCATTAAGGTAACACAATACCACTGCAGCAGAGGAAGAGAGCCCCCCGATGGGAAGTGTCCCCTTGATCACTCCCTTGATACCATTCTTCAACTCATAATTCTGGGAAAGTGCATATGCAGCACCCTTGGCGTAATCACCCCAGTTTCCCTGCCTCTCCCCAATATCCTGCAAATCAAAAGAGACGTGCTCGGGAAAGTTCATACTGTCAATATTTACCGCGCCATCAGTGGAAACAAGAAAGCGAAGGTATACGCCCTTATCCAAGGCGAAGCCGGTAATAATGCCATACTGATGGTCAATATGAGCACCCAGTGGGCATACCCTGTAGGGAGCATAGGCTGTGTGAATATCTTTCTTCTCTGCCCAAGGGTACAAAGAGGTGAACTGTTTTTCTAAGGAATGTGGCATGGTAATCTGTTTCCCCTTATGAATATCTCTCGTAGTGTAACCCACTTTTAAAGCTCATGGTACAAATTTATTGCAAAAAGCAGGATGCCCGCTAGGCGTAGCGAGCTACTATTTCTTCGGGCCCTCATATTCCGTTTTCACTTGCTCATAATCATCAAGGTTCCCAATATCCCACCTTTTGCCCGGCATAGGGTATGCATAGACTGAAGTCTGATTGCACAGCCAGGAAATGAAAGAACCCGGGGCATCAGTGTTACAACCAGCAGCAATTGCCTGCTTGATCTTGGGGATATCTTCCTTCTTGTAGACATAGAAAGGGGGTACTGCCCAGTTACTTTTCGGCTCCTTGGGCTTCTCCTCCATCAGAATGACCTTGTCTGAGTCATCGATGGTGGCCACCCCGGTTCTCTGCAGCCGGGGAATGGAAGGTTCATAATGACGCATGATACACGTGCCTTGCTTCTCCCTGAAGAAAGAAACAAAACCCGAGAAAGAGAAGTCGAGTAGATTGTCTCCTGCCAAAACCAACAGGTCCTCCTTGAGGTCCAGCTGGTCGATGGCAAAAAGGATATCCTTCACTGCCCCCAGTCTATTCTCATTGCTGGTTGAGCCATCATCGAGAATGGTAATAGGATGGGAAAGAGCAGAGCTTTCCTTCCAAGAGACAAAGTGATCATAAAACTTATGGTTTGAGATGACTACATACTGGTCGATTCCAGGGATGGTATCGACATCAGAGAGAATCCAATCCAAGACACTCTTTCCCTGTACCGGCAACAAGGGCTTGGGGAAGTTCTCTGTTAGAGGATAGAGCCGGGTAGCATAGCCGGCGCAGAGGATGAGACAGTGCATATAATACAGACCTCACAAGTATAGATGTCCTCTATCTTACCACACCAATACGGCAAGAGAACGTGTTTTTTATTTCTTCTGATACCGCTGCTGCCCTGATGCACCCTTATTGCTGACCGTAATCTGGCAGTCATTAGCACTCACATAGCTCAGAAATAGAGATCCAAGCAGAAGACGGTCACCCCGGGGGATCCTGTTCCAGAGGTACCCCTTGAACAAATCCTTCACCAGGAAGCTCTCTCCTGGCTTCAGGTTCTTTGCTTCCTTGAGGGCTGTTTCCAATAAGGCATTTATATCTTGCATATACGCTTTCCTTCTAACATTAATATTGTTCTCAATATCAAGTATTAAGTGTTCAAGGGAGAAGGTCAAGAGAGGTAGGTAAGACCTGAATCTCCTGGTTCAGGTTTAGTTGTAATCTCACGATTTTAAGGGCTGAATATGCTACTTCCACAGATGATAAAGGGGAAGGAGTTCTATCAACATCAATGTCTTGTAATCTTCTAAGTGTTATTTTATAGTAAAACTGTCATTTTATGACAGTTTCTATCAAAAATTTAATCGATGGAGTTCTATGAATGAACAGGTTGGTGAAAGCAATCCTTGAAAATATTCAGACACCCGTATTCACCACATTAGAAATTTCCGCACTAACCTCAGAATCCCCAGAGACACGATATGCATTGGTAAAGCGTGCAATTGCTGATGGCGATCTTATTAGAATCAAACGGGGCCTATATACGCTGTCCCCATTATATAGAAAAACTCATGTTAATCCATTTACTGTGTCTCAAATGATTATTACTCAATCCTACGTGAGTCTTGAATCAGCACTCAGCAACTATGGATGGATTCCGGAAGCTGTCAGATCTATTACCGCTGTTACATCTCGTTCTCCCACTGAGTTTTTAACTCCTGTCGGACATTTTACCTACGAAAGAGTTCCCCAAAAAACACTATTTGCAGGTGTTGAAAGGCTCCAAGATGAACAGGGAAACGTGTTGTTTCAAGCAACTCCATTGAAAGCACTTGCTGATTATATTTATCTTCATAAAGTAGATTGGAGCTCAACGCTTCCACTCATTGAATCTTTACGTGTTGATGAAGAAAGCTTGCATGGGATATCGGTGGAAGATTTTCAAGAATTGGAAGGAAATTATACTAGTCGCAAGGTCAATAGATTTCTCGATGGACTAAAAAAGGAACTGCACTCATGAGCATTCGAATGATTGAACAAAGAATGGCTACCTATTCAATCTCTTCGGAGATTGAAGAAATGCAAGCTTTGAGAGAGATTACCCAGGAAGTAGTTCTTGCTTCATTGGGAAGAGCTGGCTTTTTTCAAGAAGCAATATTCCAAGGAGGTATCTGTCTTCGTATCTTTCATGGACTCAATAGGTTTAGTGAGGATCTAAATTTTTCTCTCATGGAACCAAACCCAAATTTTGCATGGCAATCATATCTCAAAAAAGTAATTGCAGATGTGGCTTCTTTTGGCTATGACATGGAAATATCCGACAGACACAGCACTGATAGTACTGTAAGACTTGCTTTTCTCAAAGATGATGCAGTAGGTAAAGTCCTCCAACTGAACTATGTCGGAAAAACCTCCATGGTGAAGAAGATTCGTATTAAACTGGAGATTGATATCAATCCACCCCCGGGCAGTAGACATGAAATCACCTATATAGGATTTCCCTATCTTTCTCCTATTGCTATACAAGATCCCTCATCCTTGTTTGCTGGCAAAATCCATGCTTTACTCTGCAGAAATTATACAAAAGGAAGAGACTGGTATGATTTTCTTTGGTACACGGCACGTAAAACTCCGGTAAATTATCATTATTTAGGACGGGCATTGCACCAATCAGGGCCATGGAAAGGGATGGGTATCCATATTGATCAGGACTGGCTGAGAGATTCCCTCTCTCAGAAAATTAATCAGATTGATTGGCAGGAAGCAGCAAACGATGTGAGAAGATTCGTTCCTATCTTAGAACAACCCTCTCTTGATTATTGGAGTGAAAAGGTGTTCCTTCAGCAAGTGGATAGGTTATAAGAACCAGGAAACTTCAAACATCGAATCCCAACATCCTGCTGATAGTATTTGCTCTTAGACCTTTAATACCACCTCACTCAGCTTCCCTCGCATGCAATATTCATCAGTGCATCCCTTGCACAATTGAAATCAGCTATTGTATTCATGCTCTCTCACCTTCTTTGTTATTCTCTGGAATCATCTTCTGTATTGGCAGCAGCCTGCTTTTTGGCCTGCTTTTTCCTGGCCTTCTCTTGCCTCTCTTCCCACATGTCCCAGAGCCAGTCCTTTACCGGTAGTTTCCATTGTTGGTCTTTGGACGGGATATTCTTGATCAGACTCTTGGGATTAAGTCCCATCTGTTTTGCAATGCGGATATCATCCTCATTCAGCCTGCACAGCTTCTTTGCTTTCTTCCACTCTTGTTCTGGAAATGCCACAGTAAAACTCCCTTAGGTAATAGGTTATTGATGCCACGAGAAAGGAGAATACTACATGATATCATCCCAGTCAAAGGACCTTGTCAGGTCCTTGAAATATGACCAATTCCCTGTAAGGTGACGATAGCGCCCTGCCACGATCCCGGGACTGACCCCCAGTTGCTTTGCCATAACAATAACCTCTTCTCTTGAGATAATTTGACTAATGGTTTTATTATATGCTTCAGGGATCAAGATATTCGCTGCGAACCTGTCTGCTTCCTGTTCTTGCCGATCAGTACTTCTCTCCTCAGCAATATACAGTCGTTTCTTCTCGCCATGCAGTATGTGGTAGGCTTCATGAAAGAAGGAGAACCAAAAAAGATCTTCTGCTTTTCCTCGTAGGCTAACCAATATCATTGCTTTGGAAGGAGACAACCACTTTGATGCTCCATTCCAAGGGACCTTTTTCATCTCTTTAACCAGGACAAGAGCAACACCACAAGAAGCACATAACTCTTTCATCCTAGGCAAAAACTGTACAGGTTCACTGGTAGTGAGCTCCCGTATCTCTTTCAATACTGCTTTAAAACTATCCGTATTATAGGGGGCACATACAATATCCTGTGCCTGTAGCTCTCCTATCCTAATCCAAGCAGAAGCTGCTCCTATGTTTGTCTCAAAACAATCAGAACGCCTGGCAGCAACTTTTGGATCCATCCAGACATCCTTCCATGCATCAACACTGGCTACCCCATAGAATCGTAACGACTCCCCTACCATATCTGCCTTTGAAGCAGATGCCTCTATCATACCTCGAACAACCAATTCCTTCGTAGGAATACCATGCAACCAATCTATGCTTTGCTCATAACTTTTCTTCTGCTTGATCTTCCTTCGTTGCTCTTGGTATTGAAGTTCCAAAGTATTCCACATCCGGGCGGGAACACCGGTGACCATTTCCAACCTATCTGCTGTTTCATAGGTGATGGGCTGTAGTCCTTTGATGATTCGAATCATGGACTGCTCTGTCAGACCACACCGTGTCGCGCACTCCTTCAGTGTCATTGAAAGGGTTTCTAGAACTTCAGCCAAGGTTTCTCCAGGAGCAACTGCATAGTCTGGGGTAAACTGATATGTATGCTTAGTTAGTTTCTCATCGTTCATTGCTGATTACCCCACCAATCAAATATTTTAGTTAACATGATATGTTAATCATAATACCACGAGCGAAAGAAAGATACAAACTATATGTACCAAGGCAATCGAATACAGGTCCTTGACTTCGCTATCCAACAACAACTTGTTGTAAAGTACCAATCACGTATCTTTGTGATGTGAAGAATCAAATACATTTATCCTAGAAAAGGCTCTTCATTGCATCCAGAATTCCTGCAAACTCCAACAAGGAATAGGCAATACGCCACATGATGAGGAAGATCAGACTGTAGAGAATTCTCCAAGTAATTGTCCGCTTGAAAAGAGGAGCAAGAACTGCAGCCCCATAGGACAAGAGGAAGAACCAGAGGAAAGACGCCGAAACAGCTCCCCCTGCAAAAAGATACCTACTCTGCCCAACATAGGTACTGCTGATACTTCCCAGGAGCACCACCGTATCGAGATAGACATGGGGGTTCAAGAGAGTAATTGCCAAGGTGGTGAGCACTATCTGGGCTCTACTTGTTTCACTATGTTCAGTCTCCGCTAAACCCTCAACAGGTTTGAGTGCGGTCAACAAGTTCTTCAGGCCATACACAAAAAGAAAAAGAGCGCCTCCCCCGGCAGCAACGGTAAGCAGATGGGGTGATTGGCTTATGATACTCCCCACCCCTGCAACTCCCAAGGCAATAAGCACTGCATCCATGAGAGAACAGATAAGTGCAACAAGAAAACGATGTTGCTTCTTGATACCTTGGGTAAGAACGAACGCATTTTGCGCACCAATTGCAATAATAAGGCTGGCTCCAGTTGCCATACCAGTGAAGTAAGGGAGTTCCATGGCATACAGCGTATACAGAAGTGGCATGGTATGCAAAGCAGGAAAGCTCTATCTTAAGTGTAAAGACAATGTTCACAACTTAAGCCCAACTCTCCCAAAATCTCAACAATTTGACTTGTGATTATGATGGAATTTGGTCTTCCGCTTGTTTTCCGCCCTTGGTACTGTCCGCCCTGGTTTTATGGGGCAGACAAACTTTTCCGCCCTCTGGATAATCTTATTCATCCGCAATGTCAGGGTCTTTGGAGTTTTTGCTGTAAGCGCATAAATGAGGTCGTCACGCATGATTCCGACGAATATATTCCGGTTAACCTGATACTCATACTTGTTGCCTTTGTCTTCCCTTTCCTTGCTGATCTGCTCGTCCACGTCCTCTTCAAGGACCATGAGCATGGTGGAGGCGAGTATGGTCGCCCAGAAGTCCTGCTTGAGGGTATTCTCTGTTTTCCCGGTGAAGTTTTCCAGCTGGAATCGGTTCTTCAAGAGCAAGTAGGAGCCTTCGATGCCCCAACGCATGAAGTACAGCTGTTTGAAATCCTCAGTCTTGTGCTCTGTGTCATTGGTGATCAGGGTCTCGACCTGGCCTGAGCTGAGCTCGAACTTTATGACCCGGATGACTGATCCCTCACTAGTGACTGTTGTATCACATCCAAGGGGAAGAGCATCAATCTCACGGTTGAACTTGGTCCTGCAGCGCATGAGGTATATCATCCCCATCTTCTCAAATTCCTGTATGAGAGCGATGGAGGGATACCCCCTGTCGAAGGTAAACATGCTTTTCCTGTCCCCTGGGCGCAACTTCTCATACCTTTTCATATGGGAGACCGCACAGGAGCGTTCATTGTATTCGGATGAGAAAGCCGCATCTATCAGGCGGTTGTTGCTGATGTCGTACAGGCAGGAGCCCAGGGCGGTGGGGGAAGATGCCTTGGCGCCGGTGCAGAAATACTTCTCCCTCAGCTCGGGAAGGTTGGGAAGGGCTATCTTGGTCCCGTCAACAGCAAGATATGTCCATCCGCTGTCACTGCGGGCAGGAAGCCTACCCATCAAACCCTGATACTCGTCCTCGATCTGCTGTTCGAAGAGAGTCCTGAGCGGATACTCGGAAATCTGGTTCCTTGCCTTGCTGAAGGCTTGTTGCGTTACTTCCATCTCTTCCCCTGGCTTCCTGAAATATTCGGACAGCCTGTGTTGCTTCAAGCTGGAGGACTCACGCCCGACATCAAGTATTGTAAGGATTGTACGTCTGAAGTTCAACTTGCGCTCACGGGTAAAAGCCCTGGGGAAGGCTTCTGTTCTTGCCTTGGCGAGAAGGTTTGGGTTGTCAAATGCAACAACAAAACGATGGAACCAGGTACGGGAGAATATATTCATGAGGTGCCCTCAGTTATACAATAATGATATTGTTATTATATAATATTTGGCAAAAAGAGTCTTAATTTATTGCAAATAATACAATTAAATATGACTTGAGGGGTTGCTCAAACCACAGGTTTTCTTAAGTTGTAAACATTGGTGTAAAGATGTAAAATTAGGATACCTCATCATTTCTGAATGGGTAGAGGTGATGTGCAATGGTAGTATATGCTAAAACTTCCCAAATACAGATGGTCGCTTCCGGCACTGTTCATAACTCCTTCCATGTACGAACAAGAGCTCGCATTTCCATGATGGATAGATTGAGCATTTCACCAGCCCGGCTCATCGATATAATCTCCCTCTCATAAGCTTCTCGCACAAAACGAGCGAAACGCTCCTCCATAAGGTCGCTGAAATCAAGCCCATGAGGGTCCTCTTCTGCAACCGAATCTGGAAATTCTGCTCTCAAGGAATTTGGTTCGAAATATCCTTTTAGATCATGTTTATACTTAGCAGAATATTCCTGTCGAAATCTGATAATAAGATTGGTATAGGAAGAGGCTTCTCCAATCTGGAACAGTCTATAGAGGATTGTCATATAGCTTACTATAAAGATTCTCTTAACCTTCAGCACTCTATCAACATAAGCAAGGCCCCTAAAATGATCTATTGCTCAGAAACAACACGAAACGGGATGGACCTTCCTCTTTCCCATACTCCAGACTTTTTCATGAATTGGCTACACGATCTTCCCATCCCAAAGAAGCTGTAGGAAATATTTCCAAGGCATGACTTCAATACCATTTCCCAACTTCCTTGGCCGCTCTTCGCAGCATACCAGAATGTATCGACCGCATATCCCTTCCTCCATGAAAGCCTTCAGTCCTCGGTAATCTTTGGAATCTGCCTTTTTGGTGGTTTTGGTCTCAATTGCTACTTTCTCTCCTAGCACAAATTTAACCTCAAAGTTGCTTGTGGTCCTCCAATAGCTAAGGACTTCTTTGCTCTGGATGTAATCGAGGTAGGAACGTAGCTCCATGAACACATAATGCTCGAAAAATGCACCATATTCTGTCTGGATTGAGGTGGGGACAGGAGCATTCTGCAGCGCTCTGGCTACTCCAATGTCAAAGAAATAGAACTTAGGCATCCCATAGGTCTTTCTCTTCTTTCCCTTTGTGAAGGAAGGTAGTTCATACCCGATCAGGGTGTCAACGAGGACCTGATACCAACCGGTAACAGCTTGTCTGGAGACACCAACATCGCTGGCAATATTGGTAAAGTTGAGCATCTGTGTGTTTGATAGGGCGGCTACCTCTAGAAATCGTGAGAATTGGGGAAGTTTCCTTGTTACTCCCTCTGCCTGTATCTCCTCGTTGAGGTACAAAGCAACATAGTCGTTAAGTTCCTCATCAGGATGTTCAGAGCAGAAGGCTGAGGGCAATAAGCCTGACTGGAAAATCCTTTCCAAAGTATAATTGGTGTCTTGTATCTCTGGGAATACCAAAGGATGCATGGTGATATGACCGGCTCTTCCTCCCAAGAGATTGACTCCGCCTGAACGAAGTTTTCTTGCGCTTGAACCGGTGAGCAGGAACCGGATATTCCTCTCTTCAATGAGAAATTGCACTTCCTCCAGCAGCAGTGGCGCTTTCTGGATCTCATCGATCACCACGAGGCAATCATGCAAGTCGCGAGCTTCAATTTCTTCCTTGAGTATACCTGGATCGGAGAGTACTCTCATCCGAAGCCTACCGTCAAGCAAGCTCCAGCTAAGGCTCACCCTGTCTTGCAATTCATTGCGTATGTAGGTGGTCTTTCCTGTCATACGAGGGCCTAAAAGGAATTGCGACTTGGTAGCGAGTCTTTTATTCAACCTCAGGGTACGTTTGATATATGCATCTCTTTTCATTGAAATTGCCACTCCTAATTAACATATATCATGATATACGCTATTAGTGTTTGCGTCAAATAAAAACTTTCCGTATCCATATCGGAGAGTAGAGGTTGGTATCACAAGAGATTTCGAGGAATGGTGTTAACCATTCTTTGGGTACATCCATATATGGTAGATAAGGATTGCTAAGACGGGGGGGTATGGGGCTGCCTGATGACCTTGTCGGGAAAAATAGGAGTATCCTTCTGAGCGACAACGCAAAATCCGAATGGTGGATTTGTCATTTTTTACATGGCTGGAAATACTGAAGATACTCCCCTGTTCACCAGATCCTATTACCATGAGGGTAGGACAGCTGAAGTTGGCAGTTTGCTTACCGCCCAAGACAGAAAAACCTCCCTAAGGAGGCAATATATATAGAAGACTTCCAAAAAAGTCGGCCTTGAATAAAATCGGGCAAGTGCCCTCATTCCCAGGTATGTATTCTGGATGGAAGCCCTGTACCCAAAGATGAGGGAGAAACGACAAAGTCTGTTCCTGTTTCCCAGATCCGGTACAAAGATCCTGTCTTTCAGAACCATTCCCAAACAAACCCTAGGAAGGAAGAGGCTACTGAGAGGAAGCGTTCCATCCGCTCTATGATCTGTTGCTTTGATTAAACCCCGAATACATGAAGAAAGTATGAAAGAGGTATGAAACAAGCATGAATTGTTGCTGATCATAGAATGAAGATACTAATCCTCCCAATTTTTTTCTACTTTTTGGGTCAGTTTTAGTTGTTTGATACGATTTAATGGCTTAGATTATTTCCTCATGGTTCTGACAGGAACAGGATTTGCCCACCGTAGAGAAGATGGCGTGTATGTTGTACCGATTGGATGTTTGAAGCCTTGATACTGAAGTCGTTTCCAGCAGAAGAGTAGTTTCCTGAAAGCACATACTCACATGTTCATACCACCCTCTATTCTTTTACTTCTATTTCCCAGTGGCCATAGCGCTTACCGCCTTTACGTGTAAGCACATTGGCCTGTATCATGCCGGTCATAACGCGCTTAATTGTAGACAGAGAGGTTGCAAGCTGATCAGAAAGCTCACGTTGATTGATTCGGGGGTTCTTTTGTATCAGCGAAAGTATTTTTAGCTCCAAAGTGTCATCCAAAGTGTCATCCAAAGTGTCATCATGAGACTTTGGAACTTTAGTAGGACCAACCACAACGGTAGAGGCCTCATGTAAAGGCACGATAATCCTGAAAACATCTCCTTCAGTAAAAATCGGTTCTGCTCCACTATATAACTTTGTATACTTATAGGTATTTCGCATCCCAGATCCCAACTCATCAGCTAAACCAACTTCGCGAAATACTTTTGAAATTGGAGGATTCTTAGGGAAAGGTTCGAATGATGAAGGATCCAAATTCCCGAATCCATGTGAACGATTGCTGTTTTCGGTATAAATACGATCTTTCTCAATCACCAACTTTGCCACATAGGCATTAGCATAATTCCTATGAGCTAAAGAGTTGGAAACAATCTCTCGAAGTATCTTATCTCTTGCACTGATGCTTTGCATACCTTCGGTAACAAATAGATCATTTAAATGCTTTTGCCCAAAGGCAATCAATCGATCATAACTTTCAAATAGGTTTGTGATTATTACATCTCTATCATCATAGCGATCTGTGTTGAAAACTCGAAATATGGCATCAGTCTTATGATGGGCTAGAGCTGACACGATCAAGGCATCTGGTCCAAATAAGAGGATTGCAGCAAGGGTGATCCCTTCGTTCCCTGTTGAGGTATCCGTAAGAATAAGTCCAGCACTCCGAAGCATTTCCAGATCAGTCATATATTGCCAAGGATGCTTTGGCGTACGCATACCGGACATATTGCGTGCTCGGTCTATCAAGTCATGACGTAGATCTGTGACAGAGAATATTGGAAACACCTTATTTACATAATATGTATCTTGTTTCCTTGCATATAACTGATAAACAAGACCTTCATTATCAGTGATATCTAGGTCGGAATCATAATTCCTATCAAAGATTCTTCCACGACAACGACAAACACTTTGTGAACGAGGCACTTGTATATATATAACTGTCTTCCCTTTAAATTCATAATCTATTGGATTGATATAGAGAGGAGGGTTCAACTTGTTCCTGTTGTTGATTACAGTCACAAAATTCTTTTTCATCTGATCAACACAGTCTTTATTTACGCCAATAATATCACCGCTGTCCTTTACACCCAGAAAGATATGACCTCCCTCTCTGTTTGAAAAAGAACAGACAGTCTCATAGACATCTGAAGTTATTTCTGTTGTGGATTTTTTGAACTCCACAGTAAGACTTTCACCCTGTTTAATCAAAGAAAGTAAGGTATCTGGTAAAACCATAATCATATCCTTTGCCAGTGTCGAATACACTTATTGCCCATTGGTTTCCGGCTTATAGTCAAATTCCAAATGGTGATGGGTACAATAATTTTTGATAACACTTAGTGTCATCTTGTTGGGCATTGTTCTTCCATTCTCCCACCGGTTCACTGTTGCATAGCTGACATCTAGTTCTGCCGCAAGATCTTGTTGAGAAATTCGTAAAGCCGTTCGAATATTCAGGATTGCTTTTGCAAAATCCATAACATTTCTACTCATATTGCATATTATAGCATATGTTATGTATAAAACAAACTGGCAACAGTGACTATTCCATCAGTTATAGGACATGATTACAAGACTTTGGATGGTAATCCGAGGCAATCTAGGTTTGAGATCTGCACTAGAAAGCACTTGGGTTATCCAGATCCAACATGGACTTCACCAGCCTAGCTCTTGCCTGACGGAACAGCCTAATGCTCTTAGTTGAGACCTGCAAAAACCCTCAACCACCAATCGGACGTAGCACAGGAATCGGCTGCCAAGTGATAAAGGGAGTGACCCTTCGCTTGTACCGGCCAAGTTCCTTGTAATGCATTACCTCAAATACATCCTCATCCTTCCTGAATCGTTGGTTTGCACGATGAAACCAAACATATTCAGGTATGATTCCAATATTATCCTGGGCAAGGAGTCTTTTTCTGACAGACTCAGGATTTGTAATCGTAATAGG
This sequence comes from uncultured Sphaerochaeta sp., assembly GCF_963676285.1. Taxonomy (NCBI): domain Bacteria; kingdom Pseudomonadati; phylum Spirochaetota; class Spirochaetia; order Spirochaetales; family Sphaerochaetaceae; genus Sphaerochaeta; species uncultured Sphaerochaeta sp. The sequence continues at coordinate 1,213,082 of NZ_OY781063.1, forward strand.
AAGACCTGCCTCATGGATAGCAAGCAACATACGCAGTGTCTCTTCCATTCTCCCCAGCGATTCTCCACTCAATTGGATGACATACCCCTCTTCCCTGTACATTGGGCGGTACACAGCGAGAGAAATGTGTGTGGTATTTCCTCCTCGTTTAATCTCCCATGGGTGTCCTCCCATGGACCGCAAGGGGTGTTTATTATCAATCCAATCGGCGAATTCCTCCGGGGAGTCTCCATCAATCTTGAGCAGACCCTCATCACGGCCATCAGCAAATTGACGATATAGTTCCCTACCTGATAGGGAGGCATCTATTACTTCATCGTCCCTCTTGGCTGCAAGATATGCAATTTTGCAGTAAGCAAAGTACTCGTTGGCGGTGAATGTTTTCACTTCTGCATCTGCCTGCTTATGGAAATAGAGAGATTCAACAAGGTCCACTATTTTCTTCGTCTTGTCCAAACCAATTGCTTCATCTAGACGATAAGCATCCGGAAAGGCCGACCGAATGACCGCATGAGGAGCAATCCCCTGTCGTAATTCCAGGGGATACTCTCTCTGAATACGCTTATTTGCTGCCACCCAATCCTTTTTGACCAGCTGCAACCAAGCACGGGCAGCATTCAGATAGGTGATCCAAACTTTGGTATCCGGATACTCACGCGGTATCTCCAGAGGCTTGATATCACTACGGTCTTCGAACTCGTAGCCACCCTGCTTGCCACTCATATCAACGAGAGCGATATGCTTACGATAGGAAACAACTCTGATTAGATGCCAAGAACCATTCTGGTCAGGAAACGGTATCTCCCAGATATGATCAAGAGCACTTATTGAGTAATGAAATGACTGAATTTCGTCAACAAAACAGAGAATCATATGGTCAAGCGTAGCCTTTTCATCCATGGGCAATTACTCCTTTACAAGGAAATGTATGTAAGAATAACTCTACCCTCTTGTATGTATAATGATATGTCAACCTTATTTTTATACAAGAACAAAGATTAGTGATTTATATGCAATCCTATAAGACCATACTCATGCAGCTCTACCTTCATGGAGCAAAGCCTCTTGGTCTCGTGGATGGATGAAAACACATTTCCAATTATTCGTCATGGCAGCATGCAGGCTTACCATGCTGAGACAGCATCTCTGTTTCTCAGAGTCTGTCTGCTACTGCTCATATATGAACAAGAAAGAGATTCCTGGGATATGATCAATCAGATCATGCTCATCTGGTATGCACCAAGTCTGCTGCCATCCTTGCGGTCATGATACACGTAGGAAGACCAGCCGGACTGACCGTCCACTGCCCTGCACGATAGACATCAGGGATGGGGGTAAGCACAGCCTTCTTCATATTGAGCATACCAGCCTCTATGGGAATATCCTGCTCAAATGACCAGCCGACAATGGCGCCTTCACTGCTGTGAATATTTCTCTCAATGCTCAGAGGACTCGCTGTAAACGAGAAAATGATATGTTCTTCCAGCTGTGGATAGACCGAAGCAGAAAGGGAGGCAATCATCATCTCCTTGATACGACTTTCAAACTCCTCATACCAACGACCTTCTTCAATCCTCCGTGTGAGTTCATAGTCAAAGAGAAAACTGACAATGAGGCCACTCTTTCCCTCTGGTGCTACACTACTGTCATTAAGTACAGGGATTGCAATCTCATAGGTATTCAAGCGACAGAATGCAGAGAGCCAGGTATAGAAGGCTTCTCTGTCCAGTTCCTCCCATCCTTCCAGTATGGTAGCAAGCTCAGAGTGGTTGAGTTCGCCAAGGCCTTGCTTTGACGGGGTATAGAAGAAATGTCCCTCTGAAATTCCTGCAAAGTACGAAGGAGGCAAGTCTACTGCAAGGAAGAGTGTAAATACTGACTCCGCCCCATGGCTGGAGAGCACCTTCTCTTGCTCTCTGGCAATTCCTCTCTTCTCCTCCTCAGTAAAACCCTCGAAGGAGACCATCCGATAGAGATGCTTCAGATCGGCACACCAGATGAGTTTGTCGTAGCTGTACTCATTCCCCTTCCCATCGGTGAGCGTCTTGCCGAATGCATCCACATGAGTCACCTCAGTCTCCGTCCTCACCTCTGAGCCAAGTGCCACAAGGCGCTCAGTCAAAGCCTTGGGGATACTGCCTACCCCTCCCTTTGGATAGAAGTAATCAGGATAGAGGGAGAAGTAACTCATGGCGAAGAAGGCAGGAGTCTTTTTGAAGAAGTGCTGGGAGACAATGTCGATGAGGGCTTTATTCTCAAGAAGGCCAGAAAGGAACTGCTCCATTGGCATTCTCATGCGCATGATCGCTGCCCCGGTTGCGAGGAAGCGCATAAACCAGAGAGGAAACGTAGTGAGATAGTAAGGAAGATTCCGCTTTGCATCCTTGAAGAATGGACTGTCACTCCCAAAGAGAACCTGCATATACACATCGAACTTTCCAATGACCTTGATGACCTTATCTACATCATCCCTGCTCTCAGGATAGAGCTCCAGAAGAAGATTCCTATAGGCTTCCAAGCTATCCTTGGAATTTGCATTGATGATCTTATCCTCAACCCCGAGAGAAACATTGCTTGGCAGAAGAGGAAGATCAATCTCCAACTCCTGTAGCATGGGCTTGAGCATGCCGGCATTCTCCAGGGCTCTCACTCCCCCATCGAAGAGGAACCCCTCTCGGGTGAAGGAGTTCACCAGCCCTCCAGGTACCTTCCCCTTCTCCAGAAGTAAGACTGAGTGGCCTCTCATGGCGAGGGAGGTTGCTGCAGTCAGTCCAGAAATTCCTGCACCAACGATGATGATATCTCTATGTTCAGCCATCTGGGAGTACCCCCTATGAACAAGTACTGGTAATGGAAATCAGTATACCATGGTAGATTCAAATTTGGGGTATTGGTTGTTGGAAACAATTTTCCTGTGCTTGCTAGATCAGTCAGGTCAATGAAAGAAAAAAATGAAGTTTCAGGTTTCTTGCTAGCTACGCTGCCTAATATGGAAAAGTTGGGTGGAATCTGTTACTACTTTCCCATCCCCTTTCAGCTTCCAGGAGGATTGTATGAAATGCTATGAAACAGAACGATTATATCTGAAAACCGTTACCATCTCTGATTTGAAAAGATTCCAAGCATTTCTCCTGAAGAATAGAACGTTCCTTTCTCCGTGGGAGCCGCTTCGCGATGATTCCTACTACAGCGAAGAAGCAATCCTCCAGAGGATCGAGCAGGAAATCCTCCTCGACTCCCAAGAGCAGCAACTGAGCCTCTATCTCACAAGAAAGGGAGAAGAGAGAATCATTGGGAATGTCACCTTGTCAAATATTGTACGTGGACCATTCCAGTCATGTTTTCTTGGATACAAATTGGATGAAGAAGCCACCGGCCACGGATTCATGAGTGAAGCAGTTGCTAAAGTAGTAGAAATTGCCTTCAACGACCTCCGCCTTCATCGCATTGAAGCGAACATTATGCCCAGGAATAAGAGGTCAATTCAGGTTGTGAAGAAGAACGGATTCTTCTATGAGGGAGTAAGCAAGAACTACCTAAAGATCAATGGGAAGTGGGAAGACCATGCCCACTATGTATTGTTGAATGAGGGATTGGAATAGTACAAGAAAGGCCCCTTTTGGAGAGCACCAGATATACTTCTACGATACTAGTTGTAAAGGATCTCCTTTACAGAACAAGCAAACGTTATACTTCTTGAATTCCCATCCATGCATACAAGGGGCTTTCATCATTGCCTCGAGTTTCAACTTGCACGAACATATAATTATGTGTATAGTGATAGTTGTTTTCATATATGTGTCCCAAAAATAAGTATATCTGTCCATAGATAATTATGAAGAGTTCTGTATGAGCAGGAATAAATACAATGAAAAAGAAGAATGTAATCAACTTGATAAAGTATTATACCGAAAGAAATGATGGAGCTTTCCGTGATGAAGCATATGAGATAGCTGTAGATTTCAACAGGAACAACGATAGTGAACTTGGTGACTATATCATGGCATTATTATCTGACAAGAATACCTTTGTACCACAAGTGCTGAATGGGAAATTGGACTATCTTAGAAAGCTTGAATGTCCACCTACTACGCTACCACTCCCAGAATGCATCAAGGATGAACTGATGGGTATTGTCAATGCTGTCAGCTATGGCGCAGGGGTTAATAAGTTTTTGTTTCAAGGAGCCCCAGGAACCGGGAAAACAGAAAGTGCAAAGCAGCTCGCCCGAATTCTAAACCGACAACTCTTTATAGTAGATTTTGATTTGCTCGTAGACAGCAAGATGGGACAAACTTCGAAAAATATCTCAGAGCTGTTTGCTGAAATTAATAATGTTCCCTATCCAGAACAAATCATTATCCTCTTCGATGAACTGGATTCAATTGCTCTTGATAGAACCAGTATACGTGATTTACGAGAGATGGGCAGGGCTACATCCGCTGTGTTGAAAGGACTTGATAATCTTAGCAATCGAATCGTATTACTAGCAACGACAAATTTGTATGAATCATTTGACAAGGCTCTCATCCGTCGATTTGACAAAGTTATTGATTTTGCTCGTTACACAAATGCGGACCTAAGAGAAATCGCAGAGACTATTCTTGAGGATCTCTTGCAGCAATTCAAGTTCAAAGGAAGGAATATTCGGCTGTTTAGGAAAATCATTGCGCTGATGGACCCTCTTCCCTATCCGGGCGAATTGAAGAATCTCATTAAAACTGCCATAGCATTCAGCAACCCCCATGAGGATTTCGACTATCTTGCACGATTATTTAAACAGGTAAAACCAGGATTTACAGGAGATTATAATGAGCTCAAAATGATGGGGTTCTCTGTACGTGATATAGAAATCCTTACAAAAGTATCGAAGAGCCAAGTATCACGTGAACTACTGGGAGTTACGCGATGAACAAAATTCTGGAACTAAAAGGAACATTCAACCACGCTCCCAACCCAGGCCGTCCAGGACCTGCTACGCTCCCCGCAAGATCTAGCGTCGCTGTCTCAGATACCAAGAGACTGGCTCAGTCTCTTGAAGAGGTGTACCGCTATTGGAGAGAAAGCCCCAGTCCGTTCAAACCACTTGTCTCCATCTACTACAAAGATATCGTAGCAAAAAGTAATAGGATGGGTAAAATCCTTTCCAATGGATCAGAATCACCCAGCAGGACTATTGTAGGTGCCAAATTTACCGAAACCACTCCCCCCAAACATATCTTTACGCATTGTGTGAATATTCACACCATCGAGCGCGGGTTGGAAAAACTTCTGCAAGTTTCTCAATTACTAGCAGAGGAATTCAACAACACAATCACTGCTGAAGAGATGGATATCTTGAACAATAATGAACAAAGACTCAAGAGAAAGCTTTCAAGAGAAGAGATTTCCTGGAAAACCCAGAAAGGACGAGCAATCACTGCACATGGCCTAAGCAAGTCTGCCTTTTGTTTGATTTTGAAAGATGCTTGGTACATTGATTTCTTTAACGTTGAAGAACGAACTATGTCCATTTCGGGGAGTCAAATTATCACGCTTTACGATACCGGTATAAATCGGGAAAAAATTCTTAAGAATCTTGGATTGCAACGAGAACCCATCAGAATCCTGGACGATCTTACCTGGATGGTAACTCCCGAACAATATCATAAGATTATTAGCAAAGCCCCCTATCTTGTTGCCATGACAGTCTCCGATTTTGGAAGAATTGATGCACGTTCTCTTGATGGGACAAGACCCCTTTCATCAGAATTCTCTATCCCTGAGCCTACTAATGAACCAGTAATTGGCGCCATCGACACGCTCTTCGACCAATCCTCATATTTCTCTTCATGGGTGGAGTATCACTGTATGATATCCCCTGATCTTATTGAAGATGAAGATTACGCGCACGGAACCGCTGTCTCATCCATCCTTGTCGATGGACCTACTCTCAATGAGCATCTTGATGATGGATGTGGCCGTTTTCGTGTCCGCCACTTTGGCGTTGCCAAGCATACACGAAACAGTTCTGCCTATCTGATGAAAGCAATACGTTCTATCGTAGAAACGAACAGAGATATTAAGGTATGGAACATATCCCTCGGATCACATTTGGAAACTGACCAGAATTTCATCTCTCCTGAAGCAGCACTCCTTGATGAGCTCCAATTCTTGTATGACATCATTTTCGTGGTAGCCGGCACAAATAATAGAAATCGTCATGTAGATCGTCCAAGAATTGGTTCTCCTGCCGATTCAGTCAACTCGGTTGTGGTCAATGCAGTGACTCTGGCAGGAAATCCTGTGGAATATGCTCGCCAGGGACCTGCATTACATTTTTTCAACAAACCAGATGTCGCTGTATTTGGAGGAGACAGCCAAGATGGCATGATAGTCTACTCAAACCGTGGAAGGGTGAAGGAATTGGGTACTTCATTTGCAGCTCCTTGGATCACCCGAAAATTGGCCTATCTCATACATGTAATGGGATTCCCAAGAGAGATTGCCAAAGCATTACTACTTGATTCTGCCGCAGGCTGGAAGGTCGATTCAAACAATCAGAATTTGATCGGCTTCGGTGTTGTTCCAACCAAGATACAAGATATTTTGACTTCTCCAAATGAAGAAATACGTTTTGTAGTACACGGGGTGGTGGAAGCATATGAAACCTATGCGTATACCATTCCAGTTCCCCTTAGCAAAGGCCAGTTCCCCTATATTGCAAAAGCCACACTCTGTTATTTCCCAAAATGTTCCCGTTCTCAAGGAGTTGACTATACTGATACCGAAATGGACATACATCTGGGAAGATTAAAAAAAGAGGGCAAGATCAAGGCAATAAACAATAATGCTCAGGGAGATGACGAAGCCCATTGTCTATTTGAAAAGGAAGTACGACGGGATTACCGGAAATGGGATCCTGTGAAACATATTCATGAAGAAAAGAAGGCCCGAAACCGTCCCAGAATACGACTTAGCGAATCGTCACCCAATTGGGGTATCAGCATCAAGACCAAGGAACGTTTGGAAAGCAAGTCAGGCAAAGGCTTACATTTCGGTGTTGTAATCACACTACATGAAATCACGGGAGTAAACCGAATTGCTGAATTCATGCAGCTTTGTCGTGCAAACAACTGGTTTGTCAATGAAGTTGATATCCATGCCAGGATTGAAATTCATGAGAAAGCTGAAGCAGAAGTGGAATTTGATGAGGATGAAATGTAAGAAGATGCATTCTTACATAACACAAACCCTGACCAGGAATAGGAAGCAAGGCAGAAAATAAAAATCCCTGCCTTGCCCCACATACCATTAGATTCTCATGGGAACAAGGTCCAGGTACTCCTGGAGTGTCCCATCCCGTAGACAGGTTTCAATAATACTCCTGCCCAAAGGATCCAACGCTGGGGTGAGGAACTTCTTAAGCTCTTTCTTGAAGAAGGAAGAGAGAATCTGTGCCCCTGCATCAAACCCTTCCGTTCCTACCTCTACCTGTCGGTTAACTTCGAGCAACTCCTTGGGAATATACTCCCCGTCCACCTTCACACTATCGAGAGAATACCCAAGAAGCGGACTTCTGGAGGGCTTCAATTGGTGTGGCTGAAACTTTGCACTTCCTCTTCTTGAGAGATACTCCCTTGCTATCCACTGGGGCATGAATCCAACCTTGTAGATCCCAATATGCTGATTGGGAACCAGGATGTATCGAGTACCAGGAAAGTCAACAATCTGCTTGAGCAGAAGATTTGCCTGGTCAACCATCCTTCCCGTAGCGAAAGGCCAGTAGGAACCAACTCCCTCACTGCTCATACCCTCTGTGTCATTGATGCTTGGGTTATCGTGCCCTCTTGGAGCAACCAATCGCCATAACCATGCAAGGGAGGGAGGCAACATATGGAACATGCCGATAATCCCGTAGGTGGGATTCTCCCTCGAGCAGGGGGGTGTTCTCACCCCGAAGCTGCGAATATCAACTTCAACCGGTTCATTGACAATATTTGGGATCAGCCTTCTTGGCATGATCACACGGGGATTGGGACAGGGTTTTCCTGGCGCATCCATCGTATGCTCCCAGATGAGACAGGTTGAAAGAGGAACCGTCTCATAATTCAGGAAAATAAGGGGTTCCTGAGGATGGACACACAGCTCCTCCAGATATGGGTCGGTGCCATACTTGGTGATGTGGTTTGTCCGAAGGAACCAACCATCCTCAGCATCCTTCACCACCAGCTTTCCACTCGAATTCTGCAGATCCGGATGACATAAGGCCATATCATCAGTAACCGGGCGTAGCTCACATGGCTCTTTCAAGGCAAGATAGGTTTTCTCTTTTGTTTCCGTGTGGGTACTGAGAAGGATCTTTCCATCCATCTCTCGGTGGATCTTCTCGATCATTTCGCTCTTGCCACCACCACTGGCCCCTTCATGCATGATGGTGATGATATTGTCATAGGGAGTAATAACCCTGACGGTGGAACCGTGGGCGGTAACCCAACCTTCTTTCTCCCCAGTGGTCAGCAAGAGTCCATATACCCCTTTCTTCGCACTTGGGCCAGGATAGAGGTTGTATGCAAACATCTCGTAGAGTGATTCCAACCTGTTATGGACAACCATCTGCTTTCCATTGAAGTGGGTGTGTCTGAACGTTGGGGCAAGATAGATAATCGCCTCAGGGGTGAATCCTTCAGGCATTTGTTCAGCGGGGATGAATTTCTGCAAGTCTGCTAGCCCACCTGCAAAAAAACCAGCATTGCTTGGAGCTACCAGCAGGGAGGGAATCTCCTTGGTATCAAGACCTGTAGAGAACGGCATCAGGATCAAATCTGTGGTTGCAAGCCATGCAAAGGTCTCTTCCCTGAGCGAAGAGAAATCTGTCGTATATCGGTCCTTGTATCGAGGCTTGTCTGTTGCCCCTTCGTCTGCGATCAACATGCAATCTGGATCACGACGTCGCATATAGGCATCATGATAATTCACGACAGCACCATTCTTGCTCCTGACGACTGAAACCTCGGCAATGCGCCCCTTGCCTGGTACATCATAGGCTACTTCAAAGTGGTTGCAGCCTTTGCCCCCCATGGCGAGTTCCAGGAGTTCCTCTCTGGTCTCAGGAATGGTGATTTGCATTCCCTTATCTACTATTGCTTGCAATTCTGCAGGCAATACCATTCTTTCAATGTATTTGTTCATAGTATTCCCCTTTCCATGTGCCAGGATCCTATCTCCTGTCCATGGTGTTATGCTTTTGAAATGTTCCCACCTGCTCTTCCTCGCCTTGGTTCAGAACAAAAAAAATCCAGCATCCACCGGTAATAACCGATAAACACTGGACTACTTCAGGTCTGGTTTATAACCCTTCCTGTTATCTTCCAAGAGGATCAAGGGACCCTCTGCTTATTTGTAAAAACGTGAAATCCTACTTGGAAAAGCTCTTTTCAAGATTCCTATCCAAGGTAATGATGACAATCTTCTCCCCTGTTCGTGTGCTCACATCTGAGTGCAAGCTCACAATCTCAACATCGATGACTTCCTTGATCGTCTGCTTGAAGTACTCACTCGCACTTTCAAACAAGCTGGTTCGGATCTGCTTCAATAATTCCACTCCTTGACCACTCTCTGCCAGCTTCTGTTCAACCTGGCTTAGGAAGCCCTTGAGTCTAATGATTATCAAATCCTGAAGTATCGTTGTCTTTATCTGTTTCGGGCCTCGACCCATGTAATTGATTTCAAAGGTACTCACTGCTTCGCTTATTTGCGCTTCCATTTGCCCCTTTGTCATTACTAGGCCTTCTCCTTACTTTATATGCGGATAGAGTAGAGAGAAACTCCATTTTTGTCAATGTTCCAGATTCTTGGCATAGAGGGCTGAGTTAATAATCCTCACATTGCCTCCATCCACTAAAAAAGTCACACGGTCCCCAGCTCCGATGCCCAAAGCTGTCCTAACGTCCTTGGTGATGGTCACCTGACCTTTGGCCATCACTTTTGCATTATCAATAAATTGTTATGCCATCTTATCCTCCAAAGTAGGGAATTCCCTACTTTCAATGTGCCATGGGCGTCCCATTTTGATAAGTCCTCTTCTCAGAAGCATGTGGCATATGAAGACCAAGGAATCTTCAATCTTGCTGACTATTGCTGATCCTCTGGCTCCGTCTCTCTTGGGGGTACACGCTCCATTGAGAGATTTGCATAGGCGAATACTACTGCCACGAGGGGAGTCAACCAGCAGAAGACTGCATAGGGAGCATAGGCACCTGCTGATACACCCAAGGCTGAGTACACAAAGACAGCACTGCTGTTCCATGGAATCAAGGGAGCGGTGAGGGTACCTCCAGCTTCCAGGGTACGGGTGAGGTTTTTCAGTTTGAGCCTCTGGTTACGATAATTCTCCTCATACATTTGGCCTGGAAGTATGACAGCGAGATATTGGTTTGCACTAAATATATTTATCAAGATTGAGGTAAAGATGACGGTCACCGTCAGATTACCGACCGTGCCAACAAACCGGGATAGTTTCAGGACAATACTGTGGAGCATCCCTGTCCGGTCCATAATCCCGCCGAGGGCAAGAGAGATGAGTGCGAGGATGACCACGTTATACATGCTCTCCATGCCTCCTCGGGAGAACAACGCGTCTATTTCCTGACTCCCGGTGTTACTCACATAACCGCTATGGATGGTTTCAAAGAGTTGCTCCAGACTACCTCCCTGGAATAGAAGTATAGCAACTCCTCCAAGAATAAGCCCTGTTATGAGGCAAGGGATGGCAGGTACCTTTAGAAAAATGAGGGTAATAACTGCTAGTGGGGGTATGAACAACCAGAACGTGAAGTTGAAGTGTTCCTGGATACTTTCTGTATAAGTTGAAACATCACCCATCGATCCACCTTCAGAGACAGTGAACCCAAGTATGGTAAACGCAATCAAGGAAAGAACCATTGCAGGAACAGTGGTGTAAAGCATATGCCGGATATGATCAAAGAGATTAACACCAAGCACTGATGAAGTGAGGTTGGTGGAATCAGACATGGGAGAAATCTTGTCACCAAAAAAGGCCCCGGAGACAACAGCGCCTGCTGTCATGGCCACTGGGATTCCCAGTCCTTCACCGACTCCAACAGCAGCTACACCAATGGTCCCTATTGTTGTCCAGGAGCTCCCGGTGATCAAGGACATCAAACCGCAGAAAAGGAAGATGAGCGGAAGGAACCAACGGGCTGTAAGCACGTTAAACCCAAAATACATCAGTGCCGGGACAATACCACTGGAAATCCAAACCCCTATGAGCATTCCTATGATCAGCAGAATCAACAACGCGGGTATCGTCCTGCTGATCGCCCCCTTGAATCCTTCCCTGATAACTTCCCAAGAACAGCCACTTGCATATGCACATATTCCGGCTGTAGTCGCACCAAGAAACAGTGCAAAATGGGGTTGGGTGTCCAATACAAAGATGGACACCCACAAGGCAAGGCCAGTGATAAGAAGTGGAATCAAGGACACATAAATCGAGGGCAATGGAGCTTCTTTCTTATACATGAAATAACATCTCCCAAGGTGTTGTATGCATACTACAGAGAATAGAAAGCAATATACTCAAGTTTACGTAAAACCTTATAATATCAATGCTTTCTAATCTGGTACGCTTAGTACCACCTTACCAGCAGGAGATATAATGTCAACCGCCATCAATGTCGTTGATGTGGGAAAGCTTATGTAAGAAGGTTCAGCTAAGCAACAAGAACAGAACCTTACTGCTCGAATAAAATCTCCTGAAGAGAAACGTCATACATACACCTGCTTTTTAGCATGCATCAGAAAACTTCATCATCTTTACTCTCCTTACACAGAGCGTTTGCTTCCAATGCATGTTTCCTATCGTTGACTGAGAAACGCTTCCCTTGCGTGATACCCGCATAAAGGAGTATCTGCTATATTCCGGCATGTATATACTATTTTCTTATAAATTTCTAAATTTATGCCGATAGTATGCTATGCTATTACTAGGGAGGATCTTATGCGGTATTACTCAGTCGCAGAATTTGCTCAAAAATGGTCCATGAGCGAACGAGGGGTGAGGAATTATTGTGCTCAAGGAAAAATTGAGGGAGCATTCCTGAAAGGAAAAACCTGGATGATTCCTGATGGAGCTACCAAGCCTGAAAAATCAACGACATCGCAGAGACCTTCCTCTTCTCTGTTGGCTCGCCTGAAGGAAGAGAAACACTCCAGGAGGAAGGGAGGTATTTACCAGAAACTCCAGATAGACATGACCTATAATTCAAACCACATGGAAGGAAGCCAGCTCACCCATGAACAAACTCGGTATATCTATGAAACCAATACCATCGGTCTTGAGAATACCATCTTGCAAGTTGATGATATTGTAGAGACAGTGAACCATTTTCGTTGCATTGACCTGATGATTGATCGAGCAACCTTCACACTTAGTGAGGCGTTTATCAAACAACTGCATGCCACCTTGAAGACAGGTACCAGTGATAGCCGAAAGGATTGGATTGGCATAGGAGCATACAAAAAACTCCCCAATGAGGTTGGAGGTTTTGAAACAGTGCCTCCTGAGCAGGTCACAGAACAGATGCAAGCTTTGCTTGCCTCCTATCACTCAATCGAGGTGAAGACACTTGATGATATCCTTGAATTCCATGTTCACTTTGAGCTTATCCATCCATTCCAAGATGGTAATGGGCGGGTCGGAAGATTGATTATGTTCAAGGAGTGCCTCCGTTCAAACATCACTCCCTTTATCATAACCGATGATATGAAGCTCTATTATTATAGGGGTCTCAGTGAATGGAAGAGAAAAAAGGGATTGCTTCGCGATACATGCCTCGCTGCGCAGGATACGTTTAAGCAGTACTTGGACTACTTCAGGATTCCTTATGATAGGAAATCCTGATATATGGAAGGCTGGGTGCCCAGAGAAAGGCACCCTTCTTCCCATTTCCTATCTGCAGAACACTTGTACCGTAGACTCATCAGAGTCCACGTCGATGCTCATCAGTTCAAGGGCTTCCATGATCTCCTGCATGTTCTGTGCATCAATTGACCCAAAGTCAAAAGGAATGCCGCTTTCATGCATGGATTCCTGGATCTTGTCCTGAGCTTCGGTGGGGATCAACTTGGAGATGTTCAGTCCAGCCTTGACCAGGGCAAGGGGGACCTTGACCGAAACCCGCTCACTGGACTTCCCTTCCTTCGGTTCTACTTTTACATAGAGGTACTTTCCCCGGATATCTCCTGGTTGGGTTTCCCTGATGTTTTCCATCTTCCCAGATTCCTTCTCCATGGCCGAGAGCAGCTTCTCCGCTTCGTCGGGGGTAAGCTTCCCCTCACTGAGCATGTGTAATATTCTCATTCTTTCTTCACTCATAATACTTCTCCTAGATGATATGAATCTCTATATCTTTGTCTTTCGATCGAAATGCAAGTTCCGTTCCAATGGTGGCACTCAGCAGTGATGGCAGCGCCTTGATCAAGGGAAAGTAAGAGCGAGCCTGCCTCGCTGTCCCTGGAATAAGCAGAAGGATGAAATAGGCAACCGCACCAAGTATGAGGACAGGAACAAACAGCAAGTAGATGAGTCCCAAGGGAAACCAGAATCTATGGGGTCTTTTCTCCCCTTGTACCCTGCAATCTAAAAGCATTGGTAGCATTACTCCATCTCCTTCAGTGCATCACTAGCAGTAATCTCTCCCCGCTCAATCCGGTCTAAAATACTCGAGACCGAAGAAGAGACCTGCACAGAAACGTCTACGATATCGAGCTGGGCTGCTATCCGATTCAAGCGGTTCTTCACTGTTGGGTAGCTGATATTGAAGATCGACTCCATCTGCTTGATCGATCCATTGGTCTTGATGAACGCTGCAATGAAAATCTGGTCTTCCATGCTTAGCTCTGCAAAGGGTGGCAGCTGGAAATTTCCTTCAATGGTTATGTTGTCCTCTGGTACCCGTACCTGGGTTATTACGAACTTCTTTCCCCCGGTCATCGAGAGCAGTTTCTGCCAACTGTGTTCCATATCGCCTCCTCTGATATATTCAATCTAAGAGGGAATAACATAAAAGTCAATATTTATATATTAACTTTTTTAATTTTTTTAATAATTTTTATTAACTTTTTTAATTTCATAATGCATTATATAGAATATTAGTCTATTCTCGCACCAATTCTACGAATGCGACATCAAGCAGTTTCCTCTCTGATACACTGCCATGTCTATCCTTAGTTACCTTGAGCAGTTCCTGCCACCCCTCGGGGCCAACCGGAATGATCATGATGCCCTCAGGAGCAAGCTGATCAATCAGTGGTTTTGGGATAATCTTTGGTGCTGCGGTTACCATGATCCGATCAAACGGAGCATGCTCAGGCCAGCCAAGGTTGCCATCGGCCACTCGGTAGTGGATGTTCTTATATCCCAAAGAACTTAGCCTCTCTTCTGCCTTCTTGCTTAATTCGCTGATTCGTTCAACGGTATACAGCTCACCAGAAAACTCAGCAAGGAAGGCGCTCTGGTAGCCACTGCCCGTTCCGATCTCCAGTACTGTATGCTTTTTATTGAGTTCAAGTTGCTCGGTCATATAGGCAACCAAGCTTGGCTGGCTGATGGTCTGTCCGTGTCCGATGGGAAGTGGACGGTCAAGGGGAGAGAGGACTTTGTAGGGTTCATCCACAAAGCGGGAACGGTCCAGAGAGGAAAAGAACTGCAAGAGCTTCTCATCCATATGCACAAGCATACCACCTGAGTAAGACAATGATAAGAGACGAAAGAGTCAGAGATTATCCAAGAGGTTATGAACCATAAATAGTCCATCATTTTTGATGGGGTAAACGAATTTCTCTGTTATTCTTTTCACTTTTGAGGGAGTAGACCGTTACTTCCTCATTTCTGAAAGGGTATCACCAAGTACCCATGTCCTTAAAAGCAGAAGAACTATATATACCCATTGAACAGCTTCTTGTGTTCAATCAGAACCATGTGGAGTGTAGGGTATATCAATTAAAAATGTTTCTTATATATGAGAAACATTTGCAATTTTTAGCAAATTATACTATTATAAGAGAAACTATTTGGAATGGAGGTGCTTCTATGATTAAACGTGAGCTCTACATGAACCAAATCCGTGATTTTATGGACAAACCAATTGTGAAAGTCCTTACAGGCATGAGACGGTGTGGGAAAAGTGTCATCCTTGAACTCGCTAAAGAAGAGATACTTTCACGTGATGATATAGAGGAAAACCAAATATTCTCCGTAAACTTTGAGTCGTTGCAATATGAAGATTTGAAGGACTACAAAATCCTCTACAAGACAATTATAGATGCAGCAAAATTAGCAAAAGGTAGGCTTTACCTGTTCATCGACGAAATCCAAGAGGTTGACTCTTGGGAACGGGTAATCAATTCTGTCAGGGTGGATTGTAATTGTGATATCTACATAACAGGATCCAATGCAAAGCTTCTATCAGGCGAGTTGGCTACCTTGCTTGCAGGGCGTTATGTCGAAATCCGTGTATATCCGCTCTCATTTGCAGAGTATCTTGTGTTTGCGCAAACAAACGAGGATGAAGCCTCTCTCACGAGAGAACAACACTTCTCAAACTACCTTAGATACGGAGGGCTTCCAGGAATACATGAGATGAAATGGGATGATCAAGCCTTATTCCGGTACTTGAATGATATATTCAACTCAGTATTGCTGAAGGATGTGGTTAAGCGAAACAATATCCGTGATATAGGATTGCTCGAAAAAATTGTACTGTACCTTATGGATAATATTGGCAATACATTCTCAGCCAAAACCATTTTTGATTTCTTAAAAAACCAGGGGAGAAAACTCAGTATTGAAACTGTATATACCTACATCAAGGTATTAGAGAGTGCTTTTCTCATCTATAAAGTACCGCGCTATGATATAAAGGGTAAACGAATTCTTGAAACCCTGGAAAAATACTATGTCTCGGACTTGGGCTTACGTCATGCGACGATGGGATATCGTGATAACGACATTAGCGGCTTGTTGGAGAACATCATATTCCTGGAACTGCTTCGCAGGGGTTGGACAGTCAATATTGGAAAACAAGGGGCCTATGAAGTTGACTTCATAGCCACACAAACCAATGAAAAACACTATATTCAAGTCTGCTATGTATTGACCGAGGATAATACACAACGAGAATTTGGACCTCTGGAGATGATTGAGGACAACTATAATAAAACCGTTGTCTCAACTGACTCACTTATAAGCTTCAACAGCAAAGGAATCTGGCAAAAAAACATCACCCGCTTCCTTCTGGAAGAGTGATACTCCTTCACTCCATGATAGGGGGAGTCCATACTCCACAGCATGTTCCATGAGATTACGTTACCCAATAAGGAAGAGTTTCTCTGTAGAGAAATAACTTTACATTTTCGAATACTTTTATCTCCTGAAAGAAAAAAGTATTGGCAACACTCTTTGATGAACCACTCTGAAAAGAGCACAAGCAAGGCTCAACCAATGCCCAAAGCTTCTCCTCTCTATCAACCTCTTGCTGATAGATAGAACTTATGTTCTGGGTCTAGAAAGACAATATAAAACGTATTGTAGTCAAAGCCTGTTTGCTCTTTACAGTATGATTTTGGTATTGTGAATCCTACAGATCCGTTCATGGAGATTCATCACCTAGATTGCAGAAAATCATAATCGCCAGTCGGACACAATGTAGATTCCTAATCACCTCAACACAGCCCAGCCAATGAATCCCTCAACCTCTCAAACTCAGCATCCTCTGTATTGATGAATATCCCAATTTGTCCAATGGGGTACTCTCTCTCTACTGTACAGGGACCGCTCATGGTCATTCCTGCAAAAAGATCGTACCAGGAACCGTCAGGAAGGGTGACAGCACGTGAGTTCTGTCCTTCCTCCAGAATGGGGGCAACCAACAGAGAACTGCCCAATAGATACTGGTCATAGATATCAGCGTATGAGCTGCCAAATGCATAGAACATTGGCCTCATCATTGGCTGCAATGTTTCCTTGGAAATTGTTGCTTCCCTGACAAGATACCACATGAGTTCATTTCTCATGGCGCTGTAGCGTTTGGTGAGTGAGAGCACCTCTTCTCCATACAGTTCAGCCATATGCCAAGGACTTCGGTCATTGATGCGATCCTCGCTCTTCATCACTTCACTGAACTGTCCTCCTATCGGTTCAGAGTGCCACTGCATCACAGGAACCAGAGAACCCAGTTCATAGCTTCTGAGGTATAGTTCCATGGAGGGCATTGGACCGGCGAACCCACCAATATCAAATCCCCACCAGAAGATTCCAGAGATGGCTGCACTCAGCCCCGCTTTCAAAACTGCCTGCAGCTCAGACCACCGGGAGAGCTGGTCACCTGCCCAGAAGAGCATGGAACCTTGTGCACCCAGATATCCAGCTCGGCTGAAGGTAATACGCTCTGGGCCGATGAACTCCTGATACGCCTCAATATAGCTCTGAGGGTAGCGGTTACGCATCTCCTTCCCAGTTGAGCCATCATGGAAAAGGACATCATCTGCGAGGATACACTCTCCTCCGTCAGTCTTGAACCCCGAAAGCCCCATATCCATCAGATACTTTCGTTTGGAGAACCACCAGTCTCGTGTCTCTGGATTGGTGAAATCGGGAACCATGGAACCAGCGAACCAGTTCCCTTCAGGAATGGTGTATGGGGTTCCGTCCCTGTTCAGTACTGCTAGTCCATGCTCACGAACATAAGCGAGGTCTTGCTCATGACGTACATCACGCCTACCTTCTTCCAAGGCTTTGAATACCGGAATCTGCCAGAGCACCAGATGCTCACCTTGAGTATCCATCTCTTCTATGAGTTTCCGGGGATCAGGCCAGAGCCCTGACTCCTCGCCGAAGGTATAGAATGTCGATTCATCACTCCAAGCTTCCACTACCAAGACTGATATGGGAAACCCATGCAAGCGTGCAGCATCCAAGGCTTCACGCACATCCTGCTCGCTTCTCCATCGGTTTGCACTTGCCCACTCTCCGAACACCCATGGTGGGGGAAGGACTACCCCTCCAAGGTAGGAGAGTAGCTTTTTCAGGGTTTCCTTGGGTGTCCCGGATGCAATAACGAGAGAGTCTTCAGGAGAAAATGCTCCTTGTAAGGTGAGCTGAATACCATCCTCGTCCCCTTGAGACTCGATGGTAAAGACACGGTCACTCTGTACAAGAAAAGCATACTCATCAGAGAGGAACAACGGCTGGGGAAGATAGGTACGGGTACCCTGTTGGGTAAATACTTCTTCCACTTCGTTTCTTCTTGGGTGAGAAAGGAACTCAACGCGGTCAAAATGCTCCCCTGCTCCCCAGAGATGTGTCCCCTTGAACTGAAGCCGTACACTGTCCAGTTCCTCGACCATAACAACACTCGATGCCTTTGCATCCAAATAGATAGATTTCATCCTTTTACTCCTCCAATTTGGAGACCACTGGCGAAATACCGCTGAGCACCTATGTAGATGATCAGAAGCGGGACTATAGAAATCAGGGAACCGGCCATCAATAGGTCATACGCTGTCTTGAACTGCCCGGAGAGGGCATTGAGTATGATAGGAAGCGTATAGTTCTTGGGGCTGGTCATAAGAACCAACGGCAAGAGATAGTCATTCCAGGCATCCATGGCGATAATAATTGCCAAGGTTGCGAGGGCTGTCTTGCAAAGCGGGAGAAAGATCGTGATAAATGACCTGAACAGGGAGGCTCCATCAATGGCAGCTGCATCGAGGTACGCATCAGGGATGTTCATCATCTGCTGACGCAGCATGAACACCGCAAAGGCCTTGAAGGTATAGGGAAGGATCAAGGCAAACAAGGTATCCACTAAACGCAGGTCGTTCATGATCAAGTAGAGCGGTATGAAAAGAACATGGCTGGGAAGCATCATCGATGCGATGAAAAGCATGAAGAGGAATCCACTGCCCTTGAAGCGAATCTTTGAGAAGGCGAAGGCTGCCATGGATGAGGAGAAGAGCGCAACCAGCACCGCACCAGAAGTTACCACCAGCGAGTTACCAATGGAGCGGAGCATCCCGGTAAGGGCAAAGAGCTTTTCGTAGGCTTGGATGGTGGGTTCCTTGGGGAACCACTCGATAGGAACGACCAACAGTGCTCCCCCACTTTTCAGCGAGGTGGAGATCATCCAGAGAAAGGGGATAATGGCAAGGATACCCAATACAATTGCAAGCAGGTGATAGAGGAAGACTTTCGCATGTATTTTATACATCATAGTTGACCCACCTTCTCTCCCCTCGTTTCTGGATATAGGTAAATACCATGATGATCACGAAGAGAATCCAGGAGTATGCGGCTGCATACCCCATCTTTCCGTATCGGAAAGCATACTTGTAGATACGCTCCACCATAACCATCGTTGCCCCATTCGGCCCAGCATTGCCTTCCTTGGTCATAACCATGACCTGGGGAAAAAGCTGGAATGCATTGATCATGGAGAGCATCGAGACATAGAAGAGCACAGAGGAGAGCAATGGAAGGGTGATGCGAGCAAATACCTGAGCTTTTGATGCTCCGTCGATTCTTGCAGCCTCGTAGTACTCTACGTTGATACTCTTCAAGCCACCGAGGAGAATCATGGCATAGAAACCCATGTCCTTCCAAATTGAGGCCAGCACAATGGATGGCATTGCCCAGACCTCGCTCTGCAGCCAGAGTGGTCCTTCAATTCCTATGATTGCAAGAGAGTTATTGATCGGTCCGTATACCGGGCTGAGCAACCATTTCCAGATCAAGGAACCGGCGACCCAGCTGGTGAGTACAGGAAGATAATACACAACCCGGTAGACATTGGCTCCACGATTTGGCGCATTGATAATCAAAGCCGCGGTCATGGACAGGGCAAGCATTAAGGGAAGGTAGAGTACAATAAAGTAGAGATTATGGGATAAGGCTCTCCAGAACTCACCATCACTCAGGATTGCCTTGCTGTTCTCCAATCCTACAAAGTGCTCTGCAACAAACTTCAGGAACCCATCAGTCAAACGCACCCTGGACATACCTGACCAGTTGGTTACACTCAACATCAGCGAGATAATGATCGGAAGTATGGCAAAAAGAAGGGCACCAAGCAGGCTCGGAAGTAGATAGGGAAGTGCAACTCTGATTCCCCTTCTGCCCTGGATACTCATAAGACCTCCAGAGGCATGGCCAAGAAGGCCATGCCACTTAGTTTTTGGTTACAAAGAAATCTTGGCTTCAAGTTCCTTCTGACATGCATCAAGGGCAGCTTTTGCACTCTGTTTACCGGAGACAATCTGGCCCAAATAACTTTGGATGATTGCCTGCATCTCTGCCTGCTGAATACTTACCGGTGGAGTTACCAGGTAATCGAGAGAGGCAAAGACTGCTTCCCTGTTTTCAGGAGGGGTGATGGAGAGATAGCTGTCAATGATCTCAGGATAGGTTACCGGAGGAAGTTCCCACGATGCTTCAACCCTAAGTTTGGTAGCTTCCTTGCTTCCTGCAAGGAACACTGCCAGTTTTGCAGCCTCAGCGGGATGCTTACTGGTCTCACTCACCACATAGGAGTTGGAGAAGAAGTGTGTTGCCTTCTGCACGTTACCTGGCTCGATGGCGATATCCCAGTCGAACGGGCAATTGGCGGTGAAATCCCCAAAGGCCCAGATGCCGGTCACCAGCATGCCCAGTCGGCCGCTCTTGAAGAGGTCCCAGTCACCCATGCCTGCCATATCAGCATCGGTTGGCATGATCTTGGAATCATTCTGCCAGCCTGCCATAAGCTTTGCTGCCTCAACGTTCTGGGGAAGATTGACGGTAAAGGCTGTTCTCTCAGCATTCATCAAGGATCCACCATTCTGTGCTGCTCCCTTGTAGAATTCATGGAAAGACAAGGGTCTATAGAAGCCCCAGATATTCTCACCGAGGGCCATGATCTTCTTGGAGGCAATCTCAACATCCTTCCAGGTCCAGTCAGCTGTGGGGTAAGCCAGGTTTGCCTGGTCGAAGAGCGCCTTGTTGTAGAACAGGACCACATTACTGAATGAGTTTGGTACGCCGTACTGCACTCCCTGGTAATTGAAGGCATCAAGGGCGGTCTTATTGAAACCGCTGGTGTCCCCTAGCAACTCCGTCACATCTGCAAGGGCCCCTTCACTTGCGTAGGCAACAAAGTTCTCATAGTTGAGTTCGAACACATCTGCTGCATTGCCCCCAACCACCTTGCTCTGAAGCTGGGTGAAATAATCATCGTAACCAATGGTCTGTAATTCGACCTTGATCGTTGGATTCTGCTTCTCGAACTCTGCAATCATTCCCTTAAGGGCTTCTCCTGAGAGTGTAGCTTCTGAACCGGAAAACTGTTCCAGTTTCAATGTAACAGTGCCCTGAGCAGCCTCTTTTGTTCCTGCTGAAAAAGCAGGGAGCAATACGAGAACCAGAACAAGGACGAGTGAGAGAACGTTTCTCGTTGTTTTCATTACAACAAACCTCCTGGTACAGGCATCTTCATTTCTTGTCTGTACAAACCGCTTCGAACTCACTACAATTGGATTTGCAGTGATACACCAGTATGACTCAATCCGATGATCCGAAGCCCCGCACGGCTTCGGATTATCAATTTACTACCAACTTCCGTACCGATTCCCGCTCCACCAGGGAGACAGGGAGTACGATATTCGAACTACTTTCCTTCTCTTCTATCGCATCAATAACCAGCTGGGCAGCAATACGCGCTTTACTATCCACATCCTGACGTACGGTAGTGAGGGCAGGTTCCATGTTGCTCGCCATGAACCCATCGTCAAATCCGACCACTGAGATATCCTCAGGAACCCTCAGCCCTCCCTTCTTCAGTCCCTTGACCAAGCCAAAGGCAAGAATATCAGCAGTGGCAAAGACGGCAGTTGGTCTATCAGGGGACTTGGCCAAAGCCAATCCCAGTTCAATCCCATATTCATAGGAGATGGTACCTGAGTAGACATATCTGTCATCATGGGACAATCCATTGGCTGCTAGGGCATGCTTATACCCTTTCAAACGCTCTGTATTTACGCCTTCCTTGGTCAAATACCCGGTAGCTATCCCTATGGTTCTATGCCCCATCGAGATCAGGTATTCGGTAGCAAGGAAACCCCCATTCTCATCATCAATGGTGACTGAGCTGAGCTCCTTGTCCATTCCGTAGGAATCGACAAGCACGGCAGGGATTCCATTCTTCTTCAACCCCTTGATATCCGACTCAAGCTCAACACCAACGATGACTATTCCATCAAGGCTTCTCTTCTGAGCCACATCCAGATAGCTTTCATCGGCAGAGGTTCCGCTGATGAGGATGTTGTAGCCCTTCTTCCTCGCCTCATACTCAAAGTTAGAGAGGAAGGTACCATAGAAGGAGTTGGAGAACATCAGCTTCGTCTCCTTCTCTGTCTGGGGGATCAAGAGACCAAGCAGGTGGGAGTGTCTCGAAGCCAGGGCTCTGGCTCCCAGGTTGGGGACATAGCCCAACCGCTTGATAGCCTCTTCCACTTTCTTGATGGTCTGGGGTGCAATGACCTGGTCTGAACGTTTGTTTATGATGTAGGAGACCGTAGCCGTAGAAACCCCGGCTTCCTGTGCGATATCCTTCATGTTAATCCGTTTCGTTGCCATTCATTGCCTCACTTATGCGTTTAAGTTAAGTATTGAACTCATTTACTCATTTGTCAATGAAATCTTTTCCAAGCGGCTACCTTTTGTATCACAAACCACCCGATATCGCTCTCCTTTGTAGGTGACCTTGCTCTCTATCTGCTGCCACGCAGCAGGCAAGGAAGGAGAAGATGAGACACCGCCAGTGAAGCTCAGTCCCATTACCCCAAAGAGCACTGTCTGGAGGAAGGCGCCCATTGCTCCGATGTGCAGCCCTTCCCCACTTGTGTTTTCCATGAGCTCCTCAAGGTCGAGGAACATGGCCTGCCTGAGATACTGCTCTCCTGCCTCCCTCAAGCCAAGCTTGTAGGCAATGAGGGAATGCATACCCCAGCTTAGGGTGGAGTCATGGCTGGTAATGGGTTCATAGAGCGACCAGGCGTTCTGTGCCTCCTCCTCACTGAAGTACTCGGGCAGCAGGAGATAGAGCAGCAAGACATCGGGCTGTTTGACTACCTTGTACCGCTGGAGGCGGTCGAAGCAGATTGTATGGTAGAGAGCCCTACCACTCGTTTTGTGAGCTTTCAGATCGAAGGGTTCCTGCAAGAGGAACAGATCATCCTCAAGGTAGGTCCCTTCTTCCTCGCTGTAGGGGATGACAGCCTTGCTGATCATTGCCTCAAACTCAGCTCTTTCCTCTAAAGAGAGAATGAGCTCCCCTCTCTCTGCGGCTGCGAGAGCCAGCTTCATCGTATGCAAGGCCATGCAGGTGGTATAGGTGTTGTTCTTGGTCACCCCACCATACTCGTTGGGTCCTTTCACGAAGAGCATCTCATACCGGTCTGTTTGATCAATGTAAGTAAATCGTGAGGCCCAGAACCGTGCTGTCTCCAGGTAGATTTCAACGAGGCTCTTTTTTTCTAATGCATGGTCACCGGTGGCTTGTACATACTGGTCCATCGCCCACACGATATCGGCAGTGACATGGACTTCACACTTTCCGGTATCCCACGATTCACACTGCTCTGAGCCATCGAGAGCACTCATCCAAGGATACCGTGCCCCCTTCAGGTTCAAGGAAGCAGCATATGCCTTGGCTGATGAGAACGTCTCCACGCGGTAGGAGAGAATATTCTTGGCGACCACTGGATTGGTGTAAAGGTAATACGGAAGTATGAAGACTTCTGTGTCCCAGAAGAAACAACCTTTATAGCGGCTATGAGTAAGACCTCTAGCCCCGATGGAACAGCCCTGCTCTGGTTCATTCTGCTTCAGATTGAAGAGAGCCCAGCGAATGGCACACTGGTCTTCCACGGGTCCATTGAGGATAATGTCATGTTCTTCCCAGAACAGGGAGAGTTCTTCTTCTGATTCACTACGTAGCTTGTCATAGTCGTATCCTTCCAAGCTCTTTCCTTCCAAACTGACCACTGCCTCCAAGAAGAAGGACGAACCAGCTTCAAGGACGGTTTCATAGTGCTTCAGGTTACCACCCTCACTCCCAGGAACAGAGGATTTAAAACGCTTGGTGTAGGTGAAAGAGAGGGCGTCATGGACACTAGAGCCTTCCATGAATAAGATTCCATCCTCCCAAGAGAATCGGCACTTCTTCAGTAAAACAAGACTCTCTTCATTCTCTACGGTTTGGTCATCGTTGACCGGGAGGTTCATGACCGAATCGTCGATTGCATCGTCTACAAGTAAAGCAAGCCGATTCTTTGCCTTACAGACAATTCGGTGACCAACCAGGTCCTTCTCTTTAAAAGAGACCACTCTGGAGTATGTACAGGAATACTGATCGGTTTCCCAGGTACGGGTCACGACCCCTCGCTTCATGTCCAGTGTTTGCTTGCTCCCAATATTTGAGAGTGGTACTGAATCAATAAAGACTGACAAGCGTAAGGGGTCGGGCAAGTTGACCATGTCTGTGATGCCGCTCTTGATGTACTCAAACCCTCTAGCCTTGTAGACCCCATGGTTCTCGCTTGTATAGGTATCGCCGGGTAATACTGCCCTGAGGCCGAACCTTCCATTGCCTTGGTAGAAGATACTTTGGCAGAAGCGTTCATTCTGCTGAGTTATGTCTGTTTCAATCTGCCAAGGCAGGTAGGTATTATGCTTTCCACTTTCCACGTGCTTTCATCTCCCCGATGAGGACATAAGCGAGGTATCCAGCGCAGGTGGCAAAGGCCTCACCTGTACTCGCGTATCCGCTGTGCTCATCAATGCTTTCACAGGCGATGCCATGGTCCATTGGCGCATGCAGGAGCTTTTGGATAGCAGCTTCTGTATGCAAGACCCTGACTTCATTCGCCAGACTCAATATCCAGGGATGAGGTGCATGCGGACACCCAATCGCAGCAAATTTGGTTCCTGCGAATGAGTACTCATAGGCAGGGTCGGTGATGGTAGAGACCGTGTTCAGGTACACTTCATCTGAGAGGGAGGCAATACCGAAGAGTGGGAGGAGCAAGAGACTGCCAGGTGGCTCGTCATAGATGTCATAGTTACCGTTCCCATCGGTAGACCAAACGTACTGTCTCTTGCCATGGTGGTCTTTGACCAAGTGCATCTCGATCGTACGCTTCACAGCTTCCTTTCTTTCTGCCCAGTGGGAGGCCTTCCCGTTCCAATTCCAGGAGGCAAGGATGGAGAACACTGCATGGACCAAGGCATTGTTGTAGGTAAGCAGGGGATAGACATGCATGTCATCGGTTGGCTGGAGGAAGGTCTTATAGAGTCCTGTTTCTGTTTCTACTGCCTCCAATTTATCGATGATGCGATTGGTGAGGGACTTGATATCACTATCTTCCAGTATTGGCTCAGAAGTCTTCTTGATATAAGCGTCGATAGCAAGAATGGGAGCGCAGAGCTCATCCAGCTCGAAGCCTGGTTCAAGGATGGTTCCATCAATGTACCTGCTGTGGATCCCGACGTTCCGCTTCTGCCGGGTAGAGACGTAGTAGAGCATCTCCCGTGCAAGTGCCTGGTCAACTTCCAGGATTGCAGGAAAGGACCAGAGCAGGGAGTCCCGGTCCCAGTAGGCTGCGCTTACGTAGTAGCGCGGGCTTCTGCTGGTCACCAGGACGAGCTCCTCGCTGTCGATGGTTCTTCCGGTTGCGTAGTGGATGGCAAAGAGCAGGTTGCTGAAGAGGGTCTTGTCCATCTCTCTGTCTCCGGTTGGCCTGATGATGGAGTCCAGATAACAAATTTGCTCATGGTAGAGGGCCTCTACTCCTTGCCGGGAAAATTCCCGTGCAGTGGTGACTGCTGAGACTTCCTCATACCCTACTCCCCAGTAGATGGCAAACTGTGCATTTCCTAAAGCAGGAACTTCCAATGGGGAATCCATGGTGAAAGAGATAGAAGGATCTTCGCAAAAAACCCAATCACTTCTGCTAGAGGTAATCGGGGCAAGCGCGAGGACTGGGAATCCTGAACGGATGTCAAAGCAAGGACAGTCTGACCAGTCAGTCTTATAGGCGTGCATACTGCCTTCGAAGGGTTTGCTTTCATTGACGGTATGCAGGACTTCAGCAATTGAGCCTGTTAGGGTAATCCTTGCATCAAGGGACTGCTCTGTTTTGTTCTGTATCGTAATTACCTGCACAAAGCCTTTTTGGTCTTTCGGGGAAAGGATCTGATAATTAGCGCTATAGGAAGGGGTTTCCGAAGAGAAGGTCGGGATCCAGTAACGGTCCTGGGTGAATGATGAGAATTCTGAAGGAGTTCCGTTAACAGAGAGTCCGAGGTGAAGGAAGGGCTTCTGACCTCCCCGAAATTCAATCATGCCACGTTGAGCCATGGAGAGGACGTTAATGCTGAGTACGTCACTGTTCTCTTCTATTTCAGGGATTGCTATGTATTCATTACCGGTACAGATCATCGGGAACCTCTACTTATGCGTTTAAGTAATTATTAGAATGGAAGAGAGGTTCTGTCAAGAGAAAAGAGAGGAAGATTCATAATTGCTATTGAAGTAAATTACCAATGTTTACAACTTAAGAAAACCTGTGGTTTGAGCAACCCCTCAAGTCATATTTAATTGTATTATTTGCAATAAATTAAGACTCTTTTTGCCAAATATTATATAATAACAATATCATTATTGTATAACTGAGGGCACCTCATGAATATATTCTCCCGTACCTGGTTCCATCGTTTTGTTGTTGCATTTGACAACCCAAACCTTCTCGCCAAGGCAAGAACAGAAGCCTTCCCCAGGGCTTTTACCCGTGAGCGCAAGTTGAACTTCAGACGTACAATCCTTACAATACTTGATGTCGGGCGTGAGTCCTCCAGCTTGAAGCAACACAGGCTGTCCGAATATTTCAGGAAGCCAGGGGAAGAGATGGAAGTAACGCAACAAGCCTTCAGCAAGGCAAGGAACCAGATTTCCGAGTATCCGCTCAGGACTCTCTTCGAACAGCAGATCGAGGACGAGTATCAGGGTTTGATGGGTAGGCTTCCTGCCCGCAGTGACAGCGGATGGACATATCTTGCTGTTGACGGGACCAAGATAGCCCTTCCCAACCTTCCCGAGCTGAGGGAGAAGTATTTCTGCACCGGCGCCAAGGCATCTTCCCCCACCGCCCTGGGCTCCTGCCTGTACGACATCAGCAACAACCGCCTGATAGATGCGGCTTTCTCATCCGAATACAATGAACGCTCCTGTGCGGTCTCCCATATGAAAAGGTATGAGAAGTTGCGCCCAGGGGACAGGAAAAGCATGTTTACCTTCGACAGGGGGTATCCCTCCATCGCTCTCATACAGGAATTTGAGAAGATGGGGATGATATACCTCATGCGCTGCAGGACCAAGTTCAACCGTGAGATTGATGCTCTTCCCCTTGGATGTGATACAACAGTCACTAGTGAGGGATCAGTCATCCGGGTCATAAAGTTCGAGCTCAGCTCAGGCCAGGTCGAGACCCTGATCACCAATGACACAGAGCACAAGACTGAGGATTTCAAACAGCTGTACTTCATGCGTTGGGGCATCGAAGGCTCCTACTTGCTCTTGAAGAACCGATTCCAGCTGGAAAACTTCACCGGGAAAACAGAGAATACCCTCAAGCAGGACTTCTGGGCGACCATACTCGCCTCCACCATGCTCATGGTCCTTGAAGAGGACGTGGACGAGCAGATCAGCAAGGAAAGGGAAGACAAAGGCAACAAGTATGAGTATCAGGTTAACCGGAATATATTCGTCGGAATCATGCGTGACGACCTCATTTATGCGCTTACAGCAAAAACTCCAAAGACCCTGACATTGCGGATGAATAAGATTATCCAGAGGGCGGAAAAGTTTGTCTGCCCCATAAAACCAGGGCGGACAGTACCAAGGGCGGAAAACAAGCGGAAGACCAAATTCCATCATAATCACAAGTCAAATTGTTGAGATTTTGGGAGAGTTGGGCTTAAGTTGTGAACATTGGTAAATTACACCTGAAAGGACTTATGTAGGCAAGCCTGAGACAAAAATAAAGGGCCCGACTTATCGGAACCCTTCTCGTGCAGTCCGGAAACGTACACGTCAATTGTAGATTAATAGTACATAATATCGCCGATATAAGCAACCCCTATTTCTTAGCAATATATTTCTTTAACGCAATCAATTTGGTATGTGCATCGGAAGGCATAATCTCTTTATATAACACATAATCTAACTTAGCATATAATTTCTCTATCTCAGCAATCAGTTGCGTAACAATTTTATGAAGTTGTGTCTTATTAAAACGGAGATTCTTCATAAGAAAGACAATTAAGATAATGTCGTCCACGACTGAATCAAGGCGAATACTTGAAATACCTGTATCTTGCTTAATTATATCGCATAAAGAATTTCGTGCTTTAAATCCACTGTATCTTCCATCAAATACAACTCTATTGTGTGCAACCGCATTTCTTAGGTCTTTTACCCTCAATATAAACTTCGGTAATAACTTTCCATCGGTGTTAAATGTCAAAGGGATTCCCAATTCTGAAGAAATATCAAATTTTATTGATGGCTTGAGTCTCTCAATCAGTGTAGATAAATCTCCAAGTGTCATTTCCTCAATAATTGCCCACAAAGGAATGTATTGATCGTTATTATAATAATGGCATACTATCTTGCTGCTATCGTTGAAACGACGAGTCATTGTAGAATATACATTATCTCTACATCGTAACTTCTGTTTTCTTTCTTCATAATTACCATTCAACATCGCTTTTTCAAAAACATCTGCAAATGAGCTGGATTTAACATGTGACGTTATTATTTCACAAGAAATACTTTTAATTGCAGCCTCAAGTTGCATGAGTGGTAAATACATGATGGATTTAAGTGATTCATCAAAGTCAATCACATGTCGTAATTCGTTATATGATTTATAAGGAATCAAATTTGTCGGTTCTTTATTGAATCTATATCCTTTGTAGCCATGGTAATATCCAGTTAACTGAAGATGCCTTTTTTGGCTTGATCCAGAAATCTCTATTCCAGATCTCCTCATGTGGCGCATTAGTGAATTATATGGAGCGTAACTTTTTTTCATGGTTCTCTCATTGGTGATTAGATTTACTCTTTCCAGATTATTCGCTCATAGCAAGAATGTAAAGGTAAATTTTGGTTAAAAACTAATCAAGAATAATCACAAATTTACAGTACAGGTTCAGGAACAATCCCGGAGGATGAATCATCTCACTCAGATATTACAAGACTACAGAGTTTGTCTATTTTTCCAAATCATCTCTTTCCTCATCCCATATATTCTCACAATCGAGACCAGGAACTCTGGAATTCTGTGAAAAAACTTGATCAATGTCGGCTTGATCAAAAACCGGACAAGAGACAAAAGAGTTGATCTTATTTTCAATTTTCAAGTTGGGATGAAGCTTTTTTAACTCTTCCAATTTGCTTCTGTAATATGGCGTGTCATATCTATCTTCTTTTTTAAGAACTTTCCAAACTAGATGAGCATTCGCTTCCTGTAGGATTACTTCTCTTACATTTTCAATCACTTGAGACTCAATCCCTCTGTCTCCCAATTCTTTTTCCAACATAGTTTTCCAAGCTTCTATTGATTCCAACATCATATCTCGCAATAGCTTAGCATATTGATATTTCAACTTACGTTCTTTTGTTGTATGTTTGGAAACAAATTTAGTGTCAGCTTCAAGCATTCAAAATTCCTCCTGATTATCTTTCTCAACCCTACATCATTAATGGATATGATATCGTTCTATAGACTGAATCAATCACAGTACCAAAAGTATAGTAGCCCTCTTTCTTCCCTCGCAATAAATGATACAGAGAGTTGCATCCCTATCCGGTTCTTTACGCTCATACAGCCTATTTCTTAAAATCATAGGCATCCCAGTTAAGATCTTTCAGATTTGCCAGGAACGGTATAGATCCGTACCGACCGGAGAGGTACCCCTTCCTGATATCCTTCGTGTTATGTTCTTTGAAATCGCATAATGAATAAAGGTCGGAACTTCCAGCGGGATTTTTCTCGATAAACCAAATCTCATCCTGCCGGAAGATTTCTTGGTCAAGTAGATTGGATTCATGGGTCGTGCAGATGAGTTGTCCCTTGGTCAGGTCATCGGTAGAGAATTTACCAATAATCTCCTTTATCAAAAGGGGGTGGATGCTGCGCTCAATTTCATCGATGAAATACGTTACATCCTTGGTTAATAAGTCTTTGAACGCAGGGAGATAGTCCATCAAACGTCTTGACCCATCAGACTCTTCAGAGAGATCAAACATCACGGATCGGCCATCCCGCGTGGAGTGTTCTGTCTTCAGCTGCTTTACGACCACCTCACCGTTTTCCTCGACGATTATTATCTCCTCTCCATCCCTATTGACTAACCCGAGCATTGAATGAGGAGATTCAGACACCTGATTTATCAACCTGTCCATGTCAGTCTTGTTGTCTTCTCCCAAAAATTCCGCAATCGGCTTTTTCACCGTCAACAGTTTCTTAATTCCAACGCTGAATGAGCACAACACCTGTTCGGCATATCGGTGGAACTCTGCATCAACATCCAATCTGTGAGCAAGACCGCCAGATTTTACTTCCGGTGTAATAATTGCCAGTTTATGCATGAACCACTGATAGGCTGCTCTGGTATCCACCAGCTGTGCATTGTCAAGTTCGGAGAGTATTTTCAAACAAGTCTTGTTCTGTTTTATCAGGTTATTTTCCAAGATCCCTTTCAAGACTCGACCTTCCTCGCTCTTCATGAATCTTTCGGAAAGCTGCAGAACTGTCTTGCCTTGATCATTGGTCGATCGTTCGAAAACAAGCTCATCTTCACGCTTGCCCAACCCCGAAATATATAATTCCTCCTTAAGAACCGATTGTTCACCGATTTCCACGGCGTAGATATAAGGAACTTCCTGATTAATGAATTCCACGGCCAACACCATCGGTCCCTCTGGAGAGTGGAAATGCTTCATCCGCCTCAGCTTCATTGGACTGGGAAGGTCACCTGAGACAACTATCTCCTTGAGAAACGAGAGAGAGCGGATCAGATTCGATTTGCCTGCCCCATTGGCACCATACAATGAAGCCAGTTTCAAGAGCTCAATACCGTTCGTCTGATACTTGTGCTCTTTTAAACGAGTAAATCGAGGAGCAGGAATCATATTGAATTCCTTCTCGTCTCCAAATGAATAGATATTACGTAGCATGCATCTTATAAACATATACGTGATTTTATCACTTGATAATGATACTTTCAAGATTTTTATGCTAAAAAAGCTACTTTATTTCTATTATTAAGCAATTGTTTCACGTTTATAGATAATCTACTCAATATCTACTTGCGCTCGTCACCACATCAATTTCATCTTGCTTTGCTACAGGTAATCAACTTTTCATATTTCTTATGCTTTCATCACGGTGGTGAAAGTCCCCAGTTTAGTGAAAGCAAGGTACCTTAAGAGTTCAATCATGAAAAGTATTGAGAATCAAATATAAATACTACCTGCTCGTATTACATATCTGCTCTATATTGTTTTTTATTTCTATTTGTAATTGAATTCCGATTTTTCAATCCAGAACTACGTTTTCAATGAATAACGTACAATGTTTTTTGAATTCAATTGAGATACTACAAGCACTATTACACACTAATCATTCCGCCTTCAAGTGATAGCGGGGTTGCGCACAAAAAGTTGACCTTTTCTCTGATGTTAATTAACTATTCTCATCACCATCTATACTAGCCGTCTATCCACAAGTTTGCATAAATAACTTGCCAAGCCAATCAATTCA